>NZ_DASXHW010000198.1:0-3790 GCF_036488105.1 Mycobacterium sp. | reverse complement strand
TCGAGGCGCCTTTGCACGGCGATGTCATTGGATACCTCCCGCCGGGTGCGCTGCGGGCGGCGTACTGGAAGGCCTCCCATGACGGATTATCCGGTCGCACACTCGATTTGAGCTACGGTCGCGGATCAGTGTCGGCGCGTGGGCAGTTGAGCATGCTGGTAGCACGAGTGCGCCCGGCATTGGACGCTCTGGGTGAATACGATCGTGTCGTAAACGAACTGGACCGCATCGGCGCACAAGGCAACGGGGCGATGCGGCAGCTCCGGGCGTGGCGGAAACGCCGCGAGGTGATGGACGTCATCGCGGAAGCCGCAGCCGCCACGCTGAGCTAATCACAGTGGTGCGCAGCAAGTGCGCACTGCTACCTACCCAGTAGTTCCCACCGGCCCCTATACGACATTCGGAGAGCAGCTGGGTGAATGATGAGTGCCGTGGGCGCACATACCTCGCTTTTGGTGGTCGGCAGCATCATGGCGCCGCGGTCGCAGATGGGGTTCTCGCTGGGCTGGCACATCATCTTGGCCTGTCTCGGGGTGGGCCTACCCGGCCTGATTCTGTTCATGGAGTGGCGTGGGCAACGCATGGGCGATGTTGCCTACCGCTTGTTGGCTCGGCGGTTGGCCCGCGCGCTGGGTGTGTTGTTCGCTGTGGGTGCCGTCTCGGGCACGATCTTGTCCTTTGAGATGGGCCTGTTGTGGTCGGGGTTGATGGAGCATTACGGCTCGGTGATCGGTCTGCCGTTCGCGATCGAGGGTTTCGCCTTCTTCGTCGAAGCGATCTTTCTTGGCATCTATTTGTATGGCTGGGAGCGGCTCTCGCCGCGTACCCATCTGTTGTCCGGGATCCCGATATTCATCGCCGGCGTGTTGTCGGCGTTCTTTGTCGTGTGCGCCAACGCGTGGATGAACAGCCCCCAAGGGTTCACTGAGCGCAACGGCAAACTGGTCAGTGTGTCCCCGTGGGCGGCGATGTTCAACGGCGCCACCTGGCCCGAGACGATGCACATGATTCTGTCGGCTCTGATGGTCACCGGCTTCGTGACCGCCAGCGTCTACGCCGTCGCCATGCTGCGTGGGCACCGCGACCGCTACCACCGGCTCGGTCTGCTCATTCCGCTGAGCTTCGCCTGCGCGATCACGCCCATCCAGATCGTGGTCGGTGACTGGGCAGCCCGTTACGTCGCCGACGACCAGCCCGCCAAGCTTGCTGCGATGGAAGGCCTTTACCACGGTCGTCATGGCGCACCGCTGTCGGTCGGCGGCGTGTACTACGACAACGCGCTGCACGGCGCGATTCACCTCCCTAACGGCCTGTCGCTGCTGGCGCATCTGGACCCCAACGCCTACGTCGCCGGCCTGGACGGTGTGCCCGCCGGCCAGCGGCCACCGGTGAACGTCGTTCATCTGGCCTTCGACACCATGGTCGGGATCGGTTTCGCGCTGCTGGCGCTGGGGGCGTGGCTGGCCTGGACGTGGTGGCGACACCGCGACATGCCCACCACGACCTGGTTCCTGCGCGCGGTCGCGGTGTCGGGCATCGCTTCGGTGGTGGCCATGGAGTCCGGCTGGATCACCACCGAAGTCGGACGCCAACCATGGATCGTCTACGGCCTGCTGCGTGTCGACCAAGCGGTCAACCCGGCCGCGGGAATCGGCTGGGGGCTACCCTTGCTGCTCGTCGTCTACGCCGTGCTCACCGCCGCCACCATCTACGTATTGCGACACATGACCCGAACCCATCCGGTACCGCTGGCGCCCCGAGAGTCCGACGTGACCGACGTCGAGGTGCACTAGCCATGTCGCTGGCCACCGCATTGTTAGGACTCACCTGGCTATCGGTGACTGCCTACGCCCTGCTGGGCGGGGCCGACTTCGGCACCGGGTTCTGGGACCTGATTGCCGGCGACCCGCAGCACGGTCGGCCCCGCCGCACACTCATCGAGCGCTCGATCGGGCCGGTTTGGGAGGCCAACCATGTTTGGCTGATCTTCGTCCTCGTCGTCGTCTGGACCGCGTTCCCGCCACTGTTCGCAGCCGTCGCTTCCACCCTCTACATCCCGCTCACCTTGGTCGCGATCGGCATCATCGCGCGCGGGTCGGCGTTCGCGTTCCGCAAAGCCGTCACCGAAGATTGGCAACGACGCCTGTTCGGCGCAGCGTTCGCATTCTCCTCCGTCATCACCCCGTTCTTCCTCGGCGCGATCGCCGGCGCCATCGCATCCGATCGCGTTCCGCCCGGCCTGGCCCGCGGCAACATCATCACCAGCTGGGCCAATCCCACCTCGCTGACCTGCGGCATCCTCGCTGTGGGGGTGTGCTCCTACCTCGCGGCCATCTACCTGACCGCGGACGCACGCCGAGACGGACACGTGGAGTTGGCCGAATACTTTCGCCGACAAGGCCTCATCAGCGGCATCCTCGTCGGGATGCTCACGCTCGCCGCGATCGCTGTCGTGCACAGCGACGCCAACCAGCTCTATCAGCGACTCACCCACCGCGGCGTCGCGCTCATCGCCGCATCCATCGCCATGGGACTGCTGTCCCTGCTTTTGCTCACCCGACGCCGCTACATCGCCGTACGCGCCACCGCCGCTCTCGCGGTCACCGCCCTGCTCTGGGGATGGGCCATCGCGCAATATCCACAACTACTGCCCGGGCTAAACCTTGATCAGGCGGCAGCGCCACACGCAACCATGCAAGCCACCGCCATCACGACGGCGGTCGGATTTGTCGTACTAACGCCATCACTTGCATGGCTGTTCATCCTCTTTCAAGCGAACTCTGGCGAACAGCGACAACAATCGAACGTGCGAACCCGAACCTGACTGTCAGGCGCCGCAAAACGTTCGTTATCGGGACACTGCCGCGGGTCGCGGTACGATGTGTTGTTAGACAAGCACTTTCAGTTTGCTAATCTTGGTGCATCTCGACTCGACATCTCCTGTGCCCACGACAGCTCGGATTCGGCTATCAGAACACCAGCCGAAATAGCGCGAACACGCGATCCCAATGCTCAGTCGACGGGTTGGACACCTTCGGGTCCACCACGCGGAACGAACGAGCCAGCGCGATACTCAACCCGCCGAACAACTCTGGCAGCAGCCGCTCGGTGTCCTCAGCGAACGTGACGTCGCCAGGTGGTTGCCGCACGACTTGCCGCAGCAGTTCACGGATCTCCTGGGCCTCCTCGAGCTTGTCGAATTCGCGCATTCGCTCCTGGACGCCCTTGGTGATCGGAAGGTCCTGCGCCACAACCACGTCACGCCCGTTCCACTTGGCCGAGTTGCGCCCCGCGATAGCAATATCGTCGATCTGCTCGTCGACGAACTCGCGGAAGCGACGGACGTCGTTTTTGTCGATCTTGATGCTTGCGACCGAACGAAAGAACCGTTCGAACGCCGGAATACCCGAGGGATGGGTCATTGAATACCTCCGCTCCAAAGATTCAGATCGGCACAGCAGTGCCGGTTACCGGCTAGGGTGGCCCAGCACTTCGCTGGTACATGAGAACCTTCGCACCCCGACGCCGCGGTGGACACGTCAGAGCTTGTTGGCGATAACGTCGAGATCGCTGATGTGGGTGCCGCATCGAAGAGCTCGTCGGTTTTCTCCGCGAGGGCCTTTCCAACGGGCCCGCCAAGATGCGTCTCGCGTGCCGCCTCGTCCGGGAACTCGTCGATAATGCCGAACGTCGACGGGCCGAACTGAACCGCAAACCACGGTTTCGTGCCGGGTTCCTGCTCGACGAGCGGCAGTGCCGAAAAGGAGAAATTCCTCAACTGCGTCTTCTT
>NZ_DASXHW010000185.1:0-3415 GCF_036488105.1 Mycobacterium sp. | reverse complement strand
TGAGCTCCCACGCGCTGGGATGCCAGTGCGGTTCGCGAATACCGCCGGGCTGCAACGTGATCAGCTGGATGCTGGCCTGTTGACCGACGAGTATCGGAAAGTTCTGCTCGTGTGCCTGCTGCTGTGTGCCACCGTCATACGCGATCGGAGGTAGGGCGCCCAGCTGGAACAGGTGCGATTTGGAGGTGATCGTCTCATCGGGTACGCGGGGATCACCGAAGCGCTCGGCGTCATCAGTCATTGAATGTTCCTTGGCCGCAGGGAATCTGGCTACTGCTTTCGCAGGATGACGATCGCTTCGTCGAACTTCTTGAAGGAGTTGAAGGTTTTTTCCGGAACGCCGAAGATGGCGGACAGAACCCGAGGCGGCAGTTTGCTGATCGACTCGCCGATGCCAATGTTGTCCTTGGCTTCGGGCGTACTGGTGTTCTGGATGATGACTATCTTCATGTCGGCCGGGCCGCGGTTTTCGAAGTAGTGGAAGGAACCCTGAGGTGCGAACACCACGTCGCCGGCCTTTTGGTCGAAACTCTCGTGATTGCCGTTCCCGTCGACCAGCGCCCAGCTGGCCACCCCTTTGGTGACGATGTTGATCTCCCAGGCGCTGGGATGCCAGTGCGGTTCGCGGATACCGCCGGGCTGCAACGTCAGCAACACGATGCTGGCTTGTTGGCCTTTGAGTATCGGAAAATTGTCCTCGTCCGCCTGATGAAACCAGCCCCCGTCAAGTTTGTTGACGGGCGAATCGCCGAGATGGAAGAGGTGCGATTGCGAGGTGATCGTCTCAGACGGTATGCGCGGATCGCCGAAGCGTGCCGCATCATCGGCCGGCGAAACTTCCTTGTCGGTGCGGTAACCCGAGACAAGACGATCGACGCCCACACCGGTCGCGGCCGCCGCGCCGGCCAGGCCGGCTCCACCCAGGACCTTGCGACGGTTGACTGTCACCTGACGAAATTATCGCAGCGAACAGGTTCGGGCCATGGGCAATTTCAACGTAGTCTGCCCGGCGGCCTCACTTTTTTCTTAGCCGCGAGGGGCATGCTAACGGCATGCACGGACGCCGTGTGGTGGCAGCCATGGTGTTGTTGCACGCCGCCGAGATGGCCGCGCTGTTGACCGCCGTTATCGTGACTGGCGGTCTAGCGCGCTCACATCCTGGCCGCGGCATGGGGTTAGCGATGCTGGTGCTGCTCGTGGCGACAGTGCTGGTCGGATGGCAGGGTCGTCGATTGCTTGCCGGACCTAGATCGCTGAACGTGACTGGGCTGGCCGTGCAGTCGGGGATTGTCATGGTTGCGATCGCGTTCACCACCCAAAATCCGGCCGTCGGTGGAGGTGGGGTCGTTGTGGCGTGCTCGGTGCTGGCGGGTTGGGGGCGCCTCGCCAAGGCCAGTTCTGCCAGTACTGCTCCGGTCGACGCGGACCCGTCGCCGCAGAGCGTGCACGTCGCGGTGAATGGACCGGGCACACAAGTCGGTGTCAGCGGCGCGGTATTGGCGTCGCTGACTGCTGTGGTGGTTGTGGCCGCGCTTAGCGTGCGCAGCAATATCTTGTTCGGACTGGCGATTCTTGCCGTGATCTTCATCCCCCTGGAGCGGCTTTTCGCTCTGCACCCCCGCCGAGTGCTGCGCGCGGGGTGGCGTACCGACCTGGTGCACTATCTGGTCAACGGCGCCGCGTTGAAGGTCGGGCTGGTCGTCTCGGTCGTCGTGGTGGGCAGCGTGTTGCGCGCGTTCGTGCCCGCACCGCTGCGTCTCGGTATCGCGGCGAGTCCAACCTGGGTGCAGATCGTGGCGGGATTCGCCATCACCACGGTCGGCGGATATGCGGGGCACCGCGCCGCCCATGAGGTACCTCTGCTGTGGCGGTTCCACCGGGTGCATCACAGCATCCGCGACCTGGACTGGCTTGCCGCCAATCACCTGCACCCGCTGGACGAGACCTTTGGTCGCTCTGCTGCGGTGCTGCCGCTTTACGCGCTGGGCTTCGGCCGGGTCAGTCTCGGCGCGTTCGTCATCCTCATCACGGTGCAGGCGATCTTCATCCACGCCAACGTGCGGATGAACTTTGGCCCCGTGCGGTGGTTGATCGCCACCCCGCAGTTCCACCATTGGCATCACGCCCGTGAACCGAGGGCCTATAACACCAACTACGCCGGGGAGTTCCCAATTCTGGACGCCTTGTTCGGGACCCTGTATCTGCCCGCCGACCGCTGGCCGGCACAGTACGGCATCGACGAATACGAGCCGGCCGGCTATCTCCGTCAGCTTGCGTGGCCGCTGCGCACTCGATGCGCGGCGGACTCCAACGCGGCGCGCGCACAGTCAGGTGAACACCGGGTCTCGGCGCCGCTCGTAGCCTGAGCGCTGCGCTAATCGTCGATGTGCGTTGGCGGCGTCTGCAGAATGGGGTCGGCCTCCTTCGGCGGATCACCTGCGCTCATCGTGTAGCAGTCGGTTTCGGCGGGACTGTACGGCCCGCCGTTGTGAAACGACAGACAGCGCTCCCACATGCCGTCGGAGTTGACGGGGCTGTCGCACATCTGCGCAAATGGGTGCGCTCCCCATCCCGGGTCTATGCACCCTGCGCTCGCGGTGGGCGCCGTGGCGGTCAGCCCGGCGGTCACCAGAGCGGCCCCTAGGGCTGCGGTCATGTATCGCTTCGTCATCTTGATCCTTTACCGAAGGGGTGCTAACTCAATCATCGATGTGCGTCCGTGGGTCGTTGAAGGCGAGGCCCCACGGCTGTAGGTCAGGCCCCATCTGGTCGCAACGCCGCCGGCAATGAAACTACTAGTTCGCCCGCGATCTGGGGGCCAATAATCTCCTAATCGCGGTAGCGGCATGATGGGATCGGGATCGACGCTGAATCCCACAGGGGTTGACCTCAAGAAGGACCGGACGTGACGCGCCTGCTGATCGCTAATCGCGGTGAGATCGCGCTCCGAATCATCCGCACGGCAACCGAGTTGGAGCTCAACACGGTCGCCGTCTACGCCGAGGACGATGCCGACAGCCCGCACGTGCACGCGGCCGACGAAGCGATCGCCCTGCCCGGCGCCGGCCCGTCCGCATATCTCGACCATGCAGCGATCCTGGCGGCGGCTAAGGACTCCGGCGCCGAGCTGATCCATCCCGGTTACGGGTTCCTCAGCGAACACCCCGGTTTCGCGCAGGCGTGTGCGGCCGCGGGATACACGTTCGTCGGGCCGGACGCCGCCGCGCTCGAACTGTTCGGCAATAAGTCGGCGGCCCGGCGCGCGGCGACAGCGGCCGGCGTGCCGGTGCTGCCGGCCACCGACGGACCCAGCAGCGTCGACGACATCCGCGCCTTCGCCGCCGCCCACGATGGCGCGATCGTGATCAAAGCGCTTGCCGGCGGCGGCGGTCGCGGCATGCGAATAGTCCACAGC
>NZ_DASXHW010000095.1:0-2448 GCF_036488105.1 Mycobacterium sp. | reverse complement strand
GAGATCCCGACGGTGAAGGTCAACCGACTGCTGCTGAACAACATTGACGTCGTCGGCGTCGGCTGGGGCGCCTGGGCCGGCACGCACCCGGATGCGCTGACCGAGCAGTGGGCCGACCTCGAGAAGCTGCTCGCCTCGGGCCAGCTGCCTCCTCCCGAACCGGTGGTCTACCCGCTGGAGGAAGCCGCTGCCGCGATCGCCTCGCTGGAGAATCGCACCGCGAAAGGAAAAGTCGTCCTGCGCGTGCGGGATTGAACAATTACCGAGCCGCGGCCAGGTCGGACAGATGCTTGAGCGAATTCTCGAGGTGCGCGGGGTCGAACGGCGGGAACGGAATGTGCTCACGGAGTTCGGGCGGTACCGCCGACCAGTCGTAGGTAAGCGTGACGTGAGATTGCGAGGATCCCGCGTCGTCTATGTCGTAACGCCAAATCCAGCCGCCGAATGACAGCGTCCCGTCTCCCGCGGCGTCCTGGCCGGGTTCCCAGGCAATGGCATGGGGGCGGTCGAACACGACCACCTTGTTGGCCATCTCGTAGTTCTTGGCGGGGTGGTTGTCGTGGTACATCGCGATCCGGAAGATCTGGCCGTCACCGGTCAACGTCTTGCCGTCGAGGGAGTCTCTCACCCAGCCGGTCCCGTCGATTGCGGCATGAGTCGTGGGGTCTGCCAGTACGCCGAATACTGCTTCGGCCGCTGCGGGGATCGTGATCGTGGCGGTGATGGTGTCGTTGGTCATGCCTTACAGACTGCGCCCAGCCGCAGAAGTCATCACGACTATCGCAAACTGCCCTTGTGCCGCGGCAGAAGAAAAAGTAATGTCACTTTCAGTTTCTGCCGTCCCGGATGCCGTCGCAACCCTGGAGCCGTCATGGAATCATTCATTCACCTGCGTAAAGGCAAGACACCGCGGCGTCTGCACGCTGACCTCGAGGGCCTCAAAGACGACGAACTCGGCCGCGGCGGCTTCACCGGCCGGACCGCGAACATGTACCGCCGCCACGACCCCACCGCCTACCGGTCAGAGGGTCCCCTGCGTCCCCTTGACGTGCTGTGCGGCGAACTCAAGCCCAGCGACGCAACCGACGCCAGCGGTGGGCCGCTGGTGATGTTCACCAACCCCGACTGCCGGATCTCGTTGTCCCGACGCCACGAGGCCATGCCGTACTTCGCCCGCCACGTCGACGGCGATCTGCTCTGTTTCGTACACCAGGGGACCGGCCTGCTGGAGACCGAGTTCGGGCCGCTGCGTTACCGCGGCGGCGACTGGGTATATCTGCCGAAGGCATGCACCTGGCGTCACGTCCCCGACGCCGAGACGACGTTGCTGATGATCGAGGCCAGCGACGAGTTCCGTGTTCCGCCACCGGGTTCGCTGGGCCGGCACTTCCCGTTCGACCCATCGCAGGCGGTCATCCCCGAGCCCGAGCCGATCGACGACGACGGCCGCGACGAGTACCAGGTGCGGCTGATCCATGAGGGCGGCCCGACAACGCTGTTCTATCAACACAATCCGCTCGACGTCGAAGGCTGGCGCGGCGACAACTTCGCGTTCACCTTCAACATCGACGACTACAACGTGGTGACCTCCGACAGCGTCCACCTTCCCCCGACCGTGCACCTGTTCATGCAGGCCACCGGTGTCTACGTGATGAACTTCCTGCCCAAGCCCGCCGAAGGCGTCCCGGGTACCGAGCGCACACCGTGGTATCACCGCAACGTGGACTACGACGAGATCGCCTTCTTCCATGGCGGTTCGCTCTACGGCATTCCGATGCCGCCCGGCCTGATTTCCCATGCGCCACAAGGAGTTCACCACGGCGCGCCAGAAAAGGCTCGCGAGCGCGCCCGCCGCAAGTTCGACGAGCACTCCCGCGTCGACTGGCAGGTGATCGCAGTCGACACCCGTCGGCGACTAACCCCGTCAGCCGAGGTGCTGGCACACGACCTAGGACAGCATTGATGGAGAACCCTGCGCCCGTGAAGCACGACTACGACCGGATCCCCTATCTTGTTGCCTTCCAGAACAATTCCGGGGTCCGCGATGTCTACGGCGGTCTCGCCGAGATCGTCGTGCTGGAAAGCTATCTACTCAAGCCCAAGGACAACCCGTCGGACACCGTGCTGATGTTCATGCACCCGATCGGCGGCGGCGCGTACCTGCCGATGATCAACGCGTTAGCCCGGGCCGGTCACCATGTCATCTACTGCAACAGCCGGTTTCGCGGCACCGATTCGGCACTGCTGATGGAGAAGGTGATCGAGGACCTCGGCGCCGCCATCAAGGATGCCAAGGAACGGCTCGGTTATCAGAAGGTGGTGCTGGCCGGTTGGAGCGGCGGCGGTTCGCTGTCGGTGTTGTACCAGCAGCAGGCCCAGCACGCGACCATCACGTCGAGCCCGTCAGGTGACGGGCCCGATCTCACCCAGCTCGATCTGCCCGCCGCC
>NZ_DASXHW010000074.1:0-4233 GCF_036488105.1 Mycobacterium sp. | reverse complement strand
CGACGTGCCGGCCGCGTTCTCACCGGAGACCGCCCTGGCCGGCGCCGTGGGTGTGGCAGCCGCCGACTGCCTGGCGCGCGCAGTGATCGAGGCGGTGATCGCCGCCGACGCCGTAGCCGACATACCGACCTACCGGGGCCTGTTGCCTGGCGCATTCGAGCAACGCCGGTAGCTTGGACGAAACGGGGGTTGCTGTGGAAAGGCAGCTACGGCGATGACAAACCGGACTCACGCATCGGCGCGGCAGCCGAAGAAGCGTTCGCCGATGCTGGTCGGCGGGGCCACCATCATCAGTTTCGTGGCGCTGCTGTACATCATCGAGGCGCTCGATCAGCTCAACGGGCACCGGTTCGATGACAACGGCATCCGCCCGCGGGAGGTCGACGGCCTGTGGGGAATTCTGTTCGCTCCACTGCTGCACGCGAACTGGGGGCACCTCGCGGCCAACACCGGGCCGGCGCTGGTCCTCGGTTTTCTGGTGACCTTGGCCGGGCTGTCCCGGTTTGTGTGGGCGACGGCGATCGTGTGGATCGTCGGCGGCTTCGGCACCTGGCTGATCGGCAACTGGGGATCGTCGTGCGGCCTGGAGAGCGATCACATCGGCGCTTCCGGTCTGATCTTCGGCTGGTTGACCTTCCTGCTGGTGTTCGGGTTCTTCACCCGTTCGGGCTGGCAGATCGTCATCGGGCTGGTGGTGCTGGTTTTGTACGGCGGAGTTCTGTGGGGTGCCGTGCCAGTGCTCAACGTCTGCGGAGGAGTGTCCTGGCAGGGCCACCTCTGCGGCGGCCTTGCCGGCGTGCTCGCGGCGTACCTGTTATCCAGACCCGAACGCGAAGCTCGCGAGCGTCGCCGCAAACGGCCGTAGCGGTCCGGTCAATAATTGAGGCGACATGAGTAACGCACTGGCGCCCGTCGGGGTGTTCGACTCCGGCGTGGGCGGGTTGACCGTCGCGCGCGCGATCATCGACCAGTTGCCCGACGAGGACATCAGCTATGTCGGCGACACCGGCAACGGACCCTACGGTCCGCTCACCATTCCCGAGATCCGCGCGCATGCCCTGGCCATTAGTGACGACCTCGTCGACCGCGGTGTGAAGGCGTTGGTGATCGCCTGCAACTCGGCGTCGTCGGCCTGTCTGCACGATGCCCGCGAACGCTATGACGTGCCGGTGGTCGAGGTGATCCTGCCTGCGGTCCGCCGGGCCGTTACCACCACTCGTAACGGTCGCATCGGCGTGATCGGCACGCAGGCCACGGTCGCCTCCGGCGCGTACCAAGACGCCTTCGCGGCCGCGCGCGACACCGAGATCACCGCCGTGGCCTGCCCGCGATTCGTCGACTTCGTCGAGCGCGGCATCACCAGCGGCCGTCAGGTGCTCGGCTTGGCCGAGGGTTACCTCGAGCCGCTTCAGCGCGCTGACGTGGACACGCTGGTGCTCGGCTGTACCCACTACCCGCTGCTGTCCGGGTTGATCCAGTTGGCGATGGGCGATGCGGTCACGCTGGTATCCAGCGCGGAGGAGACGGCGAAAGAACTGCTTCGCGTGCTGACCGAGCGTGATCTGTTGCGACCGCATGACGCTCCGACCGCCACCCGGGTGTTCGAAGCCACCGGCGATCCCGAGGCATTCACCAAACTTGCGGCTCGATTCCTAGGCCCAGCGGTCACCGGCGTCGAACCCGTTCGTCACACCCACGTTTCCTAGGTATGACGATGACTCTGATCACCCAATGCGGCGATGTTTTCTCCATCCTGCTACCGGGCATGGCACAGTAGTGACCGTGCGAATTACCGTGCTGGGCTGCTCCGGGAGCGTCGTTGGCCCGGATTCGCCGGCATCGGGATATCTGCTGAGGGCACCCGACACGCCGCCCCTGGTGATCGACTTCGGTGGAGGCGTGCTCGGCGCTCTGCAGCGGCACGCCGACCCGGGTTCGGTACACGTGTTGCTGTCGCACCTGCACGCCGATCATTGCCTCGACCTACCGGGATTGTTCGTCTGGCGCCGCTACCATCCGTCGCCGCCCGAAGGGAAGGCGTTGATGTACGGCCCGAGCGACACCTGGTCGCGCCTGGGCGCGGCATCGTCGCCGTTTGGCGGGGAGATCGACGACTGCTCTGACATTTTTGACGTGCATCACTGGGTTGACGGCGAGGTCGTCACAATTGGCGCGGTTGACGTCGTGCCGCGGCTGGTGTGTCACCCCACCGAGTCCTACGGCATGCGGATCACCAACCCGGCCGGCGCGTCGTTCGTCTACAGCGGCGACACCGGCTACTGCGAGACCATCATCGACCTGGCGCGCGGTGCCGACGTCTTCCTCTGTGAGGCGTCCTGGACGGATGCGCCGGACCGTCCGCCCAACCTGCACCTGTCCGGTACCGAGGCCGGACGCATCGCGGCCGCGGCCGGGGTGGGGGAGTTGTTGTTGACCCACATCCCGCCGTGGACGTCGCGGGAGGACGTGATCAGCGAGGCCAAGGGCGAATTCGACGGCCCGGTGCACGCGGTGGTGTGCGGCGAGACATTCAACGTCGGGCGCTCCTGAGCGGCTGACTGCACGCTAGGGTTGGCGGCGTGTCAAAACGAGAAGACGGCCGCCTCGACGAAGAGCTTCGACCGGTTGTCATCACCCGCGGATTCACCTCCCACCCGGCAGGTTCGGTGGTGATCGAATTCGGCCAGACCAAGGTCCTGTGCACGGCCAGCGTCACCGAGGGCGTGCCCCGCTGGCGTAAGGGATCAGGCTTGGGTTGGCTCACCGCCGAGTACGCGATGCTGCCGTCGGCCACCCACACGCGCAGCGACCGGGAATCCGTGAAGGGCCGGCCGTCCGGGCGCACGCAAGAAATCAGCCGGCTGGTCGGCCGGTCGCTGCGTGCCTGCATCGACCTGGCGGCCTTAGGGGAGAACACCATTGCGATCGACTGCGACGTGCTGCAAGCCGATGGCGGTACCCGGACCGCGGCCATCACCGGGGCGTACGTCGCGCTGGCCGATGCGGTGACATACCTCTCGGCGGCCGGCAAGCTGTCGGATCCGCGGCCGCTGTCCTGTGCGATCGCCGCGATCAGCGTCGGCGTCGTCGACGGTCGGGTCCGCGTCGACCTGCCCTATGAGGAAGATTCCCGCGCCGAGGTGGACATGAACGTCGTAGCCACCGACACCGGGACGCTTGTGGAGGTGCAGGGGACCGGCGAGGGCGCCACCTTCCCGCGATCGACGCTGGACAAATTGCTCGATGCCGCACAAGGGGCCTGCGAGAAGCTGTTCGTTGCGCAGAACGAGGCGTTGGCGTTGCCCTATCCGGGCGTGCTGCCCGAGGGGGGCACACCGCAGAAGGCGTTCGGAAGCTGACCCGCGTGCTGGTTGCCAGCCGAAACCCCAAGAAGCTGGCCGAGTTGCGGCGGGTGTTGGACGCAGCCTCGCTCTCGGGGCTGACGCTGGTGTCACTCGACGACGTGCCCCCGTTCGACGAAGTACCGGAAACCGGTGCGACGTTTGAAGATAACGCTCTGGCCAAGGCGCGCGACGGCTTCGCGGCGACTGGATTGCCGACTGTCGCCGACGACTCGGGACTGGAAGTGGCTGCGCTCAATGGCATGCCCGGTGTGCTGTCCGCGCGGTGGTCGGGCACGCACGGCGACGACGCCGGCAACACGGCGTTACTGTTGGCACAGCTGCGCGACGTGCCCGATGAGCGGCGCGGCGCGGCCTTCGTCTCGGCCTGCGCACTGGTGTCCGGCTCGGATGAGGTCGTCGTCCGCGGCGAATGGCCCGGCGCGATCGCTCGTGAGCCGCGCGGCGATGCGGGCTTCGGTTACGACCCGGTGTTCATCGCGGACGGCGAGGATCGCACTGCGGCACAGCTGACTTCGGCGGAAAAAGACGCGGCATCGCATCGCGGTCGCGCGCTCGCGCTGTTGCTGCCAGCTTTACGCGCGCTGGATACTTGAGCGGTCGAGCTCATAAGTTGAACTGCACCTTCACATTTCGGGTCTGGAAATGCTCGACGATGATCCCGAGCAGTGGGATGGTACCGGCCAAGAGCACCCCGATCGTCTTCAGGATCGGCCACCGAACCTTGACAGCAAGGTTGAAAGCCGCCAGTACATAAGCGAAATAGACCCAGCCGTGCACGATGCCGATCCAGGTGGGTGGATTCGACACCTTGACGATGTAGTGGACCACCAGCTCGTAGCACAGGGCGATAAGCCACAGACCCGTCGTC
>NZ_DASXHW010000065.1:0-1654 GCF_036488105.1 Mycobacterium sp. | reverse complement strand
TTCAGTTAGTGATGTTTGGTTGTGGTCCGGGAGGCTCGCCGTTGAGGATGTCGATCGTGATGGTTGCTTTGTAGCTGGTTCGGTTCACGATTCCGGTGGCGGCGTGTTTTGAGGTGGCGCGTTTGATGGCGCGGGGGCTGGTTCTGGTGCGGCGGTCGGGTAGGAGGTTGGCCAGGACGAGCCGGCCGATGCCGCCGACGAGGTCGATGGTGGTGTCGGCGATGACGCCTGCGGCCTGGATGAGCAGGTCGCGGGCGGTGTGCAGGGCGGTGGTGAAGCAGGCCCGGTCGGGATCGAGGCCGGGTTGGCTGTCGGTGGCCTCGGCCATCGCCAGGCGCAGGGCCTGGTAGGTGGTGAGCAGGGCGTAGACCTCTTGGTCGATGCCGGCCGGGGTGCGGGCGCGGAGTACCCGCCCGCCCAGGATCGTGGACTTCAGTTCCAGGAAAGCGGTCTCGATCTCCCAGCGCTGGTGGTAGAGCTCGACGATCTCCAGGGCTGGGTAGTGGCCGGCGTCGAGCAGGGTGGTGATGAGCCGGTAGGAGCCGGTGCGGCGGCCGGTCAAGGTCTGGATGGTGATCTCGGCCTCGACGACGCGGACCTCGGTTTCGCCCCACCGTGACAGGTAGGACCCGTCGGGGTGACGGCGCAGCACGGGCAGTTTGCGGTTGGCTTTGCAGCGGATCAGCACCTGGGCGCCGGTCTGGGTGATCGCGGTGATGACGCCGGCCGCGGCGAAGTTGCGGTCGGCCAGCAGCAGCATCCCCGGCCGCAGGCACCCGAGCAACTGTGGAGCCTGGCTGGTCTCGCCGATGCTGGTCGGACCGAACACGGCGTCGATGACCGTGCGGGTGCCGCAGGACACCACGGCCAGCAGCCTCAACAGCGGATACCCCGAACCGCCGTGCGTACCGCCCTGGCGGCCATAGCGGGCCAGGTTCGCCGCGCTGTCTGGCACCGACATCGTCGTGCCATCGATCGCGCACACCAGCAGCCCACGCCAGCGCACACACGCCGAGCCGGCCAAGCCGCCACTGACCGCCGGGCCACACAGCAGACCGAACAGAAACCGCAGCGGCTTGACCCCGACCCGCCGACGGGCCTGGCACAACGCCGAGGCGCTCGGCGTGGCCACCAGCAAACCGTCCAGACCAGCCACCAGCTTCTGCCAGACCCCGGCATAGCCCACCTCGGCGAACAGACTCCCCGCCAACAACAAATACACAACCACCCGCGACGGCAGATCACGCAACCGGGCCTGCACCGTGCCGGTCTCGGCCAACGCCTGGTCCACCATCTCAAACGGCACGATCTGCGTCAGCTCACCCAGATGGCCCGGAGCGAACCGGCCCTGCGCAACGGTGATCACACGATGAATGACAGACTGACCAGACAGCGGAACTCCCGGTGAAGCGATGTCTTGGAGGACAACCGCTTCCTACCGGGAGTTCCGCTCCTTCACGCTCACCGACACACCCCTTGACAACAAACCACGCCGGCTAACTGAACGGCATTGGGGTTGACCCATGAGATGCAGGGTTTGCGCCCGGGATCTCAGACGCAAACCCGGCATCTCGGACGCCAACCCACGCGGTGCGCGGCGGGGACTCTCCGGAGCGCGGGGCGAGACGGGCGCAGCCTGGACGTGGGCCGGGGT
>NZ_DASXHW010000001.1:0-3894 GCF_036488105.1 Mycobacterium sp. | reverse complement strand
AACAGATCGCGGCCATCGAGCCGCCGTCGCAGATGACCGCGCCAATGCTCGATGCCGCGTTGGTGCTGGCGGTCTTCGTCGATCTCGAAGTCGTTGCCGCGGTCGATCAAGACCTCGACCGGATCGGGGTGGTCAGCGGCGCATCGGTCTACCCGCTGGTATGGAACATCCTGCTGGCCGCGCGCAATGAAGGGTACGGCGGGACCATCACCACCAGCGCCATCACCGAGGAGCCCAGGGTCCGAGAGTTATTGGGCGTGCCCGAGTCATTCGCTCTCGCCGCACTGCTGCCGTTGGGCAAGCCGCGCAAACAGCTGACGAAGCTCAGGCGCGCCAGCGTCGCCGAACTCGCCACTCGCGAGCGGTTCGACGGCGCGCCGTTCGGTTAGTCGGCGGTCACCGCGTCGCCGGGCTGGCGCTGGCCGAGCAGTTCGTCCTGGCCGACCTGGGCAGGACCCGAATCGTGGCCATTGCCACCGCGCTTGGCCGGCTTCTTCTTCGTCGCCTTCGACGACGTCTCAGCCTCGATGTGGTGGCTGTTGGGCGGCAAACCCGCTGCGGCGCCCACCATCTCGATCGCCTTCTCGGTGTACACCCGGTAGCCGAAGTTCGGCTCGTAGCCGTGGATCTCCGTGGTGTCCAGATCGCGCATGAACTGCAGGATCTCGCGGCTGAACACCTGGCCGGGCACCAGCACCGGGAAGCCCGGGGGGTAGGGTGTCACGTACGTTGCTGACACGACATCGATTCCGGCATCCAGCTTTTCGTCGATCTGCTCACCCATGAGGTATTCGCAGTTCGTGTCGTCGTACGACAGGTAGAACGCGCTGCGGACATCACCCTCGGGTGTCGGCTCGGAACCGCTGTGGTCCCGGAACGCCGGGTGGAATCCGCTGAAGTTGCACAGCACCACCGAACGCTCGGTCAGCCCCCACACTGCCTGCTCGAAATGTTCGCGCTCGCCCAGGCTCATCTCGGAGATGGCCTGATCGAGTTCGGCGGCGATGCTGACCAACACCTCGACCAGGAACGCCACCGAGCTACGGGTGGTGCCGATGTTCGTCATGAACAGCACGCTGTTGCGCGAGGTCTTGTTGATCTGAATGCCGTAGCGGTCCATCAGCTGCTCGCGCTTGAACGTGTCGCCGTCGTAGCCGGTACGTCCGATGGACAACGTGATTCGCGACGGGTCGAGTACGAACTCGTCGTCGTGCCACGCGGCCATCATGTTCCGCAGACCGGATCGCAGCGGTTGATCGATGGCCGTCGGACGGAACTCGTTCGGGATGAGATGAGATGTGCCAAGGCAATTCATGTACTTGCTGAGCAGCGGGTGGTTGTCGATCGCGTCGCGCAGCTGCATGGCGTTCTCGATCTGGCGCTGCACCAACTCGGCGCCCTCCAGGGCCACCTGACGACGACCCAGGTCCAACGACGCCAAGATCTGGTAGTTGGGCGAGGTCGAGGTGTGCGCCATGTAGGCCTCGTGGAACGGCACCGCGACCTTCTGGTCGAAGTCCTGGTCGTAGACGTGGATCATCGATCCCTGCCGCAGCGCGGTCAGCGTCTTGTGGGTGGACTGCGCGGCGTACACCCGCACCCGAGCGCGCGCCGGGTCGGGCATCAAGCGACGGTTCAGCAGATCTTCGTCGCTGGGCTTCTCGGCGGTCTGCTCAGCCAGGTATTTCTCGAACTGCGCCTTGTATTCCGGGCTCTGCAGCCGTTCGCGCACCGCCGCCGCGGAGGCCATCGCGGTGCGGGTGCGGTACACCGGGTGGAACCGGGCGAAGGCGAACCACGCCTCGTCCCACAGGAACACCAGGTCGGGCTTGATCGCGAGGCACTCCTCCATCACCCGCTCGACGTCGTAGACGATCCCGTCGAATGTGCAGTTCGTCAGCGACATCATTTTGACGCGGTCGAGCTTGCCGGCCCGCTTGAGCGCCAACAACTTTGACTTGATCTCGCGCAGCGGCACCGCACCGTACATCGAGTAGTCGTTGAGCGGATAGGCCTCGAGATAAACGACATTCGCGCCCGCCATCATCATGCCGTAGTGGTGCGACTGGTGACAGTTACGGTCCAACAGCACGATGTCGCCGGGGGCCACCACCGCTTGGGTGATGATCTTGTTGGCGGTCGACGTGCCGTTGGTGACGAAGTAGGTGTGCCGCGAGCCATACGCTTTCGACGCAAGCTGCTGGGATTCACGAAGCGGACCGATGGGCTCCAGCAATGAGTCGAGACCACCGCAGGTAGCCGACGTCTCGGCCATGAAGACTTCTAGGCCATAGAAGCCGACCATATCTTTGATCCAGTGCGAGTTGACAATCGACTTGCCCTGCGAGATCGGCAGCGCGTGGAAGACACCGGTGGGCCGGTGACTGTACTGCTTGAGCGCGCTGAAGAACGGCGTACGGTAACGCGCGGCCACGCCGTGCAGGATCGACAGGTGCAGTTCGAGCATGCCCTCCCGGGCGTGGAACACCCGGCGGAAGTACTGGCCGAGCCGGCCGGCGATGTCCTCGACCTCGATCTCGGTCATCAGGTAGAGGTCGAGCTCGGGCCGCAGCTTGCCCAGCGATGTGGCCAGAATTTGGGCCCGCTCCTCGGGCGAGTAGTGATCGGCCAGGTCGTTCGACACCCCGGTGTCGACGAACTCAGACAGCGACGAGAGGTCGCGGGTTGACTGGTGCGAGAACCGCCGCCGAATCACCACGGCTTGCAGGTTCACGTTGAGTCGTGCCGCGATCAGCGCCTCGTCGCCACTGGCCACCACCACGAGCTCGTAGACGAATTCGTCATCGGGGCGCCGCCACTTGCGGACCTCGCTGCGCAGCGCACGCTCCTGCGCTTCGGTCATCTTCTCGACGACCAGCACTTCGAAGTAGGGACGGTCGCGCTCGGCTTCGGTCTGACCCTCGAGCTGACGCGGATCGGACGGGAACATGTCCAGCTCGTCGGCGCCGGCGTTCTCCACATCCCCGGTGCGGTACGACTCCTGAGTCAGCGCCCGGTTGATCCGCGCGACCAACTGGCAGAACTTGTCGTAACTACCGGCAGCGAAAAGCCTTTGCACACGGGCGAATTGCGGCGTGCCGGGGTAGGCCCAGTAAGGCTCCAAGGAGCTCAATTGATTCAGCAGCTCCTGGCAGGAGGTGATGCACTTTTCCTTCAGGACGCCTGCGGTGTCCGGACGCGTCAGCCGGTCGGCGGCCTCCTCCAATCGGCACCAGGAGTCGCTACGAACCTGCCACAGGCTGTTGTAAGCGCGCAGGTGTTCTGTCATCACGGCCCTCCCGGTCGTCGAATCAAGGCTCGCAGACCCAGCCCGCCCGCTGGTGACCAGCAAACAAACAGTGAGCGTCCGTCGCGTGATGGTGGCAATTGCCGATGCTGCCGCCCGGGCTTTGAATTGGCCCGCAGCTCAAAATAGCCGCTGCGGGACCGCATACCCTCTAACCTCGGTGGCAGATCCAGGATTCGAACCTGGGTAGGCGTAAGCCGACGGATTTACAGTCCGCTCCCATTGGCCGCTCGGGCAATCTGCCGTGGTGCGTGTAGCAGCCTACAACGAAGATGTACTCGGATAACAAACGGCCAATATCGATAGAAGGGGACGTATCCAATGGCGGATTCATCGTTCGACGTCGTGAGCAAGCTCGATCGGCAGGAGGTCGACAACGCCCTCAACCAGGCCGCTAAGGAACTGTCCACCCGGTTCGACTTCCGCGGCACCGACACCAAGATCGCCTGGAAGGGCGAAGAGGCGATCGAGCTGACCAGCTCCACCGAGGAGCGCGTCAAGGCTGCCGTCGACGTCTTCAAGGAAAAGCTGATCCGGCGCGACATCAGCCTCAAGGCCTTCGACGCCGGCGAGCCGCAGGCCTCCGG
>NZ_DASXHW010000547.1:0-33522 GCF_036488105.1 Mycobacterium sp. | reverse complement strand
GTCGAGGAACGACTCCAGCAGCACCGGGTGGCCGGACTCGAGCAGGCTCGCGGCATGGGAGCGCGCGACGTCGCGGTCCGGTGTGACCACCACGCCCTTGCCCGCGGCCAGCCGGTCGTCCTTCACCACCCAGGCACTCTCGCCGGCCGGCGGCCCGAAGCGGTCCAGTGCCGTGTCCAAATCTGCTGGGCTGTCGACGATCTCGCTGGAAGCGGTGCGTACACCGGCAGCGGCCATCACGTCTTTGGCGAAGGCTTTGGATCCTTCGATCTCGGCCGCCGCCTTGCTGGGCCCGAAGCAGGCGATCCCGGCGGCGCGAACCGCGTCGGCCACGCCGAGCACCAGCGGGACTTCGGGGCCGATGACCACCAGGTCGGCATAGATCTGGCGGGCCAAGGCCACCACGTCGTCACCGGAGGAAATGTCGACGTCGTGCTGGTCGGCTATCGCCGTGGTGCCAGCATTGCCGGGAGCGATGGCCAACGCCTCGACCTGCGGGTCGGCGCGCAACGCCAGTAGCAGGGCATGTTCGCGGGCACCGGAGCCGATCACCAGAACGCGCACGGAACGTCACTCTAGCTGGGTGACGACGCACGCCGTGAAACGACAGTCAGATGATTTTTTCGAGCAGGTTTTTCAGTTCCTTCTGCTGCGCATCGGTGAGGCGCCCGAGACGCTTGGTGAACTCCTCAGACACCGCCGACATGCCGCCCGCGGCGGCTTTGCGCCCGGTCGCGGTGAGCAGCAGGCGATGGCGCCGGAGATCGGCGGGATCGATCTCGCGACGCACGAAGCCCGCCGCCTCCAGCCGTTTGAGGTACACGGTGACCGTCGCCTTGGGCATGTTCAATGTCGTCGCCAGTTCGGCAGGGTAGGGGTGCTCATCGATCTCGGCGAGCAGGAACAATTCCTTCGACTCCAGGCCCAATGAGCAGATCTCGTCCTCGGCGCAGGAGATGACGGACAACAGCACCCGGTAATTCAGGGACCAGATCTTGGCCGCATCAACCGCCGACATCGACTTGCCAGATCGTTCAGGTATGAACTAGTTTAGATGTGAACAAACGCATAATCGAACAATCTACCAGAAAGCTGCCATCATGCCTCTGGATCAATACGTGACACTCGGACGGTCCGGCCTGCGGGTCAGCCCCCTGTGCCTGGGCGCCATGACGTTCGGCGAAGACCTCGGCTGGGGTACCAGTGTCGAAGAGTCCCAACAGATCATCGATCGGTACACCGAACTCGGCGGAAACTTCATCGACACCGCCAACTTCTACACCCGCAGCCACTCCGAGAAGATCCTCGGCGACCACATCGGCCGCCACGCCGCCCGACGTGACCGTCTGGTGATCGCGACCAAGTTCAGCGGCAACTTGTATCCGGGCGATCCCAACGGTGGCGGGTCGGGTCGCAAGTCGTTGATCAACGCCTGCGAAAACTCGCTGCGGCGGTTGCAGACCGACTACATCGACCTGTACTGGCTGCACATCTGGGACGCCAACACCCCCATCGAGGAAACGATGGCCGCACTCGACGACCTCGTTGCGGCCGGCAAGGTTCGCTACATCGGTGTCTCGGACACCCCGGCATGGAAGATCGTGGAAGCCAACCTGATTGCCCGCTTCCGCGGTTGGTCCAGTTTCATCGGCCTGCAGGTCGAGTACTCGTTGCTCGAACGCAGCATTGAGCAAGAACTGGTGCCGATGGCGAATGAATTCGGCCTCGGCATCACGCCCTGGTCGCCACTGAAGAGCGGCGTGCTGAGCGGCAAATACACCCGCGCCAACAGCGGCGCGCACAACGCCGATCGCGGAGCGATGGTCGATTCCTTCCTCAACGACAAGACCTACGCGCTGATCGACGAATTGGAGGCCATCGCCACAGCGCATCAGACGAACGTCGCCAGCGTGGCGCTGGCCTGGGTTCACGCACAATCCGGCGTCTCATCGGTCATCATCGGCGCACGCAGGCTTTCCCAACTCGACGACAACATCCGGGCCGTCGATGTGAATCTCACCGCCGACGAACTGGACCGGCTCGATGCGCTCACCGCACCGAGGTTTGGATTCCCGAACAACATGCTCGAAATGGCACCGGGCATTCTTAACGGCGGGACCAGCGTCAACGGACTGTCGGCCCCGACGTCGGAGTATGTGATGCCGAAAGGTACTCAGCCGTACTGAAACTAGTCGAGCGTGGTACGAGTGTGCATCTTCACGGCATCGTTGACGTTGGCTTTCTTGTCATTGGCGGTCCCCTCGGCAGCGGCCTTCTTGCGTTTGGCCGCTACGCGTTTAATCACGCCGTCGAGCTTTGAACCCAGCGGGAAGCCGACATAGTGCGTTAGGAAGATCGCCATCTCACGCAGTTCCTCTCTGGTGAGTTCCTCGTTCTGCAGGACGGCATTGACCTGAACCTGCAGCAACTCCTCCTGATTCAGAGCGGTCAGCACCGCGATCAGCATCATCCGCCGGTCGCGCATCGACAGACCAGGCCTCGTCCAGATGCGGCCGAAAAGATGCTCGACCGTTAACGCGAAGAATTCGCCGGGCACGTCCGGCATCTCCCACGCGTAGACCTCGTTCATCTTCTCGAGGCCCTTGCGGCGCAATTCGTCCATGCTCACTCCTTCGCAGTCGATGCGCTGTGCGGTACGCCAAGGCCCGCGGCCAGATTTTGCATGGCAAGCCGCGCCAGCGGCAGGTCGATATCCAGTTCGTCGGCCAACGCCAGGGCCAGGCCGAGGTCCTTTTCCCCCAGTGCCCGGGTGTGCAGGAAGGGTCGGTAGAGGAAGTGGTCCGGCGCCAACGGCTCCGCGTCATCGCGGAACATCACCATGCCGGCGCCACCGGTCTGCTTATCGCTGTGGCGCACCACGTTGCCCAGATCCTGCAGGCTCACACCGGCCGCGGCGGCGAGCTGTAGTGCCTCACACGCCGCAACGAAGGACGTGAAATGCAGCATATTCCGAGCCAGTTTCATCCGGGTGCCCGCTCCGGGTTCACCAGCATGGACGATCAGCGACGCCCATCGCGAGAATGGTTCCTGCACAAGGGCGAACGCGGCGGCGTCGGCACCGACCATCACCGCCAACTCGCCCTTCTTCGCCGCGCGATCGCCGCCGCTGACCGGTGCGTCGACGATATGAACACCCGCGGGCCGGAACCGCTCGGCAAGCTCGACCGCGGTGTCTGGACTGATCGTCGAATGGATCGCAATGATCGTGCCTGGCTTCGCGTTGGTCGCAAGTTCGCCGACGACCTCGCGCACCTGGGCGTCGTTGAGCACGACGATATGAATGAGGTCGGCTTGAGCGACATCAGCAACGCTGTCCGCCACACCTGCGCCGGCTTCGGCCAGCGGCGTCATCGCCTCGGTTCGGATGTCGTAAACCGTTAGCCCGCCGGGCCATTCGACGAGCCGCTTGGCAATCGGCGCGCCCTGGTTGCCGAGCCCAATGAATCCGATCTTCACATGCTCGCTCATGACCGAATTACCTGCCCGCCGTCGACATTGAAGATCTGCCCGGTGATCCACGATGCCTCATCGGACAACAGGAATAGACACATTCCCACCAGATCCTCCGGTTTGCCCATCCGGGACAGCGGGAGCCCCTTGACGATGTCGTCGACGATCTCTTTGGGGGTGGTGGTCCGATTCGCCTCGGTGTCGATGGGTCCGGGCGCTATCGCGTTGATCCGGATGTTCTGGCCGCCGAGCTCACGGGACAGCTGCTGGGTCAAGCCGTTGAGACCGACCTTGGCCAGGCCGTAGAAGTTCGAATACAGCCACGCCGCAGTGGATGACTGGTTGACGATCGCGCCACCGCCGCGCTTGGCCATCTTCTTGTACACCGCGCGGGTACACCACAGTGCGCCATCAAGATTGACGCTCATGAACTTCTTGTAGTACTCGGGGTCGACGGTGACCAGAAAGTCGAGCTTCATGCCGCCGAAGATCGCGGCGTTGTTCACCAGGTAGTCGATGCCGCCGAACTCAGACAGCGTGCGGTCGGCCATCTCCTTGGCCGAGGCGGGGTCGGACACGTCGACCGGAATGCTGACGGCGGTGCCGCCGTCGGCGACGATCTGCTTGGCCACCCCCTGCGCCGCTTCGGCATTGATGTCGGCGACGACGACCGCCGCGCCCTGCCGTGCCAGTGCCTCGGCGTAGGCCTGGCCGATGCCGCCGCCGGACCCGGTCACGATGGCGACCTTGTTGTCAAACCGCGCCATGTCTTTCCTTTCTCTGGCCGACTGGCCACTTATTGCACGCTAAACGCGAAATCCCGTGTGATAACTGGTCGCTCGCGGATTAGATGGCTGTTGCAATGGTTTTGATTTCCAGGTACTCCTCGAAACCGGCGAGACCCATCTCGCGCCCGTTGCCGGACTGCTTGTACCCACCGAAAGGCGCGTCCGCGGAGTACCAGACGCCACCGTTCACGTTGACGGTACCCACCCGCATACCCGCCGCGAATTCGGCAGCTCGCTCCGGATCGGCACTGAACACAGTGCCCGACAACCCATATGGCGAGTCGTTGGCGATACGAAGGGCGTCGGCGTCACCGTCGTGGGCGATCACGGTGAGCACCGGGCCGAAGATCTCCTCGCGGGCGGGTCTGGCGTCGTTGTCCAGCCCGGCGATGACGGTCGGCTCGATGAAGAACCCGGTGTCCAGGTCGGCCGGGCGGCCGCCGCCGCATGCGAGCGTTCCGCCCTCCGCGATCGCCAGGTCGAGGTAGCTTTGCACCCGGTCCCGCTGCCGCGCCGAAATGACTGGTCCGCACACGGTTCCGGGCTTGTTGGGGTCGCCCGGCTTGATCGAGCCCATGGTGCCTGCCGCGATCGTGACGGCCTCGTCGTATTTGGCCCGTGGCACGACGAGCCGGGTGGTGAGGGCACAACCCTGCCCCGCGTGCATGGAGGCGGTGAACGCCGATACCGAACACGCCCCGTTCAGATCCGCGTCGTCGAGCACGACGAACGCCGACTTGCCGCCAAGTTCCAGGAACACCTTCTTGAGCGTCACGGCCGCGTCGCTCATCACGCTGCGGCCGGTGCCCGTCGAGCCGGTGAACGAAACCATGTCCACCCGAGGGTCTTTGGCAAGCAGCGCTCCCACACTGTGGTCGCTGGAGGTGACGATGTTGACGACACCCGGCGGGAAATCGGTGTGCTCGGTGATGATTTCACCGAGCACCGCCGCGCACCACGGCGTGTCCGGCGCGGGCTTCAGCACGATGGTGTTGCCGGCGGCAAGTGCGGGACCCAGCTTGGCCAGGTTGATCTGATGCGGGAAGTTCCACGGGGTGATTGCGCCGACCACGCCGACAGCCTCACGCGCAACGCTTCGCCGGGTGGGGATTCCCATCGGCGACGCGTCACCGAGATCGGAGCTCCACTGGTAGTTCTCGGCGGTGTCAGCTGGGAAGCTCAAATCGCCGACCGGACCTTCCAGTTGGGCGGCGGCGGTCAGCATCCGTGGCGCGCCGACCTCGGCGATGGTGATGTCGCGCAGTTCTTCGACGTGCTCGCGCATCGCATCGCGCAGCTGCCGAATGCACCGCACCCGCAGCTCGGTGTTGCGCGACCAGTCGGTGTCATCGAAGGCACGCCGGGCGGCCTCGATGGCGCGGCTCATGTCCTCGGCGTCGGCATCGGCCGCGGCACCCAGCACTTCTTCGGTGGCCGGATTGATCGTGGAAAACGTGCCTTGGCTGCCGCTCGTCAGCTTGCCGTCTATGAGCAGGGCGCTTACGCCGTCGGCCAGCAATGCCATCTTCGCCTCCACCGTTGGTCAGGATGGACAGATGTCCGGAATAATCCAGTTGAACATAGTCTTCACGCCGCCGAAAGTGCAAGAGTGCCCTTGGCCCGACAACCGCTAGCGGACTGGAATTAAGCTATTTATCTGCAGTTTTGTAGAACGGGCTTGCCTCGCGCCGGATGTTTCGGATAGCTTGGACAAGTGTCCAGCGACCCAGTGGTCACGATCACTCCCGCCGGCGGTCCGGCCCGGGACGTGCCGCGCAACCGTCGACAGGAAGAAACCTTCCGCAAGGTCTTGACCGCAGGTGTCCAGGTTCTGCGGGAGACGTCCTACGCCGACCTGACCGTGCGCGCAGTGGCAGCCCGCGCCAAGGTGGCCCCGGCGACCGCCTACACCTACTTCTCGTCGAAGAACCATCTGATCACCGAGGTTTACCTGGATCTGGTGCGACAGGTGCCGTACTTCACCGACGTCAACGAGCCGATGCCGACGCGAGTGGACAAGGCGCTACGCCACCTCGCGCTGGTGGTCGCCGACGAGCCCGAAGTCGCCGCGGCGTGCACGGCGGCGTTGCTGGGCGGCGGCGCAGACCCGGCCGTGCGGTCGGTGCGCGACCGGATCGGCGCCGAGATCCACCGTCGCATCACCTCAGCCATCGGACCCGATGCCGAGCCCCGCATCGTCTCAGTCCTCGAGATGGCGTTCTTCGGCGCACTGGTCAACGCCGCCAGCGGGGCCTACACCTATCACCAGATCGCCGACCACCTAGCCTACGCGGTCGGCCTCATTGTCAAGACGGAAGACTGATGACCCTTCAGATCGACAAGCCACTCCTCGACCCGTATGACTATGACTTCCACGAGGATCCGTACCCGTACTACAAGAGGCTGCGGGATGAGGCGCCGCTGTACCGCAACGAGGAGCTGGGCTTTTGGGCTCTATCCCGGCACGCCGACGTACACCAAGGTTTTCGCAACACCACCACGCTGTCCAACAAGTACGGCGTCTCGCTGGACCCGGCGTCAAGGGGACCACACGCCGCCAAGACCATGTCGTTTCTGGCCATGGACGATCCAGCGCACCTGCGGCTGCGGACCCTGGTATCAAAAGGCTTCACGCCCAGGCGTATTCGTGAGCTTGAGCCGCGCGTGACCGAGATCGCGCACCAGCACCTGGACACCATGCTGGCGAAGGCGGCCGACGGAGCGGTCGACTACGTCAACGAGTTCGCCGGCAAGCTGCCCATGGACGTCATCTCCGAGCTGATGGGCGTTCCCGAACCGGACCGCGACCAGGTACGCGCGTGGGCGGATGGCGTGATGCACCGCGACGAAGGTGTCACCGACGTGCCGGCCGCGGCGGTCGAGGCGTCGATCAACCTCATCGTCTACTACCAGCAGATGGTCGCCGAGCGGCGCGAGAAGCCGACAGACGACCTGACCACCGCGCTGCTGGAGGCCGAGATCGACGGCGACCGGTTAACCGACGACGAAATCCTCGGCTTCATGTTCCTGATGGTGATAGCCGGCAACGAGACGACAACCAAACTGCTTGCCAACGCGGCCTTTTGGGGTCATAGAAATCCCGATCAGCTGACGTCTGTGTACGCCGACCTTACGCTGGTGCCGTCCTGGGTCGAGGAGACGCTGCGCTACGACACGTCCAGCCAGATCCTGGCCCGCACCGTGACCGGCGAGCTCACCCTCTACGACACCACGATCCCTGACGGCGAGATCCTGCTGCTGCTGCCCGGTTCCGGGCACCGCGATGAGCGGGTGTTCGACAACCCCGACGACTATGTAATCGGCCGCGACATCGGTTCCAAATTACTGAGTTTCGGCAGTGGTGCGCACTTCTGTCTCGGCGCGCATTTGGCGCGGATGGAGGCCAGGGTCGCCCTCACCGAGTTGTTCAAGCGAATCCGCGGGTACCAAGTGGACGAGGCCAACGCCGTCCGCGTGCACTCCAGCAATGTCCGCGGATTCGCTCACCTACCCATGACCCTGGAGGTCCGCTGAATGCCCCGATTTGAGCCCCTGCCAGAACGCCGGCCGGCCATCGTGGCCGGCGCCTCCTCGGGCATCGGTGAGGCCACGGCGATCGAGCTCGCCGCGCACGGCTTCCCGGTCGCTCTGGGTGCCCGTCGGGTCGAAAGGCTCGACGACATCGTCGGCAAGATCAATGCAGACGGTGGCGAGGCGGTCGGATTCCATCTTGACGTCACCGACCCGAATTCGGTCAAATCCTTTGTCGCACAGTCGGTAGACGCCCTCGGCGAAATCGAGGTGCTGGTCGCCGGCGCGGGCGACACCTACTTCGGCAAGCTCGCCGAAATCACCACCGACGAGTTCGACTCGCAGCTGCAGATCCACCTCGTCGGCGCCAACCGGCTGGCCACCGCGGTGCTGCCGGGCATGCTCGAACGGCAGCGCGGCGACTTGATCTTCGTGGGTTCCGATGTCGCATTGCGTCAGCGGCCGCACATGGGCGCCTATGGCGCCGCCAAGGCCGCGCTGGTCGCGATGGTCAACAACTTCCAGATGGAGCTCGAGGGCACCGGCGTGCGGGCCTCCATCGTGCATCCCGGCCCGACAAAGACGTCGATGGGCTGGAGCCTGCCCGCCGAGAAGATCGGCCCCGCGCTGGAGGATTGGGCCAAATGGGGCCAGGCCCGTCACGACTACTTCCTGCGCGCGGCGGACCTGGGACGCGCCATCGCGTTCGTCGCCGAGACACCGCGCGGCGGCTTCATCGCCAATATGGAGCTACAGCCCGAAGCCCCGTTGGCGGTCACCAAGGACCGCCAGAAGCTCGCACTCGGCGAAGAAGGGATACCAGGACAATGACAACAGCGATCGTTCCCAGGGTGTCCGGCGGCGCGGAAGAACACGGTCACCTCGAGGAATTCCGCACCGACCCAATCGGTTTGATGCAGCGGATCCGCGACGAATGCGGCGACGTCGGCTGGTTCCAACTCGTCGACAAGCACGTGATCTTCCTGTCCGGCGCCGAAGCCAACGAGTTCTTCTTTCGCTCCGCCGACGAGGATCTCGACCAGGCCGAGGCCTATCCATTCATGACACCGATCTTCGGCAAGGGTGTCGTGTTCGACGCCAGCCCGGAACGCCGCAAGGAAATGCTGCACAACTCCGCGCTGCGCGGCGAACAGATGAAGGGCCACGCCGCCACCATCGAGGGCGAAGTCAAGAAGATGATCGCCAACTGGGGCGACGAAGGTGAGATCGAGCTGCTCGACTTCTTTTCCGAGTTGACCATCTACACGTCGACCGCCTGCCTGATAGGTCTGAAATTCCGCGAACAGCTCGATCACCGGTTCGCCGAGTACTACCACGAGCTGGAGCGCGGCACCGATCCGCTGTGCTACGTCGATCCGTATCTTCCGATCGAGAGCTTCAAGCGCCGCGACGAGGCGCGCGTGAAACTGGTTGCGCTGGTTCAGGAGATCATGAACCAGCGACTGGCCAACCCCCCAAAGGACAAGGCCGACCGCGACATGCTCGACGTGCTGGTGTCGATCAAAGACGAAGTGGGCAATCCCCGGTTCTCCGCCGACGAGGTCACCGGGATGTTCATCTCACTCATGTTCGCAGGGCACCACACCAGCTCCGGCACCTCGGCCTGGACGCTGATCGAGTTGATCCGCCACCCCGACGCCTACGCAGAGGTGCTCACCGAGCTCGAGGAACTGTACTCCGACGGCCAGGAGGTGAGTTTCCATGCGCTGCGCCAGATTCCCAAGCTGGACAACGTGGTCAAGGAGACCCTGCGGCTGCACCCGCCGTTGATTATTTTGATGCGGGTCGCCAAAGGCGAGTTCGAGGTCGCAGGCTTCCCGATCCATGACGGCGACTATGTGGCCGCGTCCCCGGCGATCTCCAATCGGATTCCCCAGGACTTCCCCGACCCCGATGCGTTCAGGCCAGACCGCTACAACAAACCGGAGCAGGCTGACACCGTCAACCGATGGACCTGGATTCCCTTCGGAGCGGGGCGACACCGGTGCGTAGGGGCCGCTTTCGCGCAGATGCAAATCAAAGCGATCTTCTCGGTGCTGTTGCGCGAGTACGAGTTCGAAATGGCGCAGCCCGCCGACAGTTACCACAACGACCACTCCAAAATGGTCGTGCAGCTCGCCCGGCCGGCAAAGGCGCGTTACCGCCGGCGTAACGGGGCCTGATCATGGGATACCGGGTCGGAGTCGACTTGGATTTATGCCAGGGCCATGCGATGTGCGAGCTGGAGGCACCCGACTACTTCCGGGTGCCCAAGCGGGGCAAGGTCGAGATCATCGACGCCGAACCACCAGACGACGCCCGCGAGGAGATCGACCGGGCAGTCGAAATGTGCCCCACCCAAGCCCTATTCATCCAAGAGAAAGATAACTGACAATGGCGTCACACTCCCGCGAAAAGCTCGAGGCATGGGTCGACCGCTGGCTGCAGGCCAACAAGGACTGCGAAAAGGCGGGCGACTGGCGACCGCTGGGAGACTTCTATGCTCCCGAGGCTACCTACGGCTGGAACATCGGTCCCAAAGAAGACGTGATGTGCGTCGGGGTCGACGAGATCCGCGACGTCGCGCTGGGCCTGGAGATGGAAGGCCTGGAGAACTGGGTGTACGAGTACCAGAAGGTCCTGATCGACGACAAGCAGGGCGAAATCGTCGGCTTCTGGAAGCAGATCGTCAACAAATCCGACGGCACCCAGGACGAGATCTACGGCATCGGCGGCAGCTGGTTTCGCCTCAACGACGACGCGCTCATCGAGTGGCAGCGCGACTTCTTCGACTTCGGCCACGTCGCGAAGATGTTCGGGAACCTGATCGAATCCGGCGACCTCAGCGACGGGATGCAGAACCGCATCGCGCGCAGCGTGGCCGGTGAGAAACCGCCCGGCTACTACCCACTGGGACAGGCTCCGGTCCCCATCTGGTGATCAGATCCGGCTCCCCTGGTGACCCGGATCACCCGCTGACCTACACTCAACCAAGCGGTTGCTTGCGTGGAGCTCGGGCCGTGCTAAACCGACGTTCAATGACGAAAGCAGGTTCAGGGTGAAGACCAAAGGCGCGCTGATCTGGGAGTTCAACCAGCCGTGGTCGATCGAGGAAATCGAGATCGGCGATCCCCAGAAGGACGAAGTCAAGATCCAGATGGAAGCGGCCGGCATGTGCCACTCCGACCATCACCTGGTGACCGGCGGCATTCCGATGGGCGGTTTCCCGGTTCTCGGCGGTCACGAGGGCGCCGGCATCGTCACCGAAGTCGGCCCGGGCGTCGAGGACATCGCACCAGGCGACCATGTGGTGCTCTCGTTCATCCCGTCCTGCGGCCACTGCCCGACCTGTCAGGCCGGCATGCGCAATCTGTGTGACCTGGGCGCCGGGCTGCTCAACGGCGCGGCGGTGTCCGACGGCACGTTCCGGATTCAGGCCCGCGGCAAGGACGTCTTTCCGATGACGTTGCTGGGGACGTTCTCGCCATACATGGTGGTGCACAAGAGTTCGGTCGTGAAGATCGACCCGTCGGTGCCGTTTGAGGTCGCCGCCCTGGTCGGCTGCGGCGTCACCACCGGCTATGGTTCGGCGGTTCGCACTGCCGACATCCGCCCGGGTCAGGACGTGGCGATCGTCGGTGTCGGCGGGGTCGGCATGGCAGCGCTGCAAGGAGCCGTCACCGCCGGCGCGCGCTACATCTTCGCGATCGATCCGGTCGAATGGAAGCGCGACCAGGCCCTCAAGTTCGGTGCGACGCACGTCTACCCCGACATCTTCGCCGCAATGGGCGGAATGATGGAAGTGACCTACGGCCTGATGGCCCACAAGGTGATCGTCACTGTCGGCGAGCTGCACGGCGCCGACGTCGACAACTACCTGATCCTTACCCAGAAGGGCGGAACCTGCGTGCTGACCGCTATCGGCAGCCTGGTGGACAACAACGTCACCCTGAACCTCGCGATGCTGACCCTGATGCAAAAGAACTTGCAGGGCACCATCTTCGGTGGCGGTAACCCGCAGTACGACATCCCCCAGCTGCTGTCGATGTACAAAGCCGGCAAGCTCAACCTCGACGACATGATCACCCGCCAGTACAAGCTGGAGCAGATCAACGACGGCTACCAGGACATGTTGGACGGCAAGAACATTCGCGGCGTCATCCGCTACACGGACGCCGACCGGTAAACGTCATGTCGGCCGAAACCGCTGAAAAGTCCCCCGCGCTGGCCGCTTCCCAGTCGTCATGGCGCTGCGTCCAGGCCCACGATCGGGAGGGCTGGTTGGCCTTGATGTCCGACGACGTTGTGGTCGAAGATCCGATCGGCAAGTCCGTCACCAACCCCGACGGCACCGGCGTGCAGGGCAAGGACGGCGTCGCCGAGTTCTACGACACCAACATCGCCGCCAACCAGTTGCAGATCACCTGCGAGGAGACGTTTCCGTCCAGCGACGCATGCGAGGTCGCGCATATCCTGGTGCTGCGCAGCAAGTTTGATAATGGAGTCACCAGCAGCGTGCGGGGCGTGTTCACCTACCGCGTCAACGACGCCGGGTTGATCGCAAACATGCGCGGCTATTGGAACCTCGACATGATGACCTTCGGCAACGAGGAGTGACCTCACTGCTCGCCGGCCGCGGCGCGGTCGTGGTTGGCGGGTCACGGGGCGTCGGCGCGGCTGTCGCGGCATTGCTGGCGCAGCACGGCGCCGGTGTGGTGGTCAATGGCCGAGACGCCGACGCCGCCAACTCCACCGCGGAAGGCATCACTGCCGCCGGCGGGCGTGCCGTCGCCTATCCCGGCTCGCCGTCGGATCAGCAGATCGCAGAATCGTTGGTGGACAGGTGCATTGACGAGTTCGGCGGCATCCACGTCCTGATCAACTGCGCCGGCATCGCCGAACCGCCGGGCTCGTCCATCCTCGATATCAGCTCGGCGCAGTTCGCTGAGTTGCTCGACGCGCATCTGGGCACGGTGTTCGCGACCTGTCGTGCCGCCGCACCCAAGATGGTCGCGCAGGGCGGCGGCAGCATCGTCAACAGCAGCTCGTTCGCGTTCCTCGGCGATTACGGCGGCACCGGCTATCCGGCCGGCAAGGGCGCGGTCAACAGCCTCACTCTGGCGATCGCCGCCGAACTGAAAGAGCATGGTGTACGGGCGAATGTCGTCTGCCCCGGCGCCAAGACGCGGCTGTCCACCGGGCCGGACTACGTCGGCCACATCACCGAGCTGCACCGGCGAGGACTGCTCGACGACGCCTCTATGCGGGGTTCACTGGATGTCGCGGGACCGCACTACGCCGCGCCGACCTATGTCTATCTGGCCAGCGATCTCGCCAAACACCTCACCGGCGAAATCTTCGCTGCCTCAGGCGGTTTCGTCGGCAGGTTCCCGAAGGCGACGCCGGACCTGATCGGCTACCGCGACCATCATGATGCACCGCCGTGGGCGGTGGACGAGATTTCCGCGCTACTCGACGGCGGCGCCGCGTAGGCGTTCGCAGCACAACATATGCTGAAGCGATGGCCCGCCTCGGCGACGATGCGGAGCGAAGCGACGAGGAGGAGCGGCGCCAGTGGGCACTATCTTCACCAAGATCATCAACGGCGAACTGCCGGGCCGGTTCGTCTACTCCGACGACGAGGTCGTCGCCTTCTTGACCATCGAGCCGATGACCCAGGGACACACGCTGGTGGTGCCGCGCGCCGAGATCGATCAATGGCAGAACATCGACCCGGCGGTGTTCGGCCGGATCATGTCCGTCGCCCAGTTAGTCGGTAAAGCTGTCACGAAGGCATTCGAGGCTGACCGGGCCGGGGTGATCATCGCCGGGCTCGAGGTGCCGCACCTGCACGTCCACGTATTCCCGGCGAAAAGCCTGAGCGATTTTGGCTTCGCCAACGTCGACCACAACCCGTCAGCGGAATCTCTCGACGAGGCGCAGGCGAAAATCAAAGCGGCGCTTGCCGAGTTGAGCGACGGCTGATCAACCTCGTTCCCGATAACTGTGCTGAGTCCTGAATAGCGTGGGAAACGACTTGTGCGCCGATCTAGCCCACTCGTCCATCGTGTCGACGTTGATCCCGAACGTCGACTTGTACGAAGCGGCCAATAGGACGAAGACGGCCGCATACACAACCGACATCGCGCAGGCGAGCTGTTGCCAGTCGTGGTTGACAAAGATCGGCACCACGATACTTGCGATTGTCAGAGCCAGCACGATGGCGAGGAACCCACCGTACGTGATGATCGAGGCCGCAGCGATCGCATATCTCTTATCTTTCAACAGTATTGGGATCTCATTGACTAACCGTCCACTGGTATGGCCGAGCCACAGTCTGGTCGGATACGTGATGCTGGGAATGTGATCCAGCAGCTTCTGCTCGAGTAGGACGATCGCCTGATTGTGCGCGTATATCCGACTGTTCAACTGCGAATGCCAGGCGATGACCAGCCACGCAGGCACCGGGACCACCGGAATCAGAGCGTGCGGGACAGTGTCCGGTCTGGTCGCCCATACGGCACCCACCACGGTGGAATAGGCCACCAGGATGCTGACCAGCTGCAGAGCATGTCCGAGGATGCTTTGTACCTCGGACCGTTCGGCCTCGAACAACGCGGCGATCGCAGGAACGGAGTCCTCAGCGCCGAGTGGTTCGTTGTCGGGAGCAGCCATCGTCGGGAGCCTACTGTTTACCTGGTTGACCCTGCTCGTGCGGGCACCTCGGCGATACGCGGCAGGCTGACGTAGAAGCGGCACCCTTGCCCGGGCGCCGTGGTCACGTTCACGGTTCCGCCGTGGGCGTGGACCAGTGAGTCCACGATCGACAACCCCAGGCCGCTACCGCCACTGCTACGCGCGCGCGACGAGTCGGTGCGATAGAACCGCTCGAATACCCGCAGAGCATCTTCGCGACTCATGCCGGGACCTTCGTCGACGACCTCCAAAATCGCGTCTTCAGCGCTGGTGCCGACCCGCACGATAATGTCCGCGGTTTCCGGGGTGTGCTGCAGGGCGTTGGTCATCAGGTTGCCGAGAACCTGACGCAGCCGGGCCTCGTCGCCAAGCACCTCGGGAGTACCGGGACCGTCCACCACCTCGACGGTGATCGTTCGATTGGGCGACACCGCCCGCGCGTCGTGTACGGCATCAGTGGCCAGCGTCAGCAGATCCACCAGTTTGCGCTCGATCGGGCGTTGGGCGTCAAGGCGTGCCAGCAGCAGCAGGTCGTCGATGAGCAGACCCATCCGGCGGGACTCGCTCTCGATCCGCGACATAACCATCTCCATGTCGCGTGCGGCGCCCTGTCGGTACAACTCGGCGAAGCCGCGCATGGTGGTCAACGGTGTGCGCAGTTCGTGGCTGGCGTCGGTGATGAAGCGACGCATCCGGTTCTCGGAGATGAGTGCCTTTTGCGCTGACGCTTCCGATGACGCCAGCGCCTGCTGAATCTGCGCAAGCATGCCGTTGAGCGCCACGGAAAGCCGGCCGACCTCGGTTCGCGAATCACGTTGGGGGATACGGCGATCCAGCTGACCGCCGGCAATTGCGGCGGCGGTCTGCTCGACCTCCGTCAATGGTCGCAGACTTTGCTTTACCACCCACGACCCGGCCAGGCCGAGGACCAGCAGGACGGCCACCCCGATGCCGAGTTGCAGCCAGGCCAGCGAACGGACCGTGTGCTGGATCTCGGACAGGTCATAGCCGACGGTGACCAGTCGATTGGGACCGCGCACCGACACCACTCGCCATTGCACACCGGATTTGTCGACCGATCCGACAGTCGTCGGCTCCGGCCCGACATCGTTGTTGGCCGGCAAGACGGGTTCGGCATGCCGGTCGTTGATGATGGTCCGGCCCTTGCCGTCCGAGGTCAGGCTGCGCACATAGAAATTCGACGGCGGCCGGTCAAGGTTGGCCCCGTGTGGCACCTTCAGCGCGCCCTTCGGGGCCTGCGCCCAGCCACGTGATGCCTCCTCCAGCGTCTGGTCGGCCCGCTGGATCAGGTGCTGGCGCAGGATCGAGGTCACCGCGATGCCCGAGGCTGTCAGGCCGCACGCGACCAGCAGCAGGGTCGCGGCAACGAGCGCAACGCGCAGCGGCAGTTCGATCCGAAAATGGCGCGGCATCGGCGGTTAGCGAGGCTCCCGCAGCACATAGCCGACTCCACGCAGCGTATGAAGTAGACGTATCTCACCGGTGTCGATCTTGCGACGCAGATAGGACACATAGGACTCGACGACGTTGACATCGCCGCCAAAGTCGTAGCGCCACACGTGGTCCAGGATCTTCGGCTTGCTCAACACGGTGCCGGCGTTGATCACGAAATAGCGCAGCAGGGTGAACTCGGTTGGCGACAACGAGACTGGCTCGCCGGCCTTCCACACTTCGTGGGTGTCCTCGTCGATTTCGATATCGGCGAAGGTCAGTCGTGCCTTGTTATTCTCGGTGATGCCTTTTCCGGTGCGGCGCAAGATGACTCGCAACCGGGCGACGACCTCTTCTAGGCTGAACGGCTTGGTGACGTAGTCGTCGCCGCCGAGGGTCAGCCCGGCGATCTTGTCCTGCAACGAATCACGGGCGGTAAGGAACAGCGCGGGCGCGTCGATGCCGTCGGCGCGCAGGCGGCGCAGCACCCCGAAACCGTCCATACCGGGCATCATCACGTCGAGGATCACCGCGTCCGGCTTGACTTCGCGGGCCAGATCGAGCGCCGATGCGCCATTGGTGGCGGTGTGGACTTCGAAGCCCTGAAATTTGAGGCTGACCGACAGCAGTTCGACAATGTTGTCTTCGTCGTCGATGACGAGAACCCGTGCCTCTGGTGCTGCTTGTTGCATTGCTGCTGACATGGAGTCAATTCCCTCGCACTTAGCTAAAAGAACCCTGCAAGCTGGCTGTGCTGGGCCTGAGAGTTCGGTGCTGGGCCATATCCCGGCCAATGACCACGGGATATGGCCCAGCCTGAATAGACTCGAGGGATGAATCTCGGCAAGAGCCTGGTGAGCCTCGCCACCGCGCCGGTGCGAGTCGGACTCGCCGCCGCCGATGCGGGTGTGGGCCTTGCGACGTCCGCGCTTGGGATGGCACACCGAACGCTGGGCGAGACCGGCACGACGAGCGGATCCAACGCGGTCGCGCACATGCTGGGCATCGACGATGCGATGAACCGGGCCAACCGGCTGGCCCGGTTATTAGACGAGGACGCGCCGCTCGGGCGCGCCATTGCCACTGACGGGCCGGTCGATCGGCTGCTGCGTCCGGGTGGGGTCGTCGACATGCTCACCGCGGAGGGCGGCCTGCTCGACCGGCTGACCGCCGAGGGTGGCGGGCTCGAGCGCGCGCTGAAGCCCGGCGGGCTGGTGGACCAACTGACCGCCGACGACGGGCTGATCGAGCGAGTGCTCTCCGAAGATGGGCTGGCGGATCGGCTGCTTTCCGAAGGTGGTCTGATCGACAAGCTGACCGCCCGTAACGGGCCGCTCGAGCAGCTGGCCGACGTCGCCGACACCTTGAGCCGGCTCGCACCCGGGATGGAGGCGCTGGAGCCGGCCATCGCGACGCTGCAGGACGCGGTCATGTCGCTGACCATGGTGGTCAACCCGCTGAGCAGCATCGCCGAGCGGATTCCGCTGCCCGGCCGCCGGCCGTCACGGCGCTCGCCGACGCGGACGGTGCGGTCTCAGCGGATCATCGACCACGAGAGCTCGGAGCACGACGACTAAGCAGTTAGGCTGTCACCGGTCAAAGTCGGCCTCCTTAGCTCAGTGGTAGAGCACTCGCCTTGGTAAGCGAGCGGAGCTGCAGCGTCAATAGGACTGGCCATGCGCGTATCGCTGTCGCCGGTAGTAGCGACCGCTGCCGCGATTCCTCGCCTTATACGTCGGCAGCCGGCTGTCACAGTTGGGACAAATGAGCCGCAGATTCGCACGACGATTATTGCTTGCGTCTCCATCGATGTGGTCGACGATCAGCACCAGGGTCACGCCATTCCACTGGTCCTCGATGCCGCAGATCGCGCAGCAACCGCGCTGTTCCTCACAGAGGTAGTCCCGGACGTAGTGGCCTTGGTACGACGTGCCACCACAGACTCCCGTGTCGAGCCAGGCCTCCAAGAGCAAGCGTCGGCGGTGTGATTGTTGGCATGCATTGCTGCAGAACACTTTTAGCCGACCGCCTAAGAATTCGACTCCGCACCCGAGACAACTGATTGACATATAAGGTGACGCTATCCCTTAGTGCCGACAGGAATGGAGCCGCGTGAGAGACTCGAACTCTCGCCATTCGCCTTACAAGGGCGACGCTCTACCAACTGAGCTAACGCGGCCGGGGCCGGCTCGATGAGCCATGGCGATTCTACGACGGGGTGATGTCGTCGGTGCTACGCGCCGACTGAAACCGGCGGGGGTGCGAGCCGGCGCCGTCGGTATGATCCTGTCCGGAGCAGTCGCGGAGGGAGCGCTTGGTGAGCGGGCGGTCGTCAGTTCAATCCTGACAGGGGGCTCTGTATGAAGGAGTGCTCATGATCTATCGCCGTGTCGTGTGGGCGCTCGCCGCTGCGTTGGCGGCGGCCGTCGTACCGGTCCCGGCTCATGCCGATCCATCGGTGCCGCCGGGTCAACCGGTGAAATGTTTGACCAACACCCCCAAAAAGCAGGTCCTGGTTCCCTGCGATCTGCTCAACGCCGGAGCCAACTTTCCGCCGGGATACCGTTGCCCTCCGCCGCTCGAGCAGTACCCGAAAGATGTGGCCGACTGGTGTGGCGAAGGGCCAGGCCTTGGAGCCACGCCCCCGGGCGCTGCACCTCCGACGAGTCCGACCAGTCCGACGACTCCAACGAGTCCCACGACCCCGACAACTCCAACGAGTCCGACGCACCCGACAACTCCAACGACCCCGACAATTCCAACGAGTTCGACAAGCCCCACGAGTCCAACGACCTCGACGAGTCCAGGCAGTAGATCGTCAGGTCAATCCTGACAGGCGGCTCCAATCATTTTTTGTCGCGAGGCAGCCGGCAGCCGGTGTATCCGGAAACGACGAGATTGCCGTGGTATCCAACTTTGATGAATAAGCCGGTTGGACCGTAGAAGCCGACGTCGTGGTTCCCGGGTTGGTTCTTCATGACCTGCATCTCGGTGGCGTCGAGCTTGGCGGCCGCGTCTTTGGCGGCAGCCTGGATTTTCGCCCAATTCGATTCGGAGACATCAACGTTCGCTGCGACTTCGTTCGGCAGGAAGTATCGCTTCCCGTCGGTTTGTTCATAAGGTCGCTCGCAATTGTCGCCCGAGCCCTCTTGGGGTGTTTCCCAGCTGATGGTGGGGATGAGTTGGCTGGCCGCGGCGGTGATCTGGGTGATCGCGGCTTGAAGCTGCGTTTGGGTGTCTTCGAACGAAGGCAAGGATTTGAGCGTTTCGACCGCCTTAGCAGCAACGGTGGGCGAGGTCGGTTCGTAGGGTTGGCTCACGTGGCATCCTCCTGCGGCTAGTGCGATGGCGACGACAGCGCCGGCGGACAACACGCGGGGCCGCCGGCTCGGCGGGTGTGGCATCGGCTTGTCCTTCATTTCTGGGGCACCGCTTGACCGCCGAGTCCGGCGAGGACGGCGGCGATGTTGTAGTTGGTGGTCCTGAGTCCTCCGCCGTCCGGGAAGCGCGGGTAGTCGCTGTGGCCGTGCGCCCCTTCGAGATTCAGCGTGCCGCCGTGCCCGTCGGGTACGACGGAGGGCGCGGTGGCCAGGTGGGTGAAGTTTGGATTGGTGGCAGGGTTCGGCCCGAACTGGCCGGCGCCGGAGGCGTCGGCGCCGGCCAACGCGCCTTCGGCGAGGACGTTGAACGGTGGCGGCAGCGCCGGCGCGACGGCGTGCGCGATGGGAGGGCCGTCGTAGACCACCTGGATCGGGTCGTCGGGGGTTTCCATGGTGAACACGTGGCCGGGCTGCAGGTGCAGCTGCTGGGGCGTGGAGGCTTCGATACCGGGGGAGCCGTAGAACAGCGCGCGCGATACACCGTGATCGCCGGGCTCTTGGAGCGCCAGCCCGGTGGTCAGCGAGCCGTAGGAGTGCCCGATTGCGGTCAGATCAGCCGGCCCGCCTTGGTGAGCGGCTTGTATTCCGTCGTAAAAGCCGGCCAGGTCGTGGGCGCCTGCGCGGGCGATGTCGTCGTGGCTGACTCCCCACCCGCCGGCCAGCGATGCGCCAGGCTGGTCGAATCCGGGCACCTGCGGGGGGTCATACCCGATCCACGCGATGGCGGACACGCCGTCGTGCTCGTGGCCGGGGGTGAGGCTGAGCTGCCGCAGGGCCTCTGTTCTGGCGTTGGTGGCTTCCGAGGCCATGCCTTCGATGGCGCCGTGGACGGTGGTGTTGAGGCCCGGCACGCTCACCGATACATGCGTGGCCTTGTCGGGATCACCGACGGCGATGGCGGCGCGGGCTTGCTTGCCGGATTGGGTGTCGAGCAGCATGAGCCTGCGATCAGGGCTGGCTTGGACGGCCCTATTGACGGCTTGCAAATCGGGCAGGTACTTGGATTGGTCACGGGCAGCGTCGTATTGGCGTTGCCAGGCCTCATAGGCGAGGCGGTCATCGAAGATCGCGCCCGGCTCATTCGGTGACGGGATGTTCTTACCCTGCGCCCAATCCGGATGTTGCGCCGCGAGGGCGTCGGCGCGCGCGGCGGCAGCTGTGGCGCTGTTGAGCTGGTCGGCGAGGTTAAGCCGGTTGTAGTGATCGCGGTCGCCGGTGGCCATGCCGTTGTCGTTGCCGATGTTGTGGTTTTGGCTGTACAGCCAGTCTTTTTCCTCGGGTGTGAGTTTGTCCCACAGGTCGTGAAGTTGTTTCGGGTCGGTCGGCAGTGGCTGTGAGAGCGCGTTCTGGATCTCGGGGCGATTGTCGTGCGGGCCCGGCGGAGTTGCCGAATCGCCATCGGCCATGTTGATCGCTGCGGCCAACTCGGCATCGACCGCGCTGGCTTCGGCCAAAATCTTGTCTAGCCGTGGCTGCAACTGTATTTCCGCGATGAGCGCCTCCATCGGCGGACCGTTGAACGAGGAACTCGGCACCACCTTGTTGCTTAACGGGTCGATCGTCATGTGCAACGCGGTGGCGTCGCCGCGTAACGCCCGCAATTCGGATTGGACGTGCTCGATGTCATCGGCAGCCTTGCCGGCCGCCTTGGCGACGGCAATGGACTCGTTGCCGTGGGCGTCGAGGTCCTGGCGGATGGCGGCATTGGAATGTTTCCTCGCCTCGGCGGCGGCACCCTCCCAGGTGTCGAAGACCGCCAAACTGCTCAATTGTCGTGATGCCTCGAGCGTGGCATTCCCGCGGGCGCCGGCGGCATGGAACACCTCGCGCACCGACTCGGCGCTCCACCGATCGATATCAGCCACGGTCAAAGTCACGGGTAAATCCTGTTGCCGGGGAGGATGATCGCCTGGAACTGTTGGGCATGTTCGCTCTCCATCGCGGCAAAGTCGATCCCGTCCTGGTTGAGCACTATCGCATTATCGCCCACTCGCGCCGCCAACCGGCGTGATGTCTCCAGCCAGGTCGCCGTCCTGACCTGCAGCGCAACATCTGCTTTACAGATCATCGACCCTTTCTAACGATGCGCCAGTGACTAGCGTCCTTGACGCCCAAGCACTCTCGACGATCATGGGCCGACGGGTCACGTCGGTGTCGGTGATCGACGCGGATCCCGGCAACGTCTACTTCCGCAACGGCGAGGCCGGATTGCTCGACTGCAGGGGTTCGACGCGGAGTGGCCGCACTGACCGATCTGGAGACCGTCGCTGCACTGAAACAGTCCATGCCGTCGTAGATTCTCTGATCATGCGGATGACGGTTCTCGGCAGCGGTGGATGGATTCCCACCAGCGCCCGTCAGACGAGTTGCTATCTGGTTACCTCGGGAACGGAGGCGTTGGTACTCGACGCCGGAACCGGTTTCGGCGCATTGCATATCGACGCGTCCCTTCTCGACGGCGTGGAGACAGTGATCTTGGCGCTCAGCCACTTTCACCTCGATCATGTGACCGGCCTCGGGTTCGTCACCGCGCGTGCGCTGGGCGGCCGGGAACTCACGATCGCCGGGCCGGGTTCGATGGCGTACGGCCGGCCCACCCGCTCGATCGTGGAAGATCAGCTTCTCGCGTCCCCGTTCCAGACGACGTCGCCGCTGGTATCGGCGCGCTGGGCGGAGCTGGGCTGGGACACGTTGAGCTTCGCCGGCCACGAAATCCAGACGTGGGAGCAGACCCGCCACCCGTTGCCGTCGGCCGGCTTCCGCGTCGGGGACCGTCTCGCCTATTGCACCGACACCGAGTTCGATCCAGAGACCATCCGACAAGTGGCGGGCGTGACGACGTTGCTGCACGAAGCGTGGGAACCCACCCACCCCGAGCGCGGCCATACCTCCGGCGTGGAGGTTGGCACCATCGCCGTCGAAGCCGGTGTGTCACGCCTGCTGATCACCCACAACCATCCTCTGCCGGGGGTGCCCGAGTGCACGGCTGCAGCGGCCCAGACCCGCTTCGGCAACGCAGTATCGGCCCGCGACGGGGACATTCTGGAGCTTTAGCGGCACGATTTGGCCACAATCGGCGGTCCGGCCTTACGTCACGCGGACAGGTATCGCCGCAGGTAGGCGCCATTTCTTCGGCTATGTCAAATCTGGATGGTTAGCGGGCTCACAATACGATCCTCAGCAAGCTGCCGCATACTAGACCACAAGTATCAATAATTGCCCGCGCACGTATTCATCCTGGCTCAGGCGCGGACCCGAATAAAGCCGAGATTGTGGTGGGAGACCTGCAACGATCCAGCGCTAAGCATCGCCATCGGGCGGCGTCGATCAAAACACGACGCCGCGGGTTGGCGCATGCCACCTGGACGCTGGTGGCGGTGGCCGCCCTGCTGGCTACCGGATCGGGCTACTGGATGGCGCACGGCGTGCTGAGCGGAATCACCGTCTCGCAGGCGCTGAGCTCTCAAGATCCGAAGTCCAGCGGCGGCGGGATGAACATCCTGCTGATCGGACTCGACTCCCGGAAAGACCAGAACGGCGACGACCTGCCCTGGAGTCTGCTGAAGCATCTGCATGCCGGCGACTCCGATGACGGCGGCTACAACACGAACACCTTGATCCTGGCCCACGTCGGCGCGGACGACCGGGTATCCGCGTTCTCCATCCCGCGCGACGACTGGGTGTCGTTCAACGGCGTGCCCGGCTATAACCACATCAAGATCAAAGAGGCCTACGGGCTCACCAAGCAGTACGTCGAGCAGAAAATGATCGACAAGGGTGTGGGCGATCAGAAAGAGCTGGAGACCAAGGGCCGCGAAGCCGCCCGTGCCGCGACGTTGAAGGCAGTGCGGAAGCTGACCGGGGTGCCGATCGATTACTTCGCCGAGGTCAATCTGGCCGGTTTCTACGACTTGGCCAAGAGCCTCGGTGGCGTCGACGTCTGCCTGAAGCACGCTGTCTACGACGACTACTCCGGCGCCAATTTCCCGGCGGGGCCCCAGACGTTGGATGCCGAGCAGGCGCTGGCGTTCGTGCGGCAGCGCCACGGCCTGGAGAACGGCGACCTGGACCGCACGCACCGCCAGCAGGCCTTCCTCTCGTCGGCGATGCACCAACTTCAGGACGCGGGCACCTTCACCAATCTCGGCAAGTTGAAGGGCCTAATGGCGGTGGCACGCAAGGACGTGGTGTTGTCGTCGGGCTGGGACGAGGACATGTTCCGCAAGATGGGCGCGCTGGCCGGTGGTTCCATCGAATACCGGACGCTGCCCGTGGTGCGCTACGACAACATCAACGGTCAAGACGTCAACATCGTCGACCCCGCGGCGATCCAGGCCGAGGTGTCCGCCGCCTTCGGGCCGTCGTCGGTATCCACGGCCACGACCACCGCGGGCACACCCAACCCGTCGACGGTCGTCGACGTGGTAAACGCCAGCAGCGTCGGCGGTCTGGCCACCAAGGTCGCACGCACGCTGAAGCACGACGGCTACACCACCGGCGCGATCCGCGACCGGGTTCGCGGTGAACCCAGCTCCACCACAATCGAATACGCGCCGGGCGCCGATGCCGACGCACACGAAGTGGCGAGCCTGCTGGGCATCGACGCACCCGACAAACCGAATCGCACCCTGCAGTTCGGGCACATTGAGGTCGTCGTCGACGACAACTTCTCGGTACCCGCCCAGGACGAATCCTCTACTGAATCCACCACGCCGTCAACGATTTACGGCAATTACGGGTGGAAGTCCGGCACGACCACGGATACCACTGAGCCGACGCCCGACCGGGGTGCACCGATCGGCGGCGGTGGCGTGCCCTGCGTCAACTGATCTACTGCCGCAGCAGGAACGCGAGCACAGCGCTCTCGAACGCTTCTTTCGCCTCGATCATCGTCCAGTGGCCGCAGTTGGGGAACACGTGCAACTCGGCATTGGGGATGGTGCGCATCGGGAGCAGCGCCATATCCAGTGGACTGACGCGGTCGTCGCGGCCCCAGGTGATCAGCGTCGGTGCCTGTACCCGGTGCATGATCGCCCACGGTTGCGGGCCTTTGGACGACTCCATGGCCTTCATCATCTGAGTGAACGCTTCCTTGCTGTACATCCGCCGCGCGCCGGCCAACGTCGCCGGATCGGTGGCGTGGTTCCAGCGTTCCTCGATGAGTTCCTCGGTCACGGTCGCCGGGTCGTAGACCATCGAATGCAACCACCGGATCAGTCGCTCGCGGCTGGGGTCCTCGGTGAACTCTTGTAGCAGCCGGATACCTTCCGCGGGAGCGGGAGTCAGGATGTTGCGGCCGATACCGCCAATGGTCACCAGCCGGCGGACCCTTTCGGGGTGGGCGATCGCGTAATTGATTCCAACGCTGCCACCCATCGAGTTGCCCACGATGTCAACGATTTTCAGGCCGAGGGCGTCGACGAAGCGCACCACCGCGTCCAGTGCGGTGATCATCGGGTGGCCGCCGAAATCGTCACTGACACCGAAGCCGGGAAACTCCAGAACCAGACAGTGGAAGAACTCGGCGAACGTGCCAAGTACACCACGGAAGTTCCGCCATCCCGTCACACCCGGACCGGATCCGTGTAACAGCAACAACGGCGGACCGTCGGTGGGTCCGGCTTCGTGGTAGCGCAGAACGCCGGCATCGGTGGTGATTTCACGAAGCGTGCTTTCGTAAGTGAAATCAGTTGTCACGCGTGTGTTCCGCCGTCGATGCGGATCTCGGTGCCGGTGATGAACGCTCCGTCGTCGGAGACCAGCATCGCGATCACCCCGGCCACCGCCGACGGGGCAGCCATGCCGGCGCCGCTGGATTCCTCCGTGGTGGGCATGATCGGCATCAACCTGGTGAACAACCCCCAATCCGCATCTTGCGGAATGTATCCCCCTGTGGCGTCGGTGATTCCAGATTTGATGCTTCCCGGTGCCACACACACCGCGCGCAGTCCCTTGCTTGCGTATTCGAGTGCCAGCGCATGGGTGAAGGACTGAACCCCGCCCTTGCTGGCCGCGTAGGCAGCCATGTAGGGATGGGCGAACGACGCTGACGTCGAGCTGAAATTGACGATGGCGCTGCGGGAATTCTGCAACAGCGCCGGCAGCGTCTCGCGAACCACCAGGAAGGTTCCGGTCAGGTTGACCCCGATGATCTGATTCCACAGATCCAGACCCATCTGCTCGGTGTGCACGGCCCGCAGGATCCCGGCCGCGTTCACCACCGAATCCAGGCCGCCCAGGGTGTCGACCGCCGAGCGCACACCATCGATCACCGAACGCTCGTCGCCGATGTTCATCTCGAGCGTGGTCAGCCGCTCGCCGGCGCCGGCCTCTTGGGCCCGGGCGCGGGTGTTGTCCAGCCCGTCAGCGGCGACGTCGGCCGCGACGACGGTGGCGCCTTCGTCCAGCAGTCGCAGCGCGGTCGCCTGACCGATGCCCGATGCCGCACCGGTCACCAGGATCCGATTGCCTGCTAGTCGCTTCATGTGTGCTCCTGTCTGATGTTACTGGCCCATAACGTATTTCAGAGTCGGCCCCGCGGTCCACCCGCCGTCGACGGCGATCTCCGCGCCGTTCACGTAGGCGGCGTCGTCCGACAGCAGATACCCGACCGCGCCGGCGATCTCCTCGGGCACAGCGATACGGCCCATCGGGAGATTGGGGTAGTTGCCCTCACCTACCTGGACGCCGACATTGGCGGTCATCGGGGTGGCGGCCATGCCGGGGTGCACCGAGTTGACCCGGATTCGTTCGGGGCCGAGCTCGACGGCGGCGATCTTCGACAGTCCACGCACTCCCCACTTCGAGGCCCCGTAGCCCGCGGTGAACGCCAAACCGAACAGCCCCGCCGCGGACGAGATGTTGACGATCGACCCGCCTCCCACCGAACGCATCGGCTTGATCACCGCCTGCAGACCGTTGAACACTCCGACCAGGTTGATTTCCAAGACCATTCGGAAGTGTGCGAGGGGTTCGTGTTCGAGGAACTGTCCGGTCGACACCCCGGCGTTGTTGACCAGACCGTTGAGCGAGCCGAACTCGTCGAGGGTGAACTGGACTGCGGCCGACCACTGCTCCGGATCGGTGACGTCGAGGTGGGTGTACCGCGCCTGCGGCCCGAGTTCCCCGACCAGTTGGCTGCCCTCGTCGTCGAGCAGGTCGGCGAGCACCGCACTGCCGCCGCGGGCGAGGATGTGCCGCGCGAACGCCGCGCCGAGCCCGCCGGCGCCACCGCTGATCAGCACGACTTTTCCGGCCAACTGGCCTGAATTATTCTGCATCGCAATCGCTTTCTGCCGCGTGCCGGGCGCCGATGAATCCAAACACCATCGCGGGCCCGATCGTGGCACCGGCACCGGCGTAGTCGTTACCCATCACTGCGGCCGAGGTGTTGCCGGTGGCGTAGAGCCCGGCGATGACGCTGCCGTCGGCCCGCAACACCTGGCCGTTCGCGTTGTAGACCAGACCGCCTTTGGTGCCCAGGTCGCCGGCCTGGATGCGCGCCGCGTAGTACGGCGCGCTGTCGATGACGTCCATCGTCGGGTGCGGCAGCGACGGGTCGCCGTAGTAGTTGTCGTAGGCACTGTCGCCCCGGCCGAAATCGCCGTCTTTTCCGTCGCGCGCGAATCCGTTGAATCTGTTGATGGTTTCGCGCAGCGAAGATGGCGGCACGCCGACCGACGCGGCCAGCGCGTCGAGTGTGCCCGCACGATGCATCAGCCCCGACGAGAACCAGTCGTCGGGGAACTTCTGGCCTGGCATCACGCCGCCGAATTGATAGCGGTTCTTGGCTTTCCGGTCGAAGACGAACCAGATCGGATCATGGCCGCCGGCGAGCTGCTGGTGCACGAACGTGACGTACGGCGCCGCCTCGTTGACGAAGCGCCGGCCGGTCTGGTTGACGATGAGAGAGCGGGGAATCGAGCGCTCGGAGACCAGCACGCTCATCACGCCGTCTGGCCGCTTGAACGCAGGCATCCACCAGGCGTCGTCCATCAAATCGATTGCGCCGCCGACGGCCTGGCCCGCAGTGATGCCGTCGCCGGTGTTGTCGGGCGAGCCCGCACTGTAGTTGTCTTTGCCGCCGTCCCGAAGGAAATGTTTTCGCATCTCAACGTTGTGCTCGAAACCCCCGGCAGCCAGCAGGACCCCCTTGCGCGCCAGGATGCGGATCACGGAGCCGGCGCGCTGGGCTCGTATGCCGATAACGGCACCGGCCTCGTCGGTGATCAGCGACTGCAGCGGCGTATTCAGCCACAGCGGGATGCCCGCCTCCTTGGCGGCGAGCCGGAGGCGCCCGATCAGAGCTCGACCCAGGGTGTCCATATGTCGCTGCAGCACAATGCTTTTGACGGCTCTACCGACGGTGTGCAGTGCCGCGCGGCGGCCCGACCAGGTGCGCATCACCATGTTCAGCCGGGCGAATTCTTTTGAGGTGACGAATAATCCGCCGGGGGTGGCCAGCGCGGCGGGACGCAGCCACTGCTCGTCGTCCCCCAGTTTCTTCAGGTCGAAGGGCAACGGTTCGATGGTGCGTCCGCGGGCGCGTCCGCCGGGCTGCTCCGGGTGGTAGTCCGAATACCCGGTGCACCATTGGAACCGCAGATGCGGGCTGGTGCGCTCGAGAAACTCCATGGTCCGCGGTCCGTTATCGATGAAAGCGTCGATGTTGGCCGCGGGCGCCCGGTCACCCACAACCGCATCGAGGTAGCGGCGCACGTCGTCGCGGGAATCGGCCAAGCCTTCTCGCTTGAGGGTCGGGTTGTTGGGAATCCAGATGTTCCCACCGGAGAGCGCCGTGCTGCCGCCGTACACGCCGGCTTTTTCGATGACGAGGGTGTCCATGCCGCTGGCCTTCGCGGTCAGCGCCGCGGTGAGACCTCCGCAGCCACTACCGACGACCACAAAGTCGACCTGGTGATTCCAGGCTTCGCCCTGGTCTGCGGCCGGCATGCGATCAGGCAACCACACCGGTTGTCGCTTCGGGGCGGCAATTCCCGCACAGCGGGAGGAACGGCGCCCCGGCCGGCGTTGACCCCGTACCGTCGGCGGCATGACCCGAGACGTCGACGTGGTGGTGGTAGGGGCAGGCTTTGCCGGCCTGTACGCGCTACACCGGCTGCGCAGTGACGGCTTGACCGTCCGGGTGCTCGAGGCCGCGGAGGGCGTCGGCGGAGTCTGGTACTGGAACCGCTACCCGGGCGCGCGGTGCGATGTCGAAAGCGTGGACTACTCGTACTCCTTTGACGACCAGCTTCAGCAGGACTGGAACTGGAGCGAGAAGTACGCCACCCAACCGGAAATCCTTCGCTACCTGAACCACGTCACCGACCGATTCAACCTGCGGTCCGACATCACATTCGGCACCCGCGTGACCGATGCGATCCTCGACGAAGACACATTGCGTTGGGAAATCCGTACCGACACAGGAGAAGTAGTGTCCGCGCGTTTTTTTGTCCTGGCCGTTGGGCCGTTGTCGAACGCGAACATCCCCGCCATCGAGGGAATGGAGTCGTTCGGCGGCGAGGTCTACCACACCGCGCACTGGCCACATCACGGCATCGATTTCACCGGTCAACGAGTGGGCGTCATCGGCACGGGATCGTCAGGAATTCAGGCGATTCCGTGTATCGCGCAGCAGGCAAACCAAATGTATGTGTTTCAGCGCAGCCCCAACTACAGCGTTCCCGCGGGAAACGTTCCGCTCGATGACGACGTGCGCCGCGCGCAGAAGGCCGGCTATCCGGAACGTCGCCGACTGTCGATGGCCAGCGGAGGTGGTTCACCGCATCAACCGCATCCACTGTCAGCGCTCGACGTGTCCGAGCAGGAACGTCGAGAAGCCTACGAAAAGCGGTGGCAGCTCGGCGGGGTGCTGTTCAGCAAGACCTTTCCCGACCAGATGACCGACGAAGGATCCAACGCCACCGCCCGAGTCTTCTGGGAAGAGAAGATTCGCGCGGTCGTCGACGATCCGCAGGTCGCCGACTGGCTGATCCCGACCGACCATCCCATCGGGACGAAGCGAATCTGTACCGACGACAACTACTTCCAGACGTTCAACCGCGAGAACGTCGCGCTGGTGAACTTGCGGGAGACGCCGATCGTGCGGATGGACTCAGGCGGGGTGGCGACCTCGGCCGCTTACTACGGCCTGGATGCGCTGGTGCTGGCGACCGGCTTCGACGCGATGACCGGATCGGTGGGCAAGCTGAACATTGTCGGGCGTGGTCGCGAAACCCTGAACGCCGCGTGGGCGTCCGGCCCGGTCACCTACCTCGGACTGGGTGTTCCCGGCTTCCCGAACGTGTTCAACATCAGCGGCCCGGGCAGCCCATCGGTCTTGGCCAACATGGCGTTGCATTCCGAGTTGCACGTCGACTGGATCGCCGACGCGATCGGCTACCTCGGCGCACACGGAGCCATCGCCTTGGAAGCCACCCGATCGGCGGCCGCCGACTGGACCGACGAATGCACCCAACGGGCCGCGGAGGGCCTTATGCTGCGCGCGAATTCGTGGTATCTGGGCGCGAATGTCGCCGGCAAGCCGCGGGTGTTCATGCCGTTCGTCGGTGGCTTCGGCGGCTACGGTCAGATCATCGCGGATATCGCCGCGGCGGGATACAAGGGATTCGACCTCGTCTCCGGTCGCTCCAGCACACCGTCCCGCTGAGTGGTCAGCAACCGTTTCGGCCCTGCGATCATTGCTAACCTTCCCAAGTGGGGACCAGCGCATTACCGAACCTTCCGCCGACGAGTTGGGCCGTATTGGGCATGCTCGCCTTCGGCGAAGAGGTATCCGGCTACGACATCAAGAAGTGGGCGGACTGGAGCGTCGGCTACTTCTACTGGAGCCCCTCGTTCAGCCAGATCTATTCGGAGCTCAAGCGGCTGGAGTCGCACGGCTACGCCACATCACGGGTTCAGCATGACGGCGGGCCGCGTGGTCGACGTACCTACAAGATCACCGAAGCTGGCCGGGACGCGGTCAGCAAGTGGGCGATCGAAGCTCCTATCGACCCACCGATGCTCAAACACGGTGTGCTATTGCGGGTTTGGCTTGGCCATCTGAACGAGCCAGACAGGCTCAAGGAGATTCTGCAAGAACACATCGCGCACGTCGACACCATGCGGCAGCGGGTGGCGATTGACGCCGAAGCTGCGGCCGAAGAGCCGGCCTGGGCCTACCCGCGGATCGCCATGCAGTGGTCGGAGCGGTATTTCGCGGCCGAGCGCGAGCTCGCGCTACAGCTGATCAAAGACATCGACGAGGCCGACGCGGCATTCAGGAAGGGCCGGGAGGAATCGAACGGCGCCTTCCCTACGCCGCGTCCTGGCCACTGGCGTGAAGTCGAAAAGCGGGTACAGACAGCGGATCCCGACCGGCCCTAACTGCGGGCCGGCGCCAGACGCTTGAGCGCCAGCCCTCCCTCGAAGGGCCGGTAGCCGAACGCCGCGGGAGCCCGGTAACCGGTGTCGCCGAGTGGTGTGCGCACCTCGTCGACGGTCGGTCCGACCTTGGCCGCGATCGGCGCCAGCGCGTCAAGGTCGAACCGGTACAGCTGACCGGCATTGCCACCCAGGATTTTTCGGCACGCATCTTCCGGCTGATCATGCAGTGCCCAGCGGATGGCCAGCTTCGAGTGGGGTGTGAAGCCCTCTTCGTGCGGATAATCGCTGCCCCACATGATGTGCTCGGGGCCCATGAAATCGATCATCCCGGAGTCGAATGGGGCCAATTCGCTGGCCAGATAGCAGTTCCGCTGGACGTATTGGCTCGGCGTCATGGTCAACTCGTCGACTGAGGATCCGCCGAACATTCCATAGGTGCGGTTGCCGGCTTCGGACTTCATCGTGGGCACCATCGCGTCGAGGATGCCGAGTTGCCCGGGCACCCACAGCGTGCCCTGTTCGGTCGGCACGAACCGCAGCGTCGGGTACCGCTCGAACACCCCGGCCAGGATCAGGTGTCCGAGGGTGCGATTGGCCCACAGCGCCATCTCGGTGACCAACACCGCGTTGGAGGCCGGCTGGTCCATCGGCATCTCTGGGCTACCGGCTCCCGCATGCTGCACAACCGTCAGGTCCAGCTCCGCACACAGCGCCCAGATCGGTTCATAGCGGGTGTGGAAGAGCGGAGCGACGTGCGGATCGCCGGGCGAGACCGGCGGCACCAGCACTCCTCCGAAGCAGCCATGTTCCGCGCCCCAACGGATTTCGTCCAGCGCCAGATCGATGTCGTTGGGGAAGATTTGAATCAGCCCGCGGCGACGGGCCGGGGCAAGTGAACAGAAGTCGACCTGCCACCGGTTGTGAGCCTGCACTCCTGCCCAGCGCTTCTCGAACTCGTCGCGGGTGCGGGGCAGGCTGATGGTGATGTTGGGAGTGGTCGGAAAGAACGGCGGAACGGTGTTGGGCAGCAGTACCTCGGCGGCCACCCCGTCGGCGTCCATATCGGCAATTCGGAGATCGCTGTCCCAGTTCCGGCTCGCGGTCGCGATGATCAGGTCATCGAACGGGCTGACGTAGGTCTTGGCCCATGCGTCGAACTCATCGTGCAACCCCGCGGGCAGGTACGGCTTGTAGTCGCCGATGTCAGCCCCGGCATGGGTGTCCGTCGAGATGACGACGTACCGATCGATCGTGTCCCAGCTTGCGGCCATGGTGTCCTCCGTTGTGCGTATCAAGTTCCAGCGTCCTCGGTCGACCCGAGCCGCGGCAACCCCTCATTCCGATGAGCGGGACAGCGGCGCGGAACCATCGGCCCAGGTCTGCTCCCGCGCCCGCGTGCAGATCCTTGGCGAGCTCGGCGTCGAGGCTCACGCGTACTGCAAGGTCCGGACGGGTGCGGAGTGCAGGGGTCGGGGCCGCTGCAGGATCGGCTGCACGCGGATGGCACCGCCGTCGTCGTAGTTGCGCCAAATGCCCAGGGCGGTGGTCCGCACCGGTCCGGCCAGCCGGTGATCGAAGACCATCCGGTCCAGCGGACCACATACCGACACGGCGGCGATCGGGTCGCCGGGGTCGCCGATCGGCGCGGCGACGCAACCGAATCCGGCGACCGATTCGGCTCGCTCGTAGGCGAAGCCGCGGGCCCGTATCGCGGCCAGCTCGTCGATCAGCTGGCGGCGGGTGGAGATCGAGTACCGGGTCTTGCGGGGAAGCAAGTCGACGTCGAAGTCGTCGAGCTTGTCGGGATCGGAGTATGCCAACAGCGCCTTGCCGACCGCGGTGCAGTGCGCGGGCTGACGGCCACCGACGCGGGTGGGAATCGCGGCGCCGAGCCCGCCGGCGATCTTCTCCAGGTAGACCACGTCGGAACCCTCGAGCACGGCGAGGTGCACCACCAGACCGGTGGCCCGGTGCAGCTCGTGCAGGAATGGCTGCGCGGCGCTGTGCAGCCGGTCCTGATGCACCGCGAGAGATCCCAACTCGACCAGTCGCATGCCCAACTCATAATCGCGTCCGTGGCGGCGCAGCCAGCGCAATTGCACCAGCCGTTCAAGCATCCGATGCGCCGAGGAGCGCGGCAGCCCGGTGCGCCGGACGACCTGAGCCAGCGAGAGCCGGCCGGGTCCGTCGAACGCGTCCAGGACCAGTGAAATGCGATCAATGACGGCGCTCGGAGTACAGGCGTCGGCCTGGCTGGTCATGGTTCCTCCCGACGTCCGATATTCCTATTAGGTATATGCCTATTCATAGCACAGTGTGGTGCCCATCACAAGACGCGAAAAGGGGACACGCAAGCGCGTGTCCCTGGAGGCGATGTCCGCTAGGAGTTCGCGGCGGCGCGGCCGGCCCGGCGGCCGTAGAAGCTGCCGTCACCCAACGAGATGCCGCTGGCGTATCCCCAGGCGGCGAGGCCGGCGGTGGCCCGCCCGGCCGCGAACAAACCGGGGATCGGCTCGCCGCTGACGTTGAGCACCTCGGCGGACAGCGACGTGTGCAGGCCACCAAGGGTGAACCCGCCGGTGTTGCCGCGCAGGTCGATGGCGCCCACCGGGGTGCCGATCGGGCGCAGCCATTGCGGCTTCTTGTGCAGTAGCGGATCCTCACCGCGCGCGGCGCCGTCGTTGTAGGCCGCGACGGTGGTTTGCAGCGAGCCGGTCGGCAGACCCATCTCGGCTTCCAGCTCGGCCACGCTCTCGCAGACCCAAGTCGGCGGCCGCAGCAGAAAGGGCGTCGCCGACCGAGACGCCATGGCT
>NZ_DASXHW010000472.1:0-5893 GCF_036488105.1 Mycobacterium sp. | reverse complement strand
AGTGCCTGACAAACCTGGTGACCGTAATCGATGACAGACGGAATGTTGTCGTGGGCAGGAACACCTGCCTGAGCAAGCAATGCCAGGAAGTTGTCTTCCTGACCATCTGCACTGGCCTGCGGTGCCAGTGCAAGAGCAGCGCCGACGATCGATTCGGCGAGCCCGGCCAGCTGCACCCGCAGCATGTGGTTGTGCGACCGGGCGGCGGTCATCTGGATAACACCCATAGGTCATATTAAAAACCCCTTGCGTTCACTTTATAGACACTTTGAATTAAGAATGGGATCCGTCCGCAGCATTATTTGCGCGTCGGCGGGTTGGCCGCGCCAGCCAGCGGCGAGAACGTCGAATTGGTCGCGACGTTCATCGACATCGCCGTCTGCGGGGGAGCGGCTACGCTCGTCGCGTGCTGCTCTCCGATCGCGACCTCAGAGCCGAAATCGCCGGTGGGCGGTTGGGAATTGACCCCTTCGACGACGCCTTGGTGCAGCCGTCGAGCGTCGACGTCCGACTCGACACGTTGTTTCGGGTTTTCAACAACACGCGGTACACCCACATCGACCCCGCGCAGCAACAGGATGAGCTGACCAGCCTGGTGGAACCGGCTGAGGGCGAACCGTTTGTGCTGCATCCCGGCGAGTTCGTGCTCGGCTCCACGCTGGAGACGTGCACGCTGCCGGAAGATCTAGCGGGACGGTTGGAGGGCAAATCGTCGCTCGGGCGTCTGGGACTGCTCACCCATTCGACCGCCGGCTTCATCGACCCCGGCTTCAGCGGTCACATCACCTTGGAACTCTCCAACGTGGCTAACCTGCCGATCACGCTGTGGCCGGGTATGAAAATCGGCCAGCTGTGCATCCTGCGGCTGACCAGCCCCGCCGAGCATCCCTACGGTAGCGCGCGCGTCGGGTCGAAATACCAGGGCCAACGTGGACCAACGCCGTCGCGTTCGTATCTGAATTTCATAAGGTCCACTTAAGTTCACCTGCGGTACACCACAGCTTCTATCGCGACTATTCATATGTAGCGCCGGACGCGGTGACCCCTCCGCCGAACGTGGCGCGCTACCCATGGTTCCTGGAGGCGCGATGGAGATCGTGCTCGGGGTGTCGATGGCGCCCACATCGGTCCGAATGCTGCTCGTCGAAGGCGAAAACGCCGACGGCGCCACTGTCGAGGACAACAAGTTCGACATCGCCGACGACGACGATGCGGCAACGCTGAGCGCGGCCGATCAGGTGATCTCGGCGATCCTCGGCACCCGCGAAGGTGCCGCCGAGGCCGGCCATGCGCTGACGTCGACGGGCGTTACCTGGACTAATCCGGTCGATGCCGCCGGTTTGCACGAGGCCCTGGCCACTCGCAAGATCGAAAACGTCATGCTGGTGTCGTCATTCATGGCCGCGGCCGCACTGGCCCAGATGGTCGGTAATACCGTCGGCGACTCCCACACCGCCCTGTTGTTCCTCGAGCCCGACACCGTGACGCTGGCGATCGTCGACTCCGCGGACGGCTCCATTGCTGACGTCCACAAAGAACTGATTCCCGGCCATAGCGTGGCGGAGTTGGCCGGGATGCTGGCGGGTTTGGGCGAGCTGGAGACGCAGCCGCAGAGCGTGTTCATCGTCGGTACCGGCGTGGACGTCGCTGCGATCAAGCCGCAACTGGAGACGCTGACGGCGCTCCCGGTTACCGCGGCCGAGGAACCGGAGACTGCGCTGGCGTGGGGCGCGGCGCTGGCGTCGGCTAACGCGCCGTTGTTTGCCTCGTCGACCGCGGCCCTCGCGTACGCGCAAGACCCGGGTACCGGGGCGGTCGATCCCTATGCGGTGTCACCGGGATACCTTGCAGCACCGGATGTTCCGTTCGGCACTGAGCTGGGTGAAGAGGATCTGGCCTACAGCGCGGTTCCGGATGAAGAGGCCGAAGTCCACACTGTCGCGCAGGATGTGATCACCGAGGAGCATCTCGATCACGAGCCCGGGCGCAGACCCCTCGTTCTCGTCGGAAGCATTCTCGCGGTCGTGTTTGTGGCCGCTGCGCTGTCGCTGGAGGTTGCGCTGGCGCTTGGGATTCGGCCCAGTGTCGCCCTGCTGCCCCGGCCGCTGCAGAACCTCATCATCCAGGCTCCGGCGCCCGCCGCGGCTCCGGCAAACGTTCAGGTGCCGGAGGCCAATCACTTGATCGCCCCGGCGATCGCGCCCCCACCCGCCCACGCGCCGATACCGGCTCCGCGGCCCGCGGCGCCCGCACTGGTGCCGGCCGCGCCGCCGATTCCTGTTCCTGCGGCTCCGCCGGCACCCATCGCGGCTCCTGCGCCGGTGGTTGTTCCGCTGCCAATTCCGGTGCGTGCGCCGGAGCCGGTCCGCGCCGCTCCGCTGCCCGTGCCGGTTCACGTGCCGTCGGCGCCGGCGCCCGTCCACGTGCCGCAGCCGGTGCATATCCCGTCGCCGCAGCCACCGGTCGGCGTACCGGTAGCGCCTCCGATTCAGTTGCCGTTGCCGATCCCACTGCCGATCCAGATCCCGGGCCTGCCGGGGAACATGCCGGCTCCATGGGAGGGTCCGCACGGTCCCGAGGCCGGCGGTCCGGGCACGCAGGGCCCGTCGTCCAATCCGCCTGGCGGATTCGGCGGCGGCCACCCCGGCTTTGGTGGTGGCCCCGGTGGATTTGGTGGTCCGCCTGGCGGGTTCGGTGGTGGGCACCCGGGCTTTGGTGGTGGCCCCGGTGGGTTCGGTGGTCCGCCTGGCGGGTTCGGTGGTGGTGGTCACGGCTTCGGCGGCGGCGGTTTTGGTGGGGGCGGCTTCGGTGGCGGTGGTTTTGGTGGTGGTGGTCACGGCTTCGGCGGCGGCGGGCACCATTAGTCCGACGGCTCAGCGGGCGGCAGGGTAAAATCATCTCCGAAGGGTCGGCCGGGGGGCATCGATCGACCGGATGCTCCTCGGCTCAACTTCGCAGAGCACAGCCAAGTCCGCGGTAGTAACGCCGCGCTTCGGAGCGGCGATAACTTCTGTGATTAGCGCCCTGCATGGCGTCAAATCGCAGTCGGCCCGCGGACGGCTAGTAAACAGGTGGGAGGATTTGTGGACACCGTACTTGGCGTGTCGATGGCACCCACGAATGTCCGCGTCGTGCTGGTCGAGGGTGAAAACGCCGACGGAGCAACCGTCGATGAGGACAACTTCGCCGTCGCCGACGCGGACGATCCGGCAACTGTCAGCGGACCTGATCAGGTGGTTGCTGCAATTCTGGGTACCCGCGAAGGCGCCAACGAGGCCGGATACGATCTGCGGTCGACCGGGGTGACTTGGAGTGACCAGTGCGAGGCCGCCGAGCTGCGTGACGCGTTGGCCGCCCGCAAGGTCGAAAATGTCATGCTGGTCTCGTCGTTCTTGGCCGCTGCGGCACTAGCCCAGTCGATGGGCAGCGCGACCGGTTATGCGCGGGCCGCGCTGCTGTATGTCGAGCCCGATACCGCGACGTTGGCCGTGGTCGACACCGCCGACGGCTCGATCATCGATGTGCAGCGCCAGCAGCTTCCCGATGACGACGATCAGGCGGTCGCCACGCTGGTCAGCTTGGTTTCTGCCGCCGAGGGCCTCGACCAGCAGCCGGAAGGCCTGCTGGTGGTGGGCTCGGGAGTGGACATTCCGCTGATCAAGCCCGCGCTTGAAGAAGCGACGTCGTTGCCGCTCAGCGTGCCCGAACAACCCGAGACGGCGCTGGCCCGCGGCGCGGCGCTGGCGTCAGCCAGTGCACCGCTGTTCGCGTCGTCGACCGCCGCACTCGCCTACGCACTGGACCCGGGCACTGGTTCGGTGAGCCAGTACGCGCACGCACCGGGATATCTGGCCGTCGCCGAGGCAGTTCCCAGCGGCGAGCCGGGCGCCGAGGCGTTGGCCTACAGCGCAGTTGCCGACGACTCGGCTGCGGTTTACACCGAACTGGGTCCCGACGCTGATGTGGCCGACGATGAGCACCAAGACTTCACCACCGGCATGTATCCCGACTTCAGTCAGCTGGAGGAGCACGAACACGTAAGTCGCACACCGTTTCTGGCGGCGATGAGTGTCTTGATCATTTTTGTTGCCGGCGTCATGGCACTGGTGATCTCGCTGGCCTTCAGCATCCGACCGTCGGCCAGTTCGCGGCCCAGCCTCAGCCATAACGTGGTGGCCCCGGCCAGGCTGGCGCCGCTGCCAGCGCCGCCGCCAAAACCGGCACCAGCGGCCGCACCTGTGCAGGCCCCAGCGCCAGCTGCGGCTCCGGCGCCGGTCCAAGCGGTGGCGCCAGCGCCCGTCCGGATACCGGGTCCCGCTCCTGCGCCCGCGCCGGTGGCGCCGCCCCCGCCCATCATTGCGCCGATTCTTCCCGGGCTCCTGCCGCCGCTGTTCGGCCCGCCGGCCCCTGCGCCCGGCCCGTGGGGTCACGGCGACGGGGGCTGGGGCCACGGTGGCGGTGGTGGTGGCGGCTGGGGCCACGGCGGTGGCGGTTTTGGCCACGGCGGACACGGCCGTTAGTGAGCATCGGCGATTACGCGGTTGACTCATAGCCGCCGGCTCTGCTCGTCGGTAGTGTCGTAGGGACAGATACCGGGAAATCGATCCGCGTCGCTCCCGCCAAGCTTGGGGAAACCCCGGCAATCCCCATGCATGGTTCGGCGTGATGGCCAGTTTTGACGCTCCCGGCCAGGGAGCAAGCAGCTTTGGAGGCGAAAGTGGACACCGTACTTGGCGTGTCGATGGCACCCACTGCGGTCCGCATGGTTCTCGTGGAGGGCGAAAACGCCGACGGCCTCACCGTCGAGCAAGACGGCTTTGACGTCAACGCGGCCGCCGATGCGCCGACCGTCAATGCGGCCGATCAGGTGGTGTCGGCGATCCTCGGCACCCAGGAAGGTGCGGCCGAGAGCGGCTACCAAGTGCGCTCGACGGGTGTGACCTGGACGGATCCCATCGAGGCCGGTGCGCTGCGTGACGCCTTGGCGGCGCGCAAGGTCGAGAACGTCATGCTGGTGTCGTCGTTCCTGGCCGCCGCGGCGCTGGCCCAGGTCGTCGGCAGCTCCGTCGGCTATGCCCAGACCGGGCTGCTATTCGTCGAGCCCGACACCGCGACGTTGGCAGTGGTCAACAGCTCCGACGGGTCGATCACCGACGTCCGTCGTCAGTCGCTGACACCCGGCGCCGATTCGGTCGCTGAACTGGCCACGTTGCTGTCCAGCGCCGACTCGTTGGACGCCCGGCCCGACGGGCTGTTTCTCGTCGGATCCGGCGTGGACATCGCCAACATCAAGCCGCGGTTAGAGGCAGCGACCGGCCTGATAGTGAGTGCGCCCGAGGAGCCGGAGACCGCCCTTGCCCGTGGCGCGGCCCTGGCTTCGGCCAACGCGCCGCTGTTCTCGTCGTCCACCGCTGCGCTGGCCTACGCGCAGGACCCCGGCACCGGCTTCATCAACCCGTACGCCGTGGCCCCCGGATACTTCGACGTCGCCACCGACAACGCCTCCGGCGAACCGGCGCTGGCCTACAGCGCGGTCCCCGATGACGACCTCGACGCTTACACCGCGCTGGCCGGCGAGGGAGATTTCGAGACTGGCGCCTACGCGGGCGCCGATACCGGTATCGCCGCTGCTCCCGAGGAAGGCCGCCGCAGGCCCCTGATTCTGGTGGCCAGCGCCGTTGCCGCGATCTTCGTGGTCGGCGCCGCGGCGCTGCTCGTCGCGCTGGCGATCAGCATGCGGCCAACCGCGGCCGTCCGGCCCGAGCCCGGCCACAATGCGGTGGCGCCCAAGCCGGCACCCGCCGCGGCCCCGGTCCCGGCGTCGGCCCCAGCTCCAGCACCTGAAGCGCCCGCCCCCGCGCCGGCGGCGCCCGCCCCCGCGCCGGAGCAGGTT
>NZ_DASXHW010000446.1:0-13020 GCF_036488105.1 Mycobacterium sp. | reverse complement strand
GAGGCGGCGCTGCTGACCGCCCGCGAGAACGGCACGGTGATCACCGGCGCTGCTCTGGAAGAGGCAGTGGACCGGGTGGTCGGCGGGCCGCGGCGCAAGAGCCGGATCATCAGCGAGCAAGAGAAGAAGATCACCGCCTACCACGAGGCCGGGCACACGCTGGCCGGCTGGGCGATGCCCGGCGTCGATCCTGTCTACAAGGTCACGATCCTGGCCCGGGGTAACACCGGCGGCCACGCGTTGGCGGTGCCCGAGGACGACAAGGGTATGCACACCCGGTCGGAACTCATTGCCCGGCTGGTGATGGCCCTGGGCGGCCGAGCCGCCGAGGAACTGGTGTTCCACGAGCCCACCACCGGTGCGGTGTCTGACATCCAGCAGGCCACCAAAATCGCGCGCGCGATGGTCACCGAATTCGGAATGAGCTCCAAGCTCGGCGCGGTCAAATACGGCACCGAACACGGAGATCCGTTCCTCGGCCGGACCATGGGCAACCAAGCCGACTACTCGCATGAGGTCGCCCGGGATATCGACGACGAGGTGCGCAAGCTCATCGAGGCGGCGCACACCGAGGCCTGGGAGATCCTCACCGAATACCGGGACGTGCTGGACATTGTGGCCGGCGAGCTGCTGGAGAAGGAAACCCTGCACCGTGCCGAATTGCAGGCGATCTTCGGGGACGTCGAAAAGCGGCCACGGCTAACCCTTTTCGACGACTTTGGTGGCCGCATCCCGTCGGACAAGCCGCCGATCAAAACACCGGGCGAGCTGGCCATCGAGCGTGGCGAGCCGTGGCCCAAGCCGGAGGCCGAGCCCGCTTTCAAGGCTGCCATCGCAGCGGCGGCGCGTGATGCCGCGCAGGCCGAGGCTGAGCGAACGACCAACGGCAACAACGGTTCTCATGGAGGTCCGCAATCCACCCAACCCGATTACGGTGCCCCGGCGGGCTGGCACGCCCCGGGATGGCCGCCTCCGCAACAGTCGCCCGCGCAACAGCCGCCGGGTTACTGGTACCCACCACCCCTGCCGACGCAGCCGCCACCGCACTGGCCTGCACCGCCGCAGCACCACGCGGGTCAGCCCTACCCGCCGTATCCGCCGTATCCGCCGCCCGGTACGCCCGCACCGGAGACAGGCCAGGCCGCCGACCCTCCGGGTAGCGACCCGAGCCCGTCCAACCCGTCGACACACGGCTGAAACGAACGGAGTTCTGCGATGGTGCGGCCGAATTCTCACTACGCGACCCTGAACGGACGAGTCTTCGATCAAGTGCGCGCCGAGGCGGCTGTCCGCGAGTTGCTCTACGCGATCGGAGAAGACCCGGACCGGCACGGGCTGGTGGACACCCCGGCCCGCGTCGCCCGCAGCTACCGGGAGATGTTCGCTGGCCTTTACACCGATCCGGATACCGTGCTGGACACCACCTTTGACGAACAGCACGACGAATTGGTGTTGGTCAAAGATATCCCGCTGTATTCCACCTGCGAGCACCATCTGGTGGCATTTCATGGTGTTGCTCATGTCGGCTACATCCCCGGCCACGACGGACGGGTCACGGGTTTGTCCAAGATCGCCCGACTGGTCGACCTGTACGCCAAGCGGCCGCAAATCCAGGAGCGGCTCACCGCGCAGATCGCTGATGCCCTGATGCGCAAACTGGACCCGCGTGGAGTCATGGTCATCGTCGAAGCCGAACATCTGTGCATGTCCATGCGCGGCGTTCGCAAACCAGGTGCCGTCACCACGACCTCGGCCGTGCGTGGCCAGTTCAAGTCCGACAACGCACTTCGAGCCGAGGCGCTCGAACTGATCCTGCGCAAGTGAGCACGACGCACCTCCAGGTCATGGGGGTTGTGAACGTCACCGACGACTCGTTCTCGGATGGCGGTCGCTATCTTGACGCCGATCGTGCTGTTGAGCAGGGCCTGGCGTTGGCCGCCGAGGGTGCGTCGATCATCGACGTCGGGGGTGAGTCGACCCGCCCCGGTGCGGTCCGCGTCGACCCACGCGTCGAGACCGATCGTGTTGTCCCCGTCGTCAAAGAGCTTGCATCGCAAGGAATTACCGTCAGCGTAGATACGATGCATGCCGGCGTGGCCCGTGCCGCGCTGGAAAGTGGCGCATCGATGGTCAACGACGTGTCGGGCGGGCGGGCGGACGCCGCCATGGCGGGCCTACTCGTTGAGGCCGACGTGCCGTGGGTGTTGATGCACTGGCGTTCGGTATCGGCCGATCGACCGCATCAGTTGCCGGCCTATCGCGATGTGGTGGCCGAAGTACGCGCCGAACTCATGGCCTGCGTCGACGACGCGGTTGCCGCAGGAGTCAATCCGTCGAAGCTGATCGTCGACCCTGGTCTGGGATTCGCCAAGTCCAGCCAAGATAATTGGGCGTTGCTGCATGCGCTGCCGGAGTTGGTGGCCAGTGGCATCCCGGTGTTGGTCGGAGCGTCGCGCAAGCGTTTTCTCGGCAGCTTGTTGGCGGGCCAGGACGGTACGGCACGGCCACCCGATGGCCGTGAGACGGCAACCGCGGTGGTGTCGGCGCTGGCCGCGGTGCATGGCGCGTGGGGGGTGCGGGTACATGATGTGCGAGCTTCGGTCGACGCCGTCAAAGTCGTCGATGCGTGGACGCGAGGCGGGATGATGGGATCTGATGGCTGACCGAATCGACTTGCGCGGCTTGACCGTTCACGGCCACCACGGGGTATTCGACCATGAACGCGGCGACGGCCAGGATTTCGTCGTCGACATCACCGTCTGGATCGACCTGGCCAATGCCGCGGCCAGCGACGACTTGGCTGACACCTACGACTACGGCGTGCTGGCCGAGCGCGCGGCGGCCGTCATCGCCGGCCCGGCCCGCAATTTGATCGAAACTGTCGCCGGCGAGATCGCCGAGGACGTAATGCACGACAAACGAGTGCACGCCGTGGAGGTGACAGTGCACAAGCCGCAAGCTCCGATTCCGCGGAGCTTCGACGATGTAGCCGTGGTGGCCCGCCGATCACGGCGCGGCGGACGTGGTCAGGTGGTCCCCCTATGACCCGCGTCGTCTTATCCATCGGGTCGAACATCGGTGACCGGCAGGCGCGGCTGCAGTCGGTGCTCGACCGGCTGGGCGACGCCGTGCAGGCGGTCTCCCCGGTCTACGAGACGGCGGCCTGGGGCGGCGTCGAGCAGGGCCCGTTCCTCAACGCGGTGCTGATCGCGGAGGACCCGACGCTCGACGGACACGGCTGGCTACGCCTTGCCCAGGAAATGGAGGTCGCCGCGGATCGCGTGCGGGGGCAGCGGTGGGGCCCGCGGACCCTCGACGTGGATCTGGTCAGCTGCTATCTCACGTCGCTGGATGGAAATAGCGAGCTGTTCTCCCTTGACGACGGCCTGACCCTGCCGCATCCGCTGGCCCACCTGCGCGCCTTCGTGCTGATTCCGTGGCTGGCCGTGGATCCGGACGCGACGTTGACGGTGGCCGGCGGAAAGCAGTCGGTGGCCAAGTTGCTCGCCGAGCTGGATGCGGGCGATCGCTCCGGCGTCCGGCGCACCGATGTGGTGCTCGAGCCGCGCGCGTCGGAAAGCTGATGGGGCCCACCAGAAAACGTGACCTGACCGCAGCGGCGCTCGGCACGGGGGTGGCGGGATACCTGCTGGTTGTGCTGCTCTACCGGTGGTTTCCGCCGATCACGATATGGACGGGTTTGTCGCTGTTTGCGGTCGGCGTTGCCGAGGCCGGGTGGGCACGCTACGTGCGAACCAAGATCAGCGCCGGTGAGATCGGCGACGGACCCGGCTGGCTGCATCCCCTCTCGGTGGCGCGCAGCCTGGTCGTCGCTAAGGCGTCGGCCTGGGTAGGGGCGCTGGCGTTGGGCTGGTGGGGTGGGGTTCTGGTGTTCCTGTGGCCCCGCCGGTCATGGCTCAGGGTGGCGAGCGAAGACACCGTCGGGACGGCGGTCGCAGCCACCAGCGCGCTGGCTCTGGTGGTTGCTGGGCTGTGGTTGCAACATTGCTGTAAGTCGCCGGGAGATCCGACCGAGAACGGTGAGGGCGCCGACGGTTAGCTCGGTGCGCGGCGGCCGATTAGTCCAGGTGAGAAACGCCGGAGCACGGCGACACGCGGAGTGACCTCGGGCCGGTACATTTGGGCCATGACCGATCTGTCCCGCGGCGCCCGCGTGCGGCGCGGCGGCCGCAGACCGGGTTGGGTGCTGCTGACCACGTTGCTGGTCTTGGCGATCGGTGCCAGTTCTGCACTGGTTTTCACCAGCAGGGTGGAGCTCCTCAAGCTTGCCGTGATCCTCGCTTTGTGGGCGGCCGTGGTTGCGGCGTTCGTTTCGGTGATCTACCGCAGGCAAAGCGACGTGGATCAGGCCCGGGCGCGGGACCTGAAGCTGGTCTACGACCTACAACTGGACCGGGAGATCTCCGCGCGCCGCGAATACGAGCTCACCGTCGAATCCCAGTTGCGCCGAGAGCTGGCTTCCGAGTTGCGCGCGCAAGCCTCCGATGAGGTGTCGGAGCTGCGGGCCGAGCTGGCGGCGCTGCGCACCAACCTGGAGATCCTGTTCGACGCCGAGCTCAGCGACCGTCCGGCGCTGGAGAGTGAACGCAGGCCCGTGCGCGGCTACAGCGAATGGGACCGCGAGAACGAGAGCGCCCGCGAGCGGATCAACCGGGTCGCGTCGGTACGCGCCGAAGAGCCGTCCCGGCGCATCGACGACTCGATCATCGACGTACACGAGGAGCCGCTGGTTCCTACTCCGCCAAGGCAGCCCGCTCCGGACAGCTATCAGCAGGCGTACGCCCAGCAGCAACCCGCAGACGCGTACGCACCGCCGCGGCAAAACCGGGCGCCGGAGTCGCAGCAGGCACGGGAACCTGAACGCGGCGCCCATTGGCGTCAGAGCAACGACACCGGACAGTCGGGCGCGTGGGCTGCGCCCGCAGCGCCACCCGCCGCCGAGCGTCCGCCGGAAGGCCAGGGCTGGGCCCCACCGGAACGGCAATCGCCGTCCGGCGGTTGGGCCGCGTCGGTGCCACCGCCGACACCCGGGCCCCAGCGATTCGAGCCGCGGCAGCGCCCGCGCCGTTCACATCGGCGGGCTGAGGCGCCTCCGCAGCCCGAGCCGCCACCGCAACACCCGCGGATTCCATGGCCGCCGCCGCCGGAAGAGCCCCGGCAGCAGGAGCAGCCGGCCTGGCAGCCGGTCAGCTCCGAGGGCCAGCGGTTGCCTGCCGGAGCGCCCGGCAGTCACCTTAACGCCGGCCAGTCCGACAGCGCCGCGCCGTCGTCGTGGGCCTACGACAACGCGCCATCCCGCGACAGGACGTCGCATCGTTCGCCGGGTATCGACGATCCGCCGGTCGAACGACCGGGACGGCATTCCAGCGGACCCGCCGAACCGCCGGCGGGCCAGGCCGGCGAACCCGCGGCCGAATGGGGCGAGTCGGGCCGTCGCGCACGGTCTCGCCATGCCGCGGACTTCCCCGACCCCGGCGTCAGCGGGTCAGCGACACCGGCGCCGGCGATGTCTCCGCCGCCGCCTCCTCCGCCGCCGTCGGCGCCGTCATCGCTGGACAAGGGGCCGGCGATGTCTCCGCCGCCGCCTCCGCCGCCGCCGAGCGCTCGTCATCGCGGCACGGACCCACACTCCGAGACCGAGGAGCCGCCGTCGGGCGGCCAGTCGGTCGCCGAATTGCTGGCGCGGCTGCAAACCGCCCCGTCCGAGGGCGGTCGGCGCCGTCGCCGCGAAGACTGAGGCGAATACCACAGCGTCGTCGCAGCGTCTTCGCGGTAGAGTCGTTACGACCGTCCGGTACCCGCTACGCGGGACTGGAACGAACCAAGAGAGTTGTGAGGGTCGTCTGCGATGGTGCAGTTCGACGGGTTGCGCCCCGCTCGGCTCAAGGTGGGGATCATCTCCGCAGGCCGGGTGGGAACCGCTTTAGGTGTGGCGCTGGAACGCGTCGACCATGTCGTGGTTGCGTGCAGCGCCGTGTCCCGCGCGTCCCGGCAGCGTGCCGAGCGCTGGCTGCCCGACACCCCCGTCGCTCCGCCGCCCGACGTCGCCGGTAACGCCGAGCTTTTGCTGTTGGCCGTGCCGGACACTGAGCTGGCGGGCCTGGTTTCGGGCCTGGCTGCCACATCCGCGGTGCGCCCGGGCACCATCATCGCGCACACCTCTGGATTCAACGGCGTTGACGTGCTGGCGCCGCTCAGCGCCCAGGACTGCATACCGCTGGCGATTCATCCCGCGATGACGTTCACCGGATCCGACGAGGACATCTCCCGGCTGCCGGGCACCTGCTTCGGGATCACCGCAGCCGACGATGTCGGCTACGCGATCGCGCAGGCCCTGGTGCTCGAGATCGGTGGCGAGCCGTTCCGGGTCCCCGAGCAGGCCCGCACGCTGTACCACGCCGCATTGGCCCACGCCGGCAACCACATCGTCACGGTGGTCGCCGATGCCCTGGATGCTCTGCGGGCCGCGGTGTCGGGCACCGAACTGCTCGGTCAACAGCTCGTAGACAACCAACCCGGCGGCATCGCCGAGCGCATCCTCGGACCGCTGGCCCGCGCGGCACTGGAGAACACGCTGCAGCGCGGTCAGGCCGCACTCACCGGACCGATCGCGCGCGGTGACGCCGGCGCCGTGGCCGGTCACCTCCGCGCGCTGGAGGCGGTCGATCCCCAACTGGCACAGGCCTATCGGGTCAACGCAATGCGCACCGCCCATCGGGTGCACGCACCCGAGGACGTGCTGGAGGTGCTGGCGCGGTGAGCATCCATCAGCCGCCGAAGTTCAATGCCGGCGAACTGAACGTCTACCCCAACCCCGGCGATGTCCGCGAGGTCGGCCGCGCCCTGCGCCACACCGGTCGACGAGTGATGCTGGTGCCGACCATGGGCGCGCTGCACGACGGACACCTCGCGCTTGTCCGCGCCGCCAAGCGAGTGCCAGGTTCGGTGATAGTGGTGTCGATCTTCGTCAACCCGCTGCAATTCGGCGCTGACGAGGATTTGGACGCCTACCCGCGGGTCCTCGACGACGACCTCACGCTGTTGCGCTGTGAAGGAGTCGAAATTGCCTTCACCCCAAGCGCTGTCGCGATGTACCCGGACGACCGGCGGACCACGGTGTACCCCGGCCCGCTCGGATCCGAGCTCGAGGGCTCGGCCCGACCCACACATTTCGCCGGCATGCTGACCGTGGTCTGCAAGCTGCTGCAGATCGTGACGCCTGACCGAATCTTCTTCGGCGAGAAGGACTATCAGCAGTTGGTCCTGGTTCGCCAGATGGTCCGCGATCTCAACATCGATGTTCAGGTCGTCGGTGTGCCGATCGTGCGCGAGACGGATGGCCTGGCGATGTCGTCGCGGAACCGCTACCTGAACGCCGCACAACGCGAGCTGGCCGGCATCTTGTCGGCGGCGCTGCTGGCCGGGTCGCGCGCCGCGGCCGCCGGCGCGGATGAAGCGCTGCGAGCGGCGGGTTCGGTGCTGTCGGAGGTGCCCGCGATCGACGTGGACTACCTCGAAGTGCGCGACAGCGCGTTGGGGCCCGCCCCGGTCAGCGGTGCCGGACGCCTGCTGGTCGCCGCCCGGCTCGGCAAGACCAGGCTGCTCGACAACGTCGCAATTGAAATCGGAACCACCGTCGGCGCCGACGGGCGAGTGCCCGCCCTCGCGGCTGAATCCCTCGAATCATATTGGAGGAATTGATGTTACGAACGATGCTCAAGTCGAAGATCCACCGGGCCACCGTCACGCAGGCCGACCTGCACTACGTCGGCTCGGTGACGATCGACGCCGACTTGATGGATGCGGCCGACCTGCTCGAGGGCGAACAGGTGACCATTGTCGACATCGACAACGGCGCGCGGCTGGTCACGTATGCGATCACCGGTCAGCGTGGCAGCGGCGTGATCGGAATCAACGGCGCTGCCGCACATCTCGTGCATCCCGGTGACCTGGTGATCCTGATCGCCTACGCCCAGATGGACGATGCCGAGGCGCGCAGCTACCAGCCGAAGATCGTCTTCGTCGACGCGGAGAACCGGGCCGTCGATCTGGGCAACGATCCGGCGTTCGTTCCCGCCGATGCGGGCGAGCTGGTCTCGCCGCGATGAAGGCCTTCTAGTCGTGCTGCTGGCCATCGATGTCCGCAACACGCACACCGTCATCGGGCTGATCTCGGGCTCTAAGGAGCACGCGAAGGTCATGCAGCAGTGGCGGATTCGCACCGAATCCGAAATCACCGCGGACGAACTCGCGTTGACCCTCGACGGTCTGATCGGTGACGATTCGGATCAGCTCACCGGCGCGGCTGCGCTGTCCACGGTGCCATCGGTGCTGCACGAAGTGCGGCAGATGCTCGAGCAGTACTGGCCGACGGTGCCGCACGTGCTGATCGAGCCCGGTGTTCGCACCGGCATCCCGCTGCTGGTCGACAACCCGAAGGAAGTGGGAGCAGATCGAATTGTCAACTGTCTAGCGGCTTTTCAGAAGTACGGAACCGCGGCCATCGTGATCGACTTCGGATCTTCCATCTGCGTGGACGTGGTGTCCGCTAAGGGTGAATTCTTGGGCGGTGCGATTGCGCCGGGCATACAGGTTTCCTCCGACGCCGCTGCGGCCCGCTCGGCTGCCCTGCGGCGGGTCGAGCTGGCCCGCCCCCGTTCCGTGGTCGGTAAGAACACCGTCGAGTGCATGCAGGCCGGTGCCGTGTTCGGCTTCGCCGGCCTGGTGGACGGCCTGGTCGGCCGGATCCGCGACGACGTCGACGGGTTCGCCGGCGACAACGTCACGGTGGTCGCCACCGGACACACCGCGCCCCTGCTACTGGCCGAGCTGCATTCGGTCGATCACTATGACCAGCACCTGACCCTGCAAGGGCTGCGTCTGGTCTTCGAGCGCAACCGGGACAGCCAGCGCGGACGGCTCAAGACCGCACGCTGACTGCCCCGGAGGCTCGTCGCGAAACAGAAGCAAGGGTTACACGTGGGTCAGGATCACAACCCCTGCTTCTGTTTCGCGGCTCCGACCGCGCACTCAAGGCCGTGAGCACTCCTTTAAGCTGGCTGGTCGTGAACGCCGGCGACGCAGATATCCCCGAGCAGTTCCGGATACGCCGGGACAAACGCGCCCGCCTGGCTGCCGAGGGCCGCGATCCCTATCCCGTCGAAGTCGGGCGCACCCACACCCTGGCCCAGATTCGGGCCGCATATCCCGACCTGCCGGCCGATGCGACCACCGGTGACATCGTCGCGGTTGCCGGCCGGGTGGTGTTCGCCCGCAACTCGGGCAAGCTGTGCTTCGCCACGCTCCAAGAAGGCGACGGCACCCAGCTCCAGGTGATGCTCAGCTTGGCCAGCGTCGGCGAGGAAGCGCTGGAGGAATGGAAAGCCGACGTCGATATCGGCGACATCGTCAGCGTGCACGGAGAGGTGATCAGCTCGCGGCGCGGCGAGCTGTCCGTGCTCGGCGACAGTTGGCAGATGGCCTCCAAGGCGCTGCGACCGCTGCCGGTGGCGCATAAAGACATGAGCGAAGAGTCGCGGGTGCGACAACGCTACGTCGACCTGATTGTGCGTCCACAGGCACGCACTGTTGCCCGCCAGCGGATCGCCGTCATTCGCGCAATACGGAACGCGCTGGAGCAACGCGGTTTCCTGGAAGTCGAAACTCCGATGTTGCAGACTTTGGCGGGCGGCGCGGCGGCCCGCCCGTTCGTCACGCACTCCAATGCGCTCGACATCGACCTCTACCTGCGGATTGCCCCGGAACTGTTCCTGAAGCGCTGCGTCGTCGGTGGGTTTGACAAGGTGTTCGAACTAAATCGGGTGTTCCGAAACGAAGGTTCCGATTCCACACATTCTCCTGAATTTTCCATGTTGGAGACCTATCAGGCGTATGGCACCTATGACGATTCCGCTGTCGTAACCCGCGAGCTTATTCAACAGGTGGCAGACGAGGCGATCGGCACTCGACAACTTCCGCTACCCGATGGCAGCGTGTATGACATCGACGGAGAATGGGCGTCGATTGAAATGTATCCGTCACTATCGGCGGCTCTTGGTGAAGAGATCACACCAAACACCAGTGTCGATCGCTTGCTCGCTATCGCGGCAGGCCTCGAAGTCGAAGTGCCCGCCGATCGCGGGTATGGGCACGGCAAGTTGGTCGAGGAACTCTGGGAACACACCGTCGGCGCCGGGTTGGCGGCGCCAACGTTTGTCAGGGATTTTCCGGTGGAGACAACCCCATTGACGCGTCAGCACCGCAGCATCGCCGGTGTTACCGAAAAGTGGGACCTGTATATTCGCGGGTTCGAACTGGCTACCGGATATTCGGAATTGATCGATCCGGTGGTCCAGCGGGAAAGGTTCGCTGAGCAGGCCCGGGCCGCAGCGGCCGGCGACGACGAGGCAATGCTGCTCGACGAGGATTTTCTCGTTGCCCTAGAGCACGCTATGCCGCCGTGCACTGGAACCGGAATGGGCATCGATCGGTTGCTGATGGCTTTGACTGGCCTGTCAATAAGGGAAACAGTCCTATTTCCTATTGTGCGGCCGCATAGCAACTGAGTATTTTGGAGGGTCGTATTGAATAACGCGTCCGCGTATGGCAGATTGATGCGGCGGGGGCGGTCCGAGCACGTGTCTGTATGGCAAGTGTCTAAGAAGAAAGCATGAGGCTCAGCCAATGGCGAAGAAAGTGACCGTCACCCTTGTCGATGATTTCGACGGCGAAGGTGCCGCCGATGAAACCGTCGAATTCGGCCTCGACGGCGTGACCTATGAGATTGACCTTTCGGCCAAGAATGCGACGAAACTCCGCAATGACCTGAAGCAGTGGGTCGAGGCCTCCCGCCGGGTCGGCGGTCGCAGGCGTGGACGTTCCAGCTCGGGCCGCGGCCGTGGAGCCATTGATCGCGAGCAGAGCGCGGCAATCCGGGACTGGGCCCGTCGCAATGGCCACAACGTGTCGACTCGGGGCCGTATCCCGGCCGACGTCATCGACGCGTTCCACGCCGCGACCTAAACCGGAGCGCGGCTATACGCGCTTTCGCTGGTGGCGAACTGATCGGCCACCAAAATTGGGAAACGATTCACAGTTTTCCCGCGTTGTTCTGTTGCAACCGCGTTGTAGCCGGGTAACGCCGCCATGGGGGTTCGGACCGCAAGGTAGGAAGCCCGGCCGGTCGCCCACTACAGTGGAAGGCAGGTACCGCGGTGTCGGCCCCTGTGCCGAGAATGACTGAAGTACCGATGTTGAGGGAGAGCAGGTAACCGCCAATGTTCGAACGTTTTACGGACCGTGCCCGCAGGGTTGTCGTCCTGGCGCAAGAAGAGGCCCGGATGCTCAACCACAACTACATCGGCACTGAGCACATCTTGCTGGGCCTTATCCACGAAGGCGAAGGGGTAGCGGCTAAGTCGCTGGAGTCACTGGGCATCTCGCTGGAGGGTGTCCGCAGCCAGGTCGAGGAGATCATCGGGCAGGGCCAGCAGGCTCCGTCCGGTCACATTCCGTTCACCCCGCGCGCGAAGAAGGTTTTGGAACTGAGCCTGCGCGAGGCGCTTCAGCTCGGCCACAACTACATCGGCACCGAGCACATTCTGCTCGGTCTGATCCGTGAGGGTGAGGGCGTTGCCGCCCAGGTTCTGGTCAAGCTGGGCGCCGAGCTGACCCGGGTGCGCCAGCAGGTGATCCAGCTGCTGAGCGGCTACCAGGGCAAGGAGACCGCGGAGGCCGGTACCGGTGGCCGTGGTGGCGAGTCCGGCAGCCCGTCGACCTCGCTGGTGCTCGACCAGTTCGGCCGCAACCTGACGGCGGCGGCGATGGAAGGCAAGCTCGACCCGGTCATCGGCCGCGAGAAGGAAATCGAGCGGGTCATGCAGGTGCTGTCCCGGCGCACCAAGAACAACCCGGTGCTGATCGGTGAGCCCGGCGTTGGTAAGACGGCAGTCGTGGAAGGCCTCGCACAGGCGATCGTGCACGGCGAGGTTCCCGAGACTCTGAAAGACAAGCAGCTGTACACCCTCGACCTGGGTTCCTTGGTGGCCGGCAGCCGCTACCGCGGTGACTTCGAGGAGCGCTTGAAGAAGGTGCTCAAGGAGATCAACACCCGCGGCGACATCATCCTGTTCATCGACGAGCTGCACACGCTGGTCGGTGCGGGTGCCGCGGAGGGTGCGATCGACGCGGCGTCGATCCTCAAGCCGAAACTGGCCCGTGGCGAACTGCAGACCATCGGCGCGACCACGCTCGACGAGTACCGCAAGTACATCGAGAAGGACGCGGCGCTGGAGCGCCGGTTCCAGCCGGTACAGGTCGGTGAGCCGACGGTGGAGCACACCATCGAGATCCTCAAGGGCCTGCGGGACCGCTACGAGGCGCACCATCGGGTTTCCATCACCGACGGCGCGGTGACGGCTGCCGCTACTCTGGCCGACCGCTACATCAACGATAGGTTCTTGCCGGACAAGGCAATTGACCTGATCGACGAGGCCGGTGCCCGGATGCGGATTCGCCGGATGACGGCTCCGCCAGACCTGCGCGAGTTCGACGAGAAGATCGCCGACGCCCGCCGGGAGAAGGAGTCCGCGATCGACGCGCAGGACTTCGAGAAGGCGGCCAGCCTGCGCGACCGCGAGAAGCAGCTGGTTGCCCAGCGTGCTGAGCGTGAAAAGCAGTGGCGCTCAGGCGATCTCGACGTTGTCGCCGAGGTCGACGAAAACGAGATCGCCGAGGTGCTCGGCAACTGGACCGGTATCCCGGTGTTCAAGCTGACCGAGGCCGAGACCACCCGGTTGCTGCGGATGGAAGACGAGATCCACAAGCGGATCATCGGCCAGTCTGATGCCGTCAAGGCGGTCTCCAAGGCGATCCGTCGTACCCGTGCCGGGCTGAAGGACCCCAAGCGCCCGTCCGGTTCGTTCATCTTCGCCGGCCCGTCCGGTGTGGGTAAGACCGAGTTGTCCAAGGCGCTGGCGAACTTCCTGTTCGGTGACGACG
>NZ_DASXHW010000439.1:0-20460 GCF_036488105.1 Mycobacterium sp. | reverse complement strand
TAGAAGGGCCGTTCGACGCCGAAGTAGGAGCAGAACGCGAGAGTGAAGACGAAGGTGTCGGGAGGGACGTTGCCGCCACTGTGGTTACCGACCAGCAGCACCGGCCCGTCGGCAGGGATCCGGTCGAGGTGCTGCACATCGGCCCGGAAATACAACGACGCCAGCAGCCATGTTCCGGGCAGTTGGTCGCGGATGTAGTCGGGGTCCCGTTGGTCGAGGTCGGCTTTCGGGACCCGCGACGCGACTTGTTCGCGCATCCAGTCCTTGAGATCGCCCAGGGTCGACATGCTCGAACCTATACCCGCCTGGAACGGCGTTTATACCTATTCAGGCATCGTCCAACCGATAGATACGGGCGGCGTTGCGGCGGGCGATGAGATCGACGACGCGTATGGCGTCGATCTCACTCCAGTCACCGTCATCCACGAATCTGCCCAGCACGCGCTGAATCCCATTGCGCCACAACCTGGTACCGAGGTAATGCAACTCCGCTGGGCCGAATCCGTCTGACGAGTAGACGATCTTTCGGAACGGCGCCAGCTCCAGCAGCCGGGCGATGAATGCCGGCGACCGCGCGCCCAGGTGGTTGATGCTCAGCCCGCCGTCGAGGTAGACGTTGTTGAACGCCCGGGTCAGATATCCGGCCTCCCGCTCGAAGGGATAACAGTGCAGCAGCACTATCGGGGTATCGCCGGACTGACGCAGAAAGTCGAGCAGCAGCAACGGGTTAGCCTTGTGCAGGTCGCACTCCCGGTCGCCGAAACCCACATGGAATTGCAACGGCTTGCCCACTCGCAGCGCCTGATGCAGACCGAATCGCAGCAGTACTCGATCGGTGAGTCGACGACCGCCCTCGTCGCGCCATCGGGCGGCCGCGGACGCCACCTCGGTCGCCGACGGCTCGGTCAGGTCGCCGTCGAAACCGCCGCGGTAAGCCAGGACGGACTTGGTTCCCACGGCCGTCTTAAGACGCCGTCTCAGGATTTGTTCGAATGCACCTGCATAGTCACTTGGGGAATCCGCGGCCTGTTCGGCCACCTGTTCGAGGCGAACCACCTCATGCGCGCGGTTCGCGGACACCTCGGCGACCTGTGGCACGTCCGCGACGCCATCGGCGTACCCGGTGTCGATCAACCAGTCGCTGACGCCGGCTGCGCGCAGAAAGATCTGCGCCAGCCCGGCTTCGGTGTGCTGACTGCGGCGTTCCCAATAGTCCTCCGGCTCAGCGCGTTGAGGCAGACCGAGCAACGGAGCGCAGTGCGCACGGACGGCGAAGCCCAGTTGCGTGTCGAATCCCGAGTCGAAGTCGGCGAGCGGCTCCACGTTGGCCTCGTTGAGTGCATTCTCGAATCGTGACCGATCCCCCGCTGACAGCCAGCAGCCGTGCGCGTGCTGGTCGATCAACGGAACGCCGGCGATATGCTCCGCCAGAGCCGACATCGTCACACGCTCCAAGCCATCCGGAACTTGTCGGCCAATTGTTCGCGGTTGAGGTGGGCGTAGTGCTCGTGCTCGAATCGCCGGACCGCGACCACGACGTCGACGGCCGGATCGTCGAGAATGCGGCGCAGTAGTTGCGAATTATCCAGTGCCGCAATGGTGTGTGCCTGCGAGGTGGACAGTCGGCTAATGCCGGCGCGATTGCGCTCCGCGTCGCTCAGTGCTGCCGGGTCGACCTTGGTCTCGGCGGGCAGAACGGCTTTCTGCGTGATGCCGTCCAGCGCCAAACCCAGGATGGTGGCTGTCGCGAAGTACGGGTTGGCCGATGGATCGACGACCTTGACCTCGAGGTTGCCGCCGTACGGGTTGCCGGGCCCGCCGACGACGAACCGCAGGGCCGCTTCTCGATTCTCGGTGCCCCAGCAGACGTAGGCGCCGGCCCAATTTCCTGGTTGCAGTCGCAACCCGGACACGATCGACCCGCACAGCATCCCCTGCGCCTCTGGCAGCCCATGCAGCAATCCCGCGACCGCGCTTTCACCCTTGCTCGTCATACCGTTAGTGCCCGCTCCTTCGGAGAACAGCGGGCCGGTTGAGTTGGTCAGTGAGAAGTGTTGGTGGGCACCACATCCGGCACTGCCGACGAACGGCGCTGGTGACAGACTGACTCGGACGCCGTAGCGACGGGCGATGCGGCCGATGATGATTCGGGTCAGCACCAGCTGGTCGACCGCGGCGACCGGTGATTGCGGTGTCAGCGAGATCTCGAATTGATTGGCCCCGTACTCGGGGTGGAACTGCTCGATTGCGACGCCGGACACCGACGTCGCCGCGATGACGTCGCGAACGAACGCTTCGTGTTCGAGTACACCGGCAAGTCCGTACTGCGCCCATTCGGTCGACGGCAGTCGGTGGCCGTCCGGCTGAACGAGCAGGAACTCTATCTCGTGGCCGACCAGAGCCTGGAGTCCAGCTTCGGCGAGGGCCGCCTCGACCCGAATCAGGGTTCCGCGGCTGCAGGCTGGAACCGGTGTACCGTCCTGCTCGAAGAACGAGCCGGGTGCCCAGGCCAGCCCGTCGCCGAGAATCCGCATGGCGGACAGGTCAATTCGAATCCGCTCATCACCCACCACCCCGATGTGTTCGGTGAACGCGATGCCGGTCTGGTCGATGGCGAAGCCGTGCCACACCCGACTGGCGCCCAAGCCCGGATCGGCGAAGGCGTTGGTCCGGCGGATCGGCACGCTCTTGGCCTGGGTCAGGCCGGCCGGATTGACGACTGTGCCGATGACCGCGTCGACCCCTTCGGCCTCGAGTTGGGCGATGGCCGCGGCGGCGAGCGGTGTGGTCGTCATGTCCCGGGGAGCCGGAGTTGGCCAGGGCTACCGGGCTTGGTCGGTCATACCCGGCTTGGCAGGGTGAGCTGGCAGGACTGGCCGATGTCGAGGGTCCGCAGCACGCGTCCCATCCCAATCCACAGCGCGCACGACAGTGCCAGGTCGGCGAGCAGCTCTTCGGAAAAGTGTTCGCCGGAGCGGGCCCAGAAGTCTTCGTCATCGCGCAGTTTCGTGTGCTCGGTGGCGAATCGGTAAGCGAACTCGGCGGCCAACCGCTCCTGGTCGCTGTATCCGGGCCAGGTTCGCCACTCGCGCGCGTGGTCGTAGAGCTCTTCGTCGACACCGGCGGCGGGTCCGTCGGCGTCGCGGGTGTTGACGCACACTTCGCATTCGTTTTCGTGGGCGATGACCGTCCGCGCGAGTTCGCGGGTCCGCATCGGCAACCGGTTCTTGCCGTAGACCGCGTTGGCGAACGCGCCGATCGCGCTGCCCAAGTCGGGGGATTTCAGGACCCAGCCTGCGAGGTCGTCGTCAGGGAACGTTCCGATGCGGCTCATGGCGAGATGGTACGCCTCCGGCTGTCGTGTCCCGCAACCCCGAAGCGCTTCGAGGCGCTCGTCGAGGCGTAGCGTTAGCAACCATTCTGGTCATGTCGATTAATAAATGGCGCCACCTCTCCGATACCTGAACGTTAGATATGCGTCGAATTCTATTTGATTTCTAGACATGTATAAAATGCCCGTTCTCACGGGCCGGACGGAACCCTGCACACCGCATCCCTAATTGCGGGTCCGGAGGCTTCTTCGACCGAAACCTGTTGCGCGGCAACGTGGCCCTTGGATACTCCGGCGACGAGCGATGGTGGTGCCCCTCGCCCTTGGTGGGCTACCCTGCGCCACGCTTTCCCTGAATGCAACCTAAGTTTTCACTAATAGAAACTCAGGCGCATTCAAAATTCATATACATAACCAACGTCTTCTGAGATAGGCTCGGGCGGTCGGCGACCCGCCACGTGCGAGACGCCGGAATTGGGCTGCAACCCAATGCGCATCGACATCGACACATACCCGGATTGGACACTCGCACATGAGTCGCAACGCTCGCCGCATAGCGCTAAGTTGTGGCACGGCCGTCGGCGCCGCCCTTATTGCCGCGTCGATCAGCATGGGCAACGCACCCGCGGCCCGCGCCGATATCACCGATGCGGATCCGCTCAGCGACTTCATCGGGTCATTCGACCCGACCGCGTTTGACGCTTCTTCGGGGGCACCCATTGACCCGCTTGGCCTTTTCGGCTACTACACCGACACCTACCTGTTGGGGCCCAGCGGCATTGGTGACCCTCTCGACCCGACCGTTGACACCTGGGTGGGTACGATCGTGGTGGGACCCCCACCCGCGACTGATGCGGATCCGCTCAGCGACTTTATCGCGGCATTCGATCCGACCGCGTTTGACGCTTCTTCGGGGGCACCCATTGACCCGCTTGGCCTTTTCGGCTACTACACCGACACCTACCTGTTGGGGCCCAGCGGACTTGGTGACGCTCTCGACCCGAGCGTTGACAGCTATGTGAGTTCGCTGCCCTCCGGCGCCGCAAGTGTGCTCGATGCGGATCCGGTCAGCGATTTGATCGGGTCACTCGACCCCAGCGCATTTAACACCTTGGGCTTACCGACGGACGTGCTTGGCGATCTGGCCTCCGGCCTTGACGCGGACCTGTTGGCGCCCCTTGGCCTTGGTGCCCTGCTCGACCCGGTCATAGACGGCCTGGTGGGTTCCGCCACGCCCTTCTGAACTCGGCTGTAGTGCCTTGATCCAGATGGCCGCTGGCGCTAGGAAGCGATGGCGCCAAACCTTTTCGGCCACTCGGCTCATGGCGAAACGGTCTGCCCGGGAGCTTCGCCGGCGGCGGTGATCGACCGTGGGCGCTGGTCGTCCCAGTCCGGTTGCGCGACGATCCGGTGAGTGATCCGGTTGAGCGCAGCCTCGACTTGAGCGCGGTCGGGTCGGCCCTGGAAATTCGGTGAGCGGGTGAGCTTGTCGATGACCCAGCCCTGCAGAAGCGACGAGACGAAGTCGACTTCCCGCGTACCGGCCGGGGTGAGCCAAAACCGGTCGACGTCACGTTGCGCATAACCGGCGCGGACTAGGCGATCGAAGGTTGGTTCGAGGACCTCGTAAGGAATCCCGAACTGCTCGCCGATGTCGGTGATCCGAGCGATCCCCAATGCCCGCTGATGCCGGTTGATACGCAACAAAGCCCACAAATCGGCGACGTCGAGCCGGCAGTCGGGCCGCATGGCGATGCTGCGCAACCGCATACCCGGTTCGCCGCGCATCAGGCGTCCGATCGCGGTTTCCAGCATCTCCTCTGACGTCTGCGTGGTCGGCATCGCGAACCCGTCACCCATGTCGGCGGCGTTGTTGCCGATATCCCGCAGCGGAACCTCGCGGAGGAACAGCGCCAGGACGAATCCGACGACCGCGACCGGGACCGCGCATAAGAACACCTGGGTGAGCGACGCGGCGTAGGCGCTGACGATCGGCGCGGCGACCGCGCGTGGCAGCCGGTGCAGCGCCTCAGGCGAATTCGCGGCTGCCGGGGATGCGCCGCTCGCCGCCAACGCCGGACCGAGCCGGCTATGCAGGAAATTGGTGAACAGCGAGCCGAAGATCGCCGCACCGAATGAACTGCCGATCGTGCGAAAGAACGTCACTCCCGATGTGGCGACGCCGAGGTCTTCGAAACTCGACGTGTTCTGCACGATCAGCACCAGCACCTGCATGCACGACCCGATACCTGCGCCGAGGATGAACAGGTAAACCGATTGCAGCAGTGCCGATGTGGACGGGTCCATCCGGGACATCAGCAGAAACGCGAGGGCCATCAACGCCGTTCCGGCGACGGGGAAGATCTTGTAGCGCCCGGTCCGGCCCACCAGGACACCGCTGCCCATCGACGTCGAGAGCATCCCGGCGACCATCGGCAGTGTGCGCAAACCCGATGTCGTCGCCGACACCCCGTCGACGAACTGCATGTAGGTCGGCAAGAAGGTCAGCGCGCCCAGCATCGCGAAGCCGACCACGAACGACAACACGCAGCACACGGCGAAGACCGGATTGGCGAACAGCCGAGTCGGCAGGATGGGCGCGGATTCCGGCCCAGACGAACGGCTTTCGACCCAGACAAAGATACCCAGCGCAGCCGCAGAGGCGGCGAACAGACCGATGATCGTCGGCGAGTTCCACGGATAGGTGGTGCCACCCCAGCTGGTGGCCAGGGTCAGGCCGGTCGCGCCCAGGCCGACGAACAGGATGCCGGCGTAGTCGATGACCGGCTTCCCGCGTGCGGCCAGCGACGGGATCGCGGCGGCGGCAACGAAGAAGACCACGATCGAGACCGGCACGTTGACCCAGAACGCCCACCGCCAGGTCAGGTGGTCGGTGAAATAGCCGCCCAGCAATGGGCCGATCACCGTGGTCACACCGAATACCGCACCCAACGCGCCCTGATAGCGGCCGCGATCCCGTAGCGGAATGACCTCGCCGATCAGCGCGGTGGCCGTGACAGTGATGGCACCGCCGCCGATCCCCTGCAGCGCCCGGGCGCCGACCAGCATCGCCATCGACTGCGAGAGCCCGCACAACACCGATCCCGCGACAAAGGACGTCACCGCCGCCTGGAATATCGTCTTGCGGCCGAACAGATCACCGAGCCGGCCAACCAGCGCGGTGGCAATCGTCGAGGCGAGCAGATAGCTGGTGACGACCCACGACTGATGGCCCGCCCCACCCAAATCGGCGACGATCGTCGGCAGTGCGGTGGCGACGATGGTTTGGTCCAGCGCCGCCAGCAGCATGCCCAGCACGATCGCCAGGAAGACGAAATTCCGGCGCTGCGGACTGACCAATGCGCCGCTGGTGTCGGGGTCTGCCGTGGTCTGCGCTCTTGTCATACCGAGCGCCTATACCCGCTCAGCCGCCGGCTTGACCCGTCGTCGGCGGACGCGAAACACACTGAGCCGAGTACAGCTCCTCGCCGAGCTTGTCCATCAGCTGCAGCTGGGTCTCCAGGTAGTCGACGTGATTTTCCTCGTCGGCGATGATGCCTTCCAGCAGGAAGGCGCTGGTCGAGTCCTGCTTCTCGCGGCACATGATGACGCCGGGCTTGAGACGGTTCAGCACGTCGTATTCGATCGCCAGGTCGGCCTCGAACTGCTCACGCAGCGTCTGACCGATGCGCAACGAGAAAAGCCGCTGGTAGTTCGGCAGCCCGTCCAGCAGCAGGATGCGGTCGGTGATCGCCTCGGCATGCCGCATCTCATCGAACGATTCGGCGCGGGTGTGGCCCGCCAGCTCGGTGAAACCCCAATTCTCCTGCATCTTGGAATGCAGAAAATATTGATTAATCGCGGTCAGCTCACTGGTCAATTGCTCATTCAGCAAGCGCAAAACGTCGGGATCGCCTTCCACTGTCACTCCTCGTCTAGGTCGCCGCAGCGCGTGTCGGGGCCACGTTACCGCAGGCCAAAAGCCTTGTCACCGAAGGTAATACTCACTCAGGTCAGCGTTCCCTAAGTAATGCAATCCTTTGCTGAGTGAATCAGCTTCCTATTCGACGTTTGTCGGTGGAGAAATTGCCGAGACGGATCGGCGGGGCTGTAAACGCCCTTCGATGACTCGGCGCCCACTGCTGCGGCAAACTTGCGTACATAAAAGCGGGACTCCGGTCTGACGCCGTAGGAAAGTTAGGTTAGCCTTCACGAAGCAGGTTAGGTTAGACTCCACTAACATGTCGGCTGTTCGCTTGTCGGAGTCTCGGATCGCGGAGGTGCGCTGATGTACGTCTGCCTGTGCGAAGGGGTGACCAGCCAGACCGTGTCCGACGCGGTCGCCTGTGGGGCCTCGACCTCCAAAGAGGTCGCCGCAGCATGCGGCGCAGGTCTTGACTGCGGACGGTGCCGGCGCACACTGCGGGCCATCATCGAGGCCGCCGCGCGGTTGCAGCCGACCCGCTCATAACGCTTAGTTGCCTCGCCTGGCGGTGAAATCCGCCAGGGCCGCCGCATTGGCCTGCCCGCCCAAAAGCTCTGCGAAATGCGCATTTTCGCGTTCGGTCGCTGCAGCGATGTCAGGGCGCGTGGGTTCGACGATGGATTGCTTGACCGCGATCAGGCTCGGAATCGGCCGGGAGGCCAGGATTTCCGCGTGCCTACGGGCCTCGGCGAGCAGATCCTCGGGTTCGCACACCTTCCAGACCATGCCCATCGCCAACGCCTCGTGCGCGCCCACCCATTCCGAGGACAACAGCAGCCAGGCGGCGTTCTGGCGGCCGATCAACTTCGGCAGCAGGTACGACGAAGCCGCCTCCGGCGCGACGCCCAAGCTGGTGAACGGGCAATTCAGCCGGGCCGTCGCCGACATGAATACCAGGTCCGCGTAACCCAGGATGGTGGTGCCGATCCCGACGCCGACGCCGTTCACGGCGCAGATCAGCGGTTTGGGCAACTGGGTCAGCGCGTTGATCATCGCGGTGAAATGCGATCCCTGATTGGCCATTTCGGGATCGGTGATGCGCGCCTGCATCTCGTTGAGGTCATTGCCGGCGCTGAAGGCGCGTCCGGCACCGGTTAACAGCACGACAGCGACGTCGGGGTCTTCGGCTGCCGCCTGCAACGCCTCGGCGGTGGCTTGGTAAAGCGCCTCGTTGAACGCGTTGAGCACGTCGGGCCGGTTCAGGGTGAGCGTGCGTACCCGGTTCTGATCGTCGACCTGGAGTATCACTGGTGTCTCCTCAGCTGTGGAAGGGCGTTTTCAGCACATAGCGACTAGTCGGCACGGTGTCGATGTTCTCGTTCGCGCCGAATGCCGTTGTGCTGGCGACCATTCGGGACAATCGCTGCTGCAGGTCGGCGTCGTCGGTCGCGCCGAAGAAGGCCTTCAGGTCGGTGATCGCCTCGGCCGGGAACAGCTCTTCGACGATGCCCGCCAGCGGCGGGGCACTCGGAGTCAGCGCACGCACCACCGCGTTCTGCGTGTAACCGAACGTGGACTGAGTCTCGATCGCCACTGGCGTGTGGTCATGTTGCCAGCGCTGCAACCAACTCGCCTGGTCCAGCTCGGCCGGCCGGCGCAGCAACGCAATGTTAGCCAAACCTGTTGTACGGCTGCCTAGTTCGAGGGGCGCCGGTAATGGAATCGACTCGGTGACCAGATAGGCCGCGAGTTGATTGCACTCATCCTCCAGCAGTTGCAGCGCCGCGGCGGTCTGGTCGCCGTAGCACTGTTGCGTCCACATGCTGACCACGGCGGCCCCGGGTGGATCGAGCGTGGTCAGCGTCATCATCGAATGAGTCACGGCCGCATCGCGGACATTGACGGTCAGCCCGGCAACGCCGAGTGCGAGGATCGCCTCGGCGACGGATCCCCGCTGCCGTTGACACCAGTCCTCGTCACGATCGGCCGCCATGAGCACCGCGACTACTTTTTCCATGACCGAAACCTATTCCGAGCGGTCGCGCGCCCAGCGCGGTTGGATGAATACACCGTCGGCCTCGACGGTGATCCCCTCGTCGTCGGCGAGGTGGCCGACGGCGTAGGTCTTCACGCCATCCGTGTGGGTGTTCGTCGCTTCGGCGTGCAGCCGGCCCAGTCGGGTGGCCCGCACATAGCGGAAGCTGATCGTCCCGGTCAGGCGCGGATTGATGCCATCACTGGCCGCTTCCCCCAGCAGGTGATCGAGCACCAGTGCGGCCACACCGCCATGGACGTGGCCGGGTGGTCCCTCGTAGGCGGCGCCCAGATGGAAGTCGCACACGGATTTACCGGTGGCGTCGTGACGGATCTCCACCGGTGGCGCGATCGGGTTGCGCAGCCCGATGACGGCGTTTCCCCACGCCATCCGCTCGCCACTGGCCAGATAGCGCACACCGAAGCTGCCGTCGGTCTGCTTTTGGCGCAAACGTGCGGTGGCCGAATCGATCTCGGCTTTGGCCGCCGCGACCGCAACGGCGTCCATCTCCGTTCTGACCGTTGCGTCGATCAATTCCCGGACGGATTCAGCCAAGGGGCCATAGACCGACCGCAGCCGTTCGACCTCCTCGGAGCTGATGTTCTCCTTCGTGAAGTCCAGCATCTCCCGAAACTAGAACACGTTCACTTCGGGCGGTGTGGTGGGGTCGCCGTCGCTACCCGCCGGGCGTACCAGCTGGTCGTCCGCGAGTAGCTCGCCGATCAGCCCGGCCAGTTGCCGGTACGGCCCTTCACGGCCGCTGGACGATCGGAACACCAACCCGATGCGCCGTCCGGGGCGAGGTGCGGCGAAGTAGGCCAGTTCCAGGCGGCTACGCGCAGTTTCCACCGGCACCGCGCTCTGCGGGATCAAGGTCACGCCCAGCCCGCCGGTCACGCACTGCACCGCCGTGGCCAGCGACGCCGCCCGGGTGTTGGCGAGTTCGGCACGCACACCCGCGGTGCGGCAGACGTCGAGTGCCTGGTCGCGCAAGCAGTGGCCCTCGTCGAGAAGTAACAGCGGCAGCTCGGCCAGCGCGGTCGGCGACACTCGTCGCTTGCCGGCTAGCGGATGTCCCGGCGGCAGAGCGAGCACGAAATCTTCCTCGTAGATCGGGATTTCGGTGATGCCGCTGGCTTCGGCCGGCAGCGCGATCAATGCGGCGTCCACCGAACCTTCACGCAGCCCGATCAAGAGCCGTTCGGTCTGATCTTCGATCACCCGCAAGGCGAGCCCAGGCAGTCGATCGGCCAACCCGCCCAGCAGCGTGGGCAGGATGTATGGCGCCACCGTCGGGATCAGGCCCAGCCGGATGGTGCCCAGCAGCGGGTCCGAGGACCCGGCGGCCGCGGCGGTGAACGCTGTCGCGGCCTCGATCACCGCTTGCGCTTGCGGCAGCAGCGCCCTCCCCTCCGTCGTGAGGAATACGCGGCGGGTCGACCGCTCAACCAACTGGACCCCGAGACCGGTCTCCAGTGCCGACAATGCCTGCGAAAGTGTCGATTGGCTGACCCCGAGAGTTGTTGCAGCACTGCCAAAATGCTGCTTCTCGGCGACCGCGACGAAGGCCCGGAGTCCGGCGATCGTCGGCTGATAACTCTTATCGGTCATACCGATCAGTGTAGTGGGAAAGATCACCTTTCGTTCAAAGTGTCGTTCCGGCAGGATGGTGGCAGCAGAATTCTGGACTAAATCCAATTTTAGTGGAGGAGCGACATGGCATTGCTGACTATTGGCGACCAGTTCCCGGCCTACCGGCTGACGGCGTTGATCGGTGGCGACCTCTCCAAGGTCGACGCACAACAGCCCGAGGACTACTTCACCACGATCTCCAGTGGCGACTTCGAAGGCAAGTGGCGGGTGGTCTTTTTCTGGCCGAAGGATTTCACCTTCGTGTGCCCGACCGAAATCGCCGCCTTCGGCAAGCTGAACGACGAATTCATCGACCGCGACACCCAGGTGCTCGGCGTCTCGGTCGACAGCGAGTTCGTGCACTTTCAGTGGCGCGCACAGCATGACGACCTGAAGAAGCTGCCGTTCCCGATGCTTTCGGACCTCAAGCGCGAACTGGTGGAAGCCACCGGGGCGCTCAACAACGAGGGTGTGGCCGATCGCGTCACGTTCATCGTCGACCCCAACAACGATATCCAATTCGTCTCGGTGACCGCCGGTTCGGTGGGTCGCAACGTCGACGAGGTGCTGCGTGTGCTCGACGCCCTGCAGTCCGACGAGTTGTGCGCGTGCAACTGGCGTAAGGGTGACCCCACGCTGGACGCCGGCGAACTGCTCAAGGCATCGGCCTGATCGGAGGATCTGATGAGTGTCGACAATCTGAAAGACGCACTGCCCGACTACGCCAAGGACCTCAAGCTCAATCTTGGGTCGATCAGCCGCAGTACGGTTCTGAATGAAGAACAGCTCTGGGGCACATTGCTGGCCAGTGCCGCGGCGACGCGGAATACCCAGGTGCTGACCGAAATTGGGGCCGAGGCGGCCGACATCCTGTCAGCCGAGGCCTACCAGGCGGCGTTGGGCGCCGCGTCGATCATGGGCATGAACAACGTCTTCTACCGCGGTCGCGGCTTCCTGGACGGCACGTACGACGACCTTCGTCCCGGTCTGCGGATGAACATCATCGGTAACCCGGGCGTGGACAAAACGAATTTCGAGCTGTGGTCGTTCGCGGTGTCCTCGATCAACGGGTGTTCGCACTGCGTGACGGCCCACGAGCACAACTTGCGCGAGGCCGGCGTCGACCGCGAAGCGATCCTGGAGGCGTTGAAGGCCGCCGCGATCGTCACCGGGGTCGCGCAGGCGATCACCACTGCCCAAACGTTGGCGACCGCCGGGTAGATCGGAGTCCGTAGACTTCGGGTCTGTGGTCGTCAGCGACGTCGATCTGCAGCACTTGCGGCGCTGCACCGAGCTTGCCGGCATCGCACTGAAAGCCGGACACGGCCCTTTCGGTGCGATGCTGGTCGGCGCCGACGGGCAGACACTGTACGAGGATCACAACCGCGTCACCGACGACGATCAGACCCTGCACGCCGAGTTGGGCGTGATCCGCTGGGCTGTCGCTAATCTAGCTCCGGTGCAACGTATTCGGGCCACCCTGTACACATCGTGTGAGCACTGCCCGATGTGTGCGGCCATGCATGCATGGGCGGGACTGGGGCGCATCGTGTACGCAACGTCCAACATGCAGCTGACCGACTGGCTGATCGAGTGGGACGCACCGGCACCGCCGGTTGTCATGCTGCCGGTTCGCTCGGTGGCGCCCAGGGCCGTGGTCGACGGTCCAGCGCCTGAACTCGAGGAGGAGATCAAAGCGCTCTACGTGGTCAGGTACCGACGGTGACCGCCCCCGCCTGGGTCGAGCATGTGATCTGGTGGCATGTCTATCCGCTGGGATTCGTCGGCGCGTTTCCCGCGAGCGTTCCGCCCGATCCCCATGAGCACCGACTCCGGCGCATCGCCGAGTGGTTCGATCACGCGATCACGCTCGGCGCGTCCGGGATCGCGCTCGGGCCGATCTTCGCCTCACGCACCCACGGCTACGACACCACCGACCATTACCGGATCGATCCGCGACTCGGCGACGAGGACGATTTCGACTACCTGATCGCTGAAGCGCGGCGGCGGGGTCTGCGGGTGCTGCTCGACGGGGTTTTCAACCACGTCGGCGTCGATTTTCAGCGTCATCGCGAAGCGACAAACGACGACGCCGCGGCGCGCTGGTTTCGCGGCCGGCCGGGCAGGATCCAGACCTTCGAAGGCCATGACGGACTGCTCACGCTGAACCACGACAATCCCGAGGTCGTCGAGTACACCGCTGACGTCATGGCGCACTGGTTGGGCCGCGGGGCTGACGGTTGGCGGCTGGATGCGGCTTACGCTGTGCCACAGCAGTTTTGGACCGCAGTTCTGCCCAAGGTTCGTCAGCAGCATCCGGACGCGTGGTTCGTCGGGGAGCTGATTCACGGTGACTATGCCGCAGTGGTCCGCGAAACCGGATTCGACTCGGCCACCCAGTACGAGCTGTGGAAGGCGATCTGGAGCGGCCTCAACGACGGCAACTTCTTTGAAGTGGACCATGCTCTGCGGCGACATACGGAGTTTGTGGAAAGCTTTGCGCCGCTGACCTTCATCGGCAATCACGACGTGACGCGTATCGTCAGCCAGCTGCAGCGTCGCGAGCACCTGGCCCACGCCCTGGTCATCCTGATGACCGTTGGCGGCGTTCCTAGTATCTACGCCGGCGACGAGTTCGGCTACCAGGGGATCAAGGAGGAACGGTTCGGCGGAGACGACGCGGTACGGCCCGAATTCGGCTCTCCCCCAGTGCAGCTGGACGCCCGCGGGGTGGAGGTCTGGTCGCTGCACCAATACCTGATCGGGTTCCGCCGACGGCACCCGTGGCTGCACGCCGCGTCGACGTCGGCGCTGCGGCTGGACAACCGGCAGTACGTCTACCAGACCCGTCACGATGAGCAGGCATTGATCGTCGCGCTCAACATCGACGATGCCCCGCTGCGGGTGCATCTGGACTCCGGCCCGGCCGAGGTGATCGCCGGAAGCGGAGCGCCGCCGCAAGAGGTCGTCGATGCGATCTCCGTCGAGCCGCATGGTTGGCGGATTCTGCGGCAGGCCTAAGTCAGACGCCGCAGCGTCAACGGATCCTCGTTGCCGGCGTAGTAGCGGGCCAGTAACTCGACGAAATCGCCGTTGTCCTCGGTCGCGTGGGCGAACAACGTCATCGACGAGCGCACCTTCATGTCATCGGGTGACCCGAAGATCTCGCCGATCGAGCGGTCCTGCACGGCGTTTACCAGCCGGGTGCACTCGTGCAGCCGCGGCCCGAGAACGTCGTGGCGGAGGTAGGCGCGGGCTTCGTCGAGTGAGGACACCGCGTACCTGGCCGCAGTGGCGCTGCTGCCTAGGCCGGCGATCTGCGGGAACACAAACCAAATCCAGTGGCTGCGCTTGCGGCCGGCGCGCAGCTCGTCGAGGACAGTCGGGTACACCCGCTCCTGCGCATCAACGAAACGCTGCAGATCAAAGGGGTCGCTTGCGGATTGCATAAGACCTACCGTGACACAGTGGTCAAACGACGGATACCGAAGGCGCGCGACCTCGCGCCGCTGATCCGCTTTCGCAAGCCCCGGTTCGACCGTGTTCAGCGCCGGCTCGACGATGCTCAGACGATCCATGATCTGCGGCGCATCGCCAAACGGCGAACGCCAAGGGCGGCATTCGATTACACCGACGGCGCAGCCGAGGATGAGATTTCGCTGCGCCGTGCGCGACAAGCCTTTCGCGACATCGAGTTTCACCCGACGATCCTGCGCGACGTCAGCGCTGCCCGCACCGATTGGCAGGTGCTGGGCGGGCACGTCGCGATGCCGTTCGCGATAGCGCCGACCGGCTTCACTCGGTTGATGCACATTGAAGGCGAGCTCGCGGGCGCCCGAGTCGCCGCGGCGGCGGGCATCCCGTTTTCGCTGTCGACGTTGGGAACCGCTTCGATCGAGGACGTAGCGGCCACTGAGCCGCCGGGCCGCAAGTGGTTTCAGCTATATATGTGGCGCGATCGAGACCGCTCGATGGCACTGGTGCGGCGGGCGGCCGAGGCCGGTTTCGACACCCTGCTGGCCACCGTCGATGTCCCAGTTGCCGGCGCGCGACTGCGCGATGTCCGCAACGGGATGTCGATTCCGCCGGCGTTGACGCTGCGGACGGTCTTCGATGCGGCGCAGCGACCGCACTGGTGGTTCGACCTGATGACCACCGAGCCGCTGTCGTTCGCGTCGTTGGATCGCTGGTCGGGCACCGTCGGCGAATACCTGGACACGATGTTCGACCCGAGCCTGACCTTCGATGACTTGGCGTGGATCAAATCGCAGTGGCCGGGCAAGCTCGTCGTCAAGGGCATTCAGACCCTCGATGATGCGCGCGCAGTGGTGGATCTCGGCGTCGACGGCATCGTGTTGTCCAATCATGGCGGCCGCCAACTGGATCGGGCACCCGTGCCGTTCCATCTGTTGCCTGTCGTCGCGCGTGAACTCGCCGCGCACACCGAGATCCTCGTCGACACCGGCATCATGTCCGGCGCCGACATCGTCGCCGCGGTCGCTCTGGGTGCGCGCTGCACCCTCGTCGGCCGGGCCTACCTGTACGGGCTGATGGCCGGCGGTGAAGCCGGCGTCAGTCGGGCCGTCGAAATCCTGTCCGGCCAGCTGATGCGCACCATGAAACTGCTCGGCGTCACCTGCCTCGAGGAACTCTCACCGAAGCACGTGACCCAACTGCGACGGCTGCTGCCGATCGACCCACCGGCCTGAGGGGTGTGTCGGACTGTTCTGACATACTCGAATGTATGTTTGATTCGGGCGGGTGTGTGGTGATCAACCCCTGCAACGATTTGGACTTTCCAGCGCTGGAATCTCACTGGCGAGCAGCTCGAAAACGTGGCTTTCCCCGGCAAGTGCCTGACAGACCAGCAGAAGAGTTCGGTTTTGCACCTCGAAGTGTGCAGGGGTGCGATGGTCCAGCATTGGAACTTCCACCCCCGAGGTGCTTGTCGGCGCGCCCCGATTTCGGGATCGGGACACGGCTACCCTCGCTACCCCCGTTGGTGCGGCGACGCACTAACTCCTGTGCGGTGACGATCGACGGCTCCGGAAAAATCTACTCGGCGACGGTCCGCCCGCCCTAAGCCGAAGATCACAGACACTATTGCGGCCACGAACCCGACAATTCCGATGACAACCAAGATATCGACCATGACACCAGCTTCGCGCGTTACCTGGCCGTAACATGGAAACACACCGCGGCTCGACGGTAAAGAATCGGTGAACGTTGCGTGCTTGCGGCAACTGGATCCGCGCGATGACCGCCACACGCGCCGCCGAATCAACCATCTCCTGACTTACCGGGAACAATTCCGCGGCCATCCAGGTTGAGCGCATCAGACTTAACTTTGGAGGAATGATGGCTGAAGCCAAATCGGTGCCCGTGTTGTTCGTCAGCGATCCGGTCGTGCTGCCCGGAATGGTGGTGCCGATCGCCCTGGATGACGCCGCTCGCGCGGCCGTCGACGCTGCGCGTGCCACCGAGTCCGGCACATTGCTGATCGCGCCCCGGCTCGAGGACCGCTACCCGTCCTACGGCGTGCTCGCGACGATCGTGCAGGTCGGCCGGGTCCCCGGCGGCGGCACCGCGGCCGTCGTGCGTGGTGAGCGGCGGGCCCACATCGGCGCCGGCGCCAGCGGGCCAGGTGCTGCGCTGTGGGTCGAGGTGACCGAGGTCGCCGATAGCGAACTGGGTGACGAGACCCGCAAGCTCGCGGGCGAATACAAGAAGTTGCTGTTGGCGATGCTGCAGCGCCGTGAGGCCTGGGAGCTCGTCGACGTGGTCAACAAGCTGACCGACCCCTCGGCCCTGGCCGACATGGCCGGTTACGCGTCGTATCTGACCGATGTGCAGAAGCGCCAGCTGCTGGAGACCGAGGATGTCGCCGAGCGGCTGACGGCGTTGATCGACTGGACGGGCGACCACCTGGCCGAAGTCGAGGTCAATGACAAGATCGCCGAGGATGTCCGCGACGGCATGGAAAAACAGCAGAAGGAGTTCCTGCTGCGCCAACAGCTCAACGCGATCCGCAAAGAGCTGGGCGAGGGTGAGCCCGAAGGCTCCGACGACTACCGGGCCCGCGTCGAGGCCGCCGACCTGCCGGACAAGGTCCGCGAGGCCGCGCTGCGCGAGGTCGGGAAGCTCGAACGCTCCAGCGACCAGAGCCCCGAAGGCGGCTGGATCCGCACCTGGCTGGACACCGTGCTCGACCTGCCGTGGAACACCCGGACCGAGGACTCGACCGACCTCAAGGCCGCACGCGAGATTCTCGACGCCGATCACCACGGGCTGGACGACGTCAAGGACCGCATCGTTGAGTACTTGGCGGTGCGAGCCCGGCGTGCACAGCGCGGCCTGCAAGTTGTCGGCGGTCGCGGCTCCGGTGCCGTAATGGTGCTGGCCGGTCCGCCCGGTGTCGGTAAGACGTCCCTGGGCGAGAGCGTTGCCCGAGCGTTGGGCCGCAAGTTCGTCCGCGTCGCACTCGGTGGTGTGCGCGACGAGGCCGAGATCCGCGGCCACCGTCGCACCTACGTCGGCGCGCTGCCGGGCCGGATCGTCCGTGCCATCGGCGAAGCCGAATCGATGAATCCCGTTGTGCTGCTCGACGAGATCGACAAGGTGGGCTCTGACTACCGCGGTGACCCGAGTGCGGCGTTGTTGGAGGTCCTCGACCCCGCGCAGAACCACACTTTCCGGGACCACTACCTGGACCTGGATCTGGACCTGTCCGATGTGGTGTTCCTGGCGACCGCGAACGTCATCGAGAACATCCCCTCGGCGCTGCTGGACCGGATGGAGCTCGTGCAGATCGACGGGTACACCGAGGACGACAAGGTTGCCATCGCGCGGGACTTCCTGTTGCCGCGGCAGCGCGATCGTGCCGGCCTGACCGACGACGAAGTCGCTGTGACCGAGGCGGCGCTGCGCAAGATCGCTGCCGACTACACCCGTGAGCCGGGCATGCGGCAGTTCGAACGGCTGCTGGCCAAGGCGCTGCGCAAGGTGACCACGAAGATCGCTGAGGATCCGGTGACGATCGACGAGCCGGATCTAGTGGATTACCTTGGCCGCCCGCGCTTCACCCCCGAGTCGGCCGAACGCACAGCGGTGCCGGGTGTGGCCACTGGCCTGGCCGTGACCGGGCTGGGCGGTGACGTGCTCTACATCGAAGCGGGCGCCAACGACGGCGAACCCGGTCTGCAGCTGACCGGTCAGCTGGGTGACGTGATGAAGGAGTCCGCGCAAATCGCCCTGTCATATGTGCGTTCGCACGCCGCGGAATTGGGCGTCGACCCCGCCACGCTGAACCGGCGGATCCACGTGCACGTACCCGCGGGCGCCGTCCCGAAGGACGGCCCGTCAGCCGGCGTCACGATGGTGACCGCGCTGGTGTCGATGGCCACCGGACGCCAGGTCCGTGCCGATGTCGGCATGACCGGCGAGGTGACGCTGAACGGCCGGGTGCTGCCGATCGGCGGCGTCAAGCAGAAACTGCTGGCCGCGCAGCGGGCCGGGCTGGCGACGGTGTTCATCCCGCAGCGCAACGGACCCGACCTGGACGATGTGCCCGCCGAGGTGCTCGAGGCTTTGGACGTCAAGCCGATGACCGACGTCGCCGAGATCGTCGCCCAGGCATTGGAACCGGCATCGCAAGAGGTGACCGCCGCCGCCTGAGGTCGGATAGCCTGCGGGCATGACCGACCTGCAAACGCTCAAACGACGCATCGTTCACACGGCTCAGCGCCTGGTGGTCAATCCAGTCGGTCGACGGTCACCGATGACCATGCTGGAGACCACCGGGCGCAAGTCGGGTGAGCCGCGTCGTACCGCGATCGGCGGCCGGGTGATCGGCAACGAATTCTGGATGGTGTCCGAGCATGGCGAGCATTCGCACTACGTGCTCAACATCAAGGCCAATCCCGCTGTGCGGGTGCGCATCCGCGGCACCTGGCGCACCGGCACCGCCCACCTCATGCCAGGCGATGACGTGAACGAACGGTTACGCGGGCTGCCCGGGCTCAACAGCGCCCTGGTCCGGCTGATGGGTAGCGATTTGCTGACCATCCGGGTAGACCTGGACTGAGCATGACTTACGACACCGACCTCGCCGATCGCATCCGTGAACTGCTGGGCCCTATCCGTGGCGTCGAGGAGAAGCGGATGTTCGGTGGCCTGGCGTTCCTGATCAACGGCAACATGTCCGTGGCCGTCAGCAAGCAGGGCGGAATCCTGGTGCGGGTACCGCCGGATGAGACCGAAAAGCTCTTGGCGCGAGCCCATGTCAACCCGATGGTGATGGCTGGTCGTGAGGCCCGCGGGTGGATCCGCGTCGACGCTGACGGCGTCAAAACCAAACGACAGCTGACCGCCTGGGTGACGCGCGGCGTCGAGTTCGCGCAAGGGTTACCACCCAAGTAACCATCACGTTTGCGAACCCTGGGTGCGGGTACGCCGTCAACCATGGACCAGCACAAGCGGGTGGTTCGACGACTTCTGAAAGTCGCCGGGACGACGTACGCCGCCGAGGCGGACGTCCGAATCGGCGACAAACCGATGCCGCTCTTTCAACTTCTGGTGCTGTGCATGCTCGCCAGCAAGCCCATCGATGCAACGATTGCCATGCGCGCCGGCCATGAATTGTTCAGCGACGGCCTCAAGACACCGAAGGCCGTGCTCGACGCCGAGCGCCAGACCATGATCGAGGCGTTCGGTCGTGCGCACTACGTGCGCTACGACGAGAGCTCGGCGACCAGGCTCACCGAGATGGCTCAGCGCGTCGTCGACGACTACTCCGGTGACTTGCGGGAAATCCCGCGACGGACATCCAACAATGTGGCGGCTGCCAAGCAAATGCTGAAGCAGTTCAAGGGAATTGGAGACACCGGAGCCGACATCTTTCTCCGCGAAGTCCAGGACGTCTGGACCTGGGTCCGCCCGCACTTCGACAAACGTGCCACCCGAACCGCCAAGGCTCTTGGCTTGCCCAGCGACCCGGAAAAGCTTGGCGCCCTTGCGCCGAGGGCTAATGCCAGGTTGGCCGCCGCGTTGGTACGGACATCCCTCGATGACGACGTCCGCCGACGGGTCGTCGGTTGAGTCGTCCGGTGACTGTGCGAATTGGCACCTCGGGTTGGTCCTACGACCACTGGGCCGGAGTGCTTTACCCACCGAAACTGCCGGCCGCGAGACGGCTGCGTCACTACGTCGAGGAATTCGACACCGTCGAACTCAACGCCAGCTTCTATCGCTGGCCGAAGGACGCTACGTTCGCCGGCTGGCGCGAGCGGCTGCCCGATGGCTTTGGCATGTCAGTCAAGGCGCACCGCGGGTTGACGCACTACCGGCGGTTGGGTTCACCTGAACCGTGGGTAGAGCGGTTCGAGCGGTGCTGGACCGCGCTGGGCGATCGCCGCGAAGCGCTGCTGGTTCAGCTGCATCCGGCGATGCAACGCGACGACGCACGACTTGACCATTTCTTGACTGTGATGCCCGACTGGATTCCCGTGGCGATGGAGCTGCGCCATCCGTCGTGGGATG
>NZ_DASXHW010000327.1:0-3981 GCF_036488105.1 Mycobacterium sp. | reverse complement strand
GCGCAGCCGCCGTTTCGATCTCGACGACTACCGATTCACCGCTTAGAGCCCGCGTTCGGGTCCGTCGAGCGTGACGTTGCAGTCACGTAATAAGTCGAATGTGACTGCAACGTCACACTCGAGACGGCGGCAAAGCTAGATGGCCCGCTTGAGGTCGTCGACCTTGTCGAGACGCTCCCACGGCAGGTCGATGTCAGTGCGGCCGAAGTGGCCGTAGGCGGCCGTCTGCGCGTAGATCGGCCGCAACAGGTCCAGGTCACGCACGATCGCTCCGGGACGCAGGTCGAACACCTCGGGCACGATCTTCTCGATCTTGACCGGGTCGACGATCGCCGTGCCGAACGTCTCGATGAACAGGCCGACCGGGGCGGCCTTGCCGATCGCATAGGCCACCTGAACCTCAACCCGCTCGCACAGGCCGGCGGCGACGATGTTCTTGGCCACCCAGCGCATCGCGTACGCGGCCGACCGGTCCACCTTGGACGGATCCTTGCCGGAGAAGGCGCCGCCGCCGTGGCGGGCCCAGCCGCCGTAGGTGTCGACGATGATCTTGCGGCCGGTCAGGCCGGCGTCACCCATCGGGCCGCCGACGACGAACTTGCCGGTCGGGTTGACCAGCACCCGCGTCGACGAGGAGTCCAGCGTCTCGTGCGCGAGCTCCTTGAGGACGGTCTCGAGCACGTGCTTGCGGATATCGGGATCCAGCGTCTTCTCCAGGTCGATGCCGTCGGCGTGCTGGGTGGACACCACCACGGTGTCGAGTCGGGTCGGGACATCGTCCTCGTACTCGATGGTCACCTGCGTCTTGCCGTCCGGGCGCAGGTAGGGCAGCGTGCCGTTCTTGCGTACCTCGGTCAGCCGTCGCGCCAGCCGGTGGGCCAGTGCGATCGGCAGCGGCATCAACTCAGGAGTGTCGTTGATGGCGTAGCCGAACATCAGGCCCTGGTCGCCGGCGCCCTGGGAGTCCAGTGGGTCAGCGGCGCCCTCGACGCGCGTCTCATGCGCGGTGTCGACGCCCTGAGCGATGTCGGGCGACTGACGGCCGATGCCGATGTTGACCCCGCACGTCTCCCCGTCGAAACCCTTGTCCGAGTGGTCGTAGCCGATGTCGAGGATGCGCTCACGAACGGTGTTGGTGATGTCGGCGAAGGCTTCCTTGGCTGTCGTCGTCACCTCGCCGACCACGTGAACCTGCCCGGTGGTCACCAGCGTCTCGACGGCGACGCGTGAGCGGGGATCCCCCGCCAGCAGCGCGTCGAGCACCGAGTCGCTGATCGCGTCACAGATCTTGTCCGGATGCCCCTCGGTCACCGATTCGCTGGTGAACAAACGACCCTTTTCGCTCACACCCTCACCCTTCTAAATCCATGTTAAAAACGTTAGTTAGACAAACCATATCGGTCGGCCGGTAAATGCTACCGGCCGGTCTACGCAGCAGGGAGGCTAGGTGGCGTCCCCAGCGCCCCTCTGCAAGAACGTGACGATCGCGTCCACGATACGGCTGGCCATCAGAGTCTTCGAGCCGGGCTGCAGCGCTGACTCGGTGCCGTCGGCGGCAAGCAGCCACCCGTCGTTGTTGTCGACCTCGAAGGCTTTACCGTCACCGACGGCGTTCACCACCAACAGGTCACATCCCTTGCGCTGCAACTTCGCCCGGGCATGAAACAGCACGTCACCATTCGCGTCGCCGGTTTCGGCGGCGAAGCCGACGATCCCCCGCATGTTGGGCAGCTGCCCGGCAGCGCGGGCCTGCACGGCCGCGGCCAGCACGTCGTCGTTGCGGACGAGGTCGATGGACTGCGGCTCCTCGGCGCCTTTTTTGATCTTCGCGGTCGCAACGTGCGCCGGCCGGAAGTCGGCGACGGCAGCCGCCATCGCCAGCACGTGCACGTCGGGGGCATGCTTGGACACCGCGTCGCGGAGTTGTTGGGCCGAGCTGACGTGCACGACCTCGACGCCCGCCGGGTCGATCAGGCCGGCGGTGTGCCCGGCGATCAGCGTGACCTCGGCGCCGCGCTGGGCGGCGACCCGCGCCAGCGCGTAGCCCTGCTTGCCCGAGCTGCGGTTGCCGATGAAACGGACCGGGTCGAGTGGCTCGCGGGTGCCACCCGCGGTCACCAGCATCTTGACGCCGGCCAGGTCGTAGGGCATCGCGTCGTGCCGTTCCAGCAGCAGCTGGGCGAACGTGGTGATCTCCTCGGCCTCCGGCAGCCGGCCCGCGCCACTGTCCTCCCCAGTGAGCCGTCCAGAGGCCGGTTCGAGCACCACAGCACCGCGGCGGCGCAGCGTCTGCACGTTGTCGACGGTCGCAGGGTGCTGCCACATCTCGGTGTGCATCGCCGGAGCGAACAGCACCGGACATCGGGCGGTGAGCAGCGTCGCGGTCAGCAGGTCGTCGGCGCGCCCGTGTGCGGCACGCGCCAACAGGTCGGCGGTGGCGGGCGCGACGACGACGAGATCGGCAGCCTGGCCGATGGCGACGTGCGGCACCCGCGGAACGTCCTCGAATACCCCGGTCTGGACTGGTTCGCCGGACAGTGCCTCGAAGGTGGCGGCCCCGACGAATCGCAGCGCGGATTCGGTGGGGATGACGCGGACCGAGTGGCCGGCCTCGGTGAGTTGACGAACGACGGTGGCGGCTTTGTACGCGGCGATACCCCCGGCGACGCCGACGACGACCCGTTTACGGTCCGTCCGCTTCTCATCCGAGAGGCTCATCGCACGCCCGCCTTGATTCCGCTACTCGCCTTCGGTGTGCTCAAGCAGGTCGCCGTGGATCTCGCGCATTGCGATCGACAGCGGCTTTTCCTGCAACCCCGGCTCGACCAGTGGGCCGACGTATTCGAGGATGCCCTCGCCGAGCTGGTTGTAGTAGTCGTTGATCTGACGGGCACGTTTGGCTGCGTAGATCACCAGGGCGTACTTGCTGGACACCCGCGCGAGCAACTCGTCGATGGGCGGGTTGGTGATGCCCAGCGGCGTGTCGTAGGCACCGATCCCACCCGACGCCGGGTCGAACTGGTCGGGGACGGCGGCTAGTGAAGCGTCGGTATGTGAACTACTCACGTAGATATTCTCCTGGCGGCTAATCGGTGTGCGACGAGAGCTGAATCGAGTCTGAATGCGGGTCACGCCGTGTTCGGCCCAGTGCCCACCAGCAAGGATACCAATTCTGAGCACGCAGTTTCCAATTGCCGGTTCACCACGACTTCGTCGAAGTCGTCCTGAGCCGCTAATTCCGCGCGTGCGGTGGTCAGCCGGCGCTCGATCACCTCGGGCGTTTCGGTCCCGCGACCGACCAGGCGGGCCTCCAACGCCTCCCAATTCGGCGGGGCCAGAAACACTGTGAGCGCCTCGGGCATCGCGCGCTTGACGGCGCGGGCACCCGCCAGATCCACCTCGATGAGTACCGGGTGCCCGGCGGTGACGGCATCGCGGACTGGTCCGGCCAAGGTGCCCGATCGGTGCAGGCCGCCGTGTATTTCCGCCCATTCCAGCAGGGCACCGTCGTCGATCAGTTGCTGAAAGCGACCGGGCGTCACGAAGTGGTAGTCGACGCCGTCGAGTTCGCCGGGCCGGGGTGCTCTGGTGGTCGCCGAGACGCTGAAATGCAGATCCGGGACTCGCTCACGCAAGCAGCGGACCAGCGTCGACTTACCCACCGCGGATGGACCGGACAGCACAACCACGCGTCCTGTAACGACCGCACGACTGCCGTCCGGTCCCCCGTCGGTGTTCAACGACTCTCCTGGAAGACGCCGGGCTTAGCGCCCGGCTCGCGTCCTCGCCGCTGAGCGGCTGGGGGTGCCCCCACGTCAGGCCCTTCGGCCTGCATCGTCGCCGGACTTAGGCGAAGTCGAACTTTTCCAGCAGAGCCTTGCGCTGACGGTCGCCGAGGCCGCGCAGACGGCGCGTCGGGGCGATCTCCAGCTCGGTCATGATTTCCTGCGCCTTGACCTTGCCCACCTTCGGCAACGCCTC
>NZ_DASXHW010000340.1:0-5356 GCF_036488105.1 Mycobacterium sp. | reverse complement strand
GCGCAGGTTCAGCAACCGCAGCACATTCTCCTCGGCCAGGTATCGGCCGACCCGAGTTCGCCCGCCCGCCAACCGATCCGGCTGATCCTTGACCTGTTGAACCAGTTGCGTGGCCAAACCCGCGTAGAAGGATCCGCTGCCGCCGATGCTGACCCGCTCGTTGCCCAGCGTGGCCCGCGCGACCGTCCAGCCGGTGTTGGGTTCACCAACCACATCCTCGTCGGGCACGAACAGATCGTTGAAGAACACCTCGTTGAAGTCCGACCCGCCGGTGATCTGGCGCAGTGGACGCACCTCGACCTCGGGGGCGTTCATGTCCACGATCACCGTGGTGATGCCGGCATGCTTGGGGGCCTCCGGGTCGGTGCGCACAGTGGCCAGACCGCGCGCACAGTACTGCGCCCCGCTGGTCCACACCTTCTGGCCATTGATCTTCCAGCCCCCGTCGACCCGGGTGGCTTTGGTCTTGATCGACGCCGCGTCAGAACCGGCCTCGGGCTCGGAGAACAGCTGACACCAGATCTCGTCTTTACGCAGCGCCTTCTCGACGAATCGTTCGATCTGCCACGGCGTTCCGTGTTGCACCAGGGTCAGGATCACCCACGCGGTGATGCCGTAGTCGGTGCGCTTGATGCCCGCGGCACGGAATTCCTCTTCGATGACCAACTGCTCCACAGCATCTGCGGCCAGCCCCCATGGCTTGGGCCAGTGCGGCATCACGTAGCCGGTCTCGATCAGCTTGTCGCGCTGCGCCTGCTTGTCCAACTTGGCGAGCTCGGCGACGTCGGCATGAATCCGGGCCCGCATTTCCTCGGCCTCGGGCGGCAGGTCCAGGCTGCTCTCCCGGGCGACACCGGCGGCGGTCAACTCGAACACGTCCTGGGCGGGTGCGTCCCCACCGAACAGTGCCGTCGTCACCAACGCGCGGCGCAGGTGCAGGTGCGCGTCGTGCTCCCAGGTGAATCCGATCCCGCCGTGCACCTGAATGTTCAGTTCCGCATTGCGCGCGTAGGCCGGAAACGCCAGTGCCGCAGCCGAAGCCGCCGCTAGCCGGAACTGCTCCTCGTCCTCGGACGCGGCGCGGGACGCGTCCCACACCGCAGCGATGCCCGACTCGCTGGCCACCACCATGTTCGCGCAGTGGTGCTTGATGGCCTGGAACGTGGCGATGGTCCGGCCGAACTGCTGGCGCACCTTGGCGTACGCTACGGCGGAGTCGACACAGTCGGCAGCTCCACCGACCGCCTCGGCGGCCAGCAGCGTCCGCGCCCGTGCCAGTGCCGAGTCGTGTGCTCCCGGCAGGACGTCGTCGTCGCTGACGCTGACCTTCTCCAACCGGACCCGTCCGGAGCGCCGGGTCGGGTCCAAATTCTCCGGGACCTCGACGGAGACGCCGGAGCGGCCGCGCTCGACCACCAGCACGTCGTCACCGGCCGCGATCAACAGCAGGTCACCGAGGCCCGCGCCGAGCACGATGCCGGCGTCACCGTCGGCCACGCCGTTGCTCAGGCTGACGTTGCCGCCCAGACCGATGCCCGTGGTGACGGTTCCGTCGATCAGGCCCGGCAGCAGCCGCGACTTCTGTTCGGCTGAGCCGTCTTTGGCGATCACCGCAGAGGCGATGACGGTCGGTACGAATGGCCCCGGCGCCACTGCACGTCCGAGTTCGTCGATGACGACGACGAGTTCGGGCAGCCCGTATCCCGAACCGCCGTGCTCCTCGTCGATATGCAGTCCCAGCCAGCCGAGTTCGGCGAGGCCTTGCCAGAACGGCGGTAGGCCCTCCTCGGGCGCATCCAGCAGCGACCGCGCGGCTGCGCGGGCCTTCTGCGAGGCGAGAAACCCGCGGGCTACCTCGGCGAGTTCGCGGTGGTCGTCGGTCAGTGCGATACCCATGGCAGGGCCTTCCTCTAGGACGCCGTTGGCCGGTGGCAAAGAGTGTACTTAAATCCGCCGGCCTCCCAACCGGGTGGTCGGTCGGGATGCGAAATAGAAGCTAGGGCTGGATCTGGCCCCGATCACGACCCTGGCTTCTGACTCGCGCGGGTAGCGCCGCCGTCTGACGACTAGCTCGTCACTTGGGCGCGAACCGCTGGCCGGCGTCCAGCCGCAGGCACTGGCCGTTCAGCATCGGGTTGTCCACGATGGCCGCGACCAGCTTGGCGTACTCCTCCGGGCGGCCCAGCCGCTTCGGGAACGCCGCATCCTTGGTCAGCGCGCTGGCGAATTCGTCCGGGATGCCCTTGGTCAACCCGGTCGCGAACAGGCTTGGCGCGATCGCCAATACGCGGATGCCCAGCGACCCGAGGTCGCGTGCCATGGTCAGGCACATGCCGGCGATCCCGGCTTTGGCCGCGGTGTAGGCGACCTGACCGATCTGGCCCTCGAATGCCGCGATCGACGCGGTGTTGATGATGACGCCGCGTTCCTCGTCCTCGGGTTCGTTCTGGCTCATGTAGCTGGCCGCCAGCCGGCTGATATTGAACGAGGCGATGAGGTTGAGATCGACGACCGACTGGAAGGACTCCAGATCGTGCGGACCGGATTTCGACATGGTCCGCTTCGCGATGCCGCCACCGGCCGTGGTCACCGTGACGTGCAGGCCACCGAGTTTGTCGACAGCCGTCTTCAGCGTTTCCTCGGTGCCGGCGAAGTCGGTGACGTCCACCGGGTAGAAGTCACCACCGATACCGGCCGCCACCTCCTTGCCGTCTGACTCTTCGCGGTCAAAGATCGCGACGCTGGCACCACGGGCGTGCAGCAACTCGGCGCTGGCGCGGCCCATGCCCGAGGCGCCGCCGATGACGACGACCTTCTTGCCGTTGATCTCCATTCAAACCTCCTTGTTTGTTCGGGCAGTGCCCGCGCGTTAGCTGCACGCTATCGCGGCGCCGCGTGACGTTGTCGGTCAGGCGTGTAAAGGTGGGTTGTGCTGCTGATCGACGTGGCGACGACCTCGGTTGACGTGGGTGGCTCGGCTTCGCGGCGGGCCAAGATCGCGCGGATCGCCGAGTTGCTGAGCCAGGCCAAGTCTGATCCCGTGCTGGTCGCGATCGTCGTGGCATGGCTGTCCGGCGACCTGCCGCAACGCCAAATCGGTGTGGGCTGGGCGGCATTGCGGTCGCTGGCGCCGGCCGCGGCGCAACCCAGCCTGACCGTCCTCGGCGTCGACACCACGCTGTCAACGATCGGCGCGGTGTCGGGCAAGGGCTCGCAAGCGCGACGCGCTGACCTCGTCGCCGGATTGTTCGCGTCCGCGACCGACGTCGAGCAGACATTTCTTCGGCACCTACTCACCGGAGAACTCCGCCAGGGCGCGCTGGCCGGTGTGATGGCCGATGCGGTCGCCGCGGCGACGCAGATTCCCGCCGCCACCGTGCGGCGGGCGGCGATGCTTGGCGGCGCACTGCCGGCAGTCGCAGCCGCGGCCCTAACCGGCGGTGCGGCCGCGTTGGACGCGTTCACCCTGCAGGTGGGCCGGCCAGTTGGCCCGATGCTCGCCCAGACCGCCTCGGGCGTCGGAGAAGCCTTGGAAAAGCTTGGCGGTACAGGGGTTTTCGAGGCGAAGCTGGACGGCGCCCGAGTGCAGATACACCGAGCGGGCGATCAGGTCACCGTCTACACCCGAAGCCTCGACGACGTCACCGCGCGACTGCCCGAGGTGGTCGAGGCAACCTTGGCGCTGCCGGTTCGCGAGCTGATCGCCGACGGCGAGGCGATCGCGCTGCGTCCGGACGGCCGGCCACAGCCCTTCCAGGTCACCGCCTCACGCTTCGGCCGGTCGGTCGACGTCGCGGCCGCCCGCACCGCCCAGCCGCTTTCGGTCTTCTTCTTCGACATCCTGCACCGCGACGGCATCGACCTGCTCGACGCGCCTACCAGCGAGCGCGCCGCGGTGCTCGACGACATCGTGCCCGCGCGGAACCGCGTCGATCGGCTGATCACGTCGGATCCGGCTGCCGCCGGCGACTTCCTGGATACGACGCTGGCTGCCGGCCACGAGGGCGTCATGGCCAAGTCGCTGACCGCGTCGTATGAGGCGGGCCGCCGCGGGGCCGGGTGGCTCAAAGTGAAGCCGGTCCACACCCTGGATCTGGTGGTGTTGGCCGTCGAGTGGGGGTCGGGCCGGCGTAAAGGAAAGTTGTCGAATATTCATCTGGGTGCCCTCGACCCGGCCGGTGGCGGCTACGTGATGTTGGGCAAGACGTTCAAGGGTATGACCGACGCGATGCTGGAGTGGCAGACCGTCCGGTTTCAGGAGCTGGCGGCGGGCGGCACCGAGGGCTACGTCGTGCAACTGCGGCCGGAGCAGGTGGTCGAGGTGGCGTTCGACGGTGTGCAGGGCTCGTCGCGTTACCCCGGCGGCTTGGCGCTGCGGTTCGCCCGGGTGCTGCGCTACCGCGACGACAAACGCCCCGACGAAGCCGACACCATCGACACGGTGCGCGCCATATACCGGGGTTAAGCTGCCAGCGGCCCAGTTTCGCGTGTTGACACGACAGGAGGCGCCGTGGCCGCACCGCCGCAGCCGACGCCCGATACCCAATACCTCAGCTACATCCACACTGACGCCGACCTGCCGCCGGTCGCCATCATCGACCGCTCCCCCATCGGCACCAAGCACAAAATCTTCATCGGCGTGATCGCCGTGCTCGGAGCAGTGGCCTGGGCGATCATCGCCTTCGCCCGTGGCGAGACGGTCAACGCGGTGTGGTTGGTCGTCGCGGCGATCTGTACCTACGTCATCGGATACCGGTTCTACGCGCGGCTGATAGAGGCAAAGATCGTGCGTCCGCGCGACGATTACGCCACGCCCGCAGAGGTTTTCGACGACGGCATCGACTACGTGCCCACCGATCGGCGGGTGTTGTTCGGCCACCATTTCGCCGCGATCGCCGGGGCCGGACCGCTCGTCGGCCCGGTGCTTGCCACCCAGATGGGCTACCTGCCGTGCAGCATCTGGATCATCATCGGCGCGGTGTTCGCCGGCGCCGTGCAGGACTACCTGGTGCTGTGGATCTCCACCCGGCGCCGTGGCCGCTCGCTGGGTCAGATGGCCCGCGACGAGCTCGGCGCCATCGGCGGTGCCGCCGCTCTGGTCGGGACCTTCGTCATTATGGTGATCATCATCGCGGTGCTCGCGCTGGTGGTGGTGCGGGCATTGGCGCAAAGTCCCTGGGGCGTGTTCTCCATCGCGATGACGATCCCGATTGCCTTGTTCATGGGCTGCTATCTGCGGTTCCTGCGACCCGGGCGGGTAGCGGAAGTGTCCGTGATCGGTTTCGTGCTGTTGATGCTCGCCGTGGCGTCCGGCGATGTCGTCGCCGAATCAGCCTGGGGCGCATCGTGGTTCAAT
>NZ_DASXHW010000215.1:0-9955 GCF_036488105.1 Mycobacterium sp. | reverse complement strand
CAGTAGTGATGGTCGCGGCACTCCAGCGTAAGCAGAGCGGCGATGTTGTCGCCTGACTCAGACTCGGCCATTTGGCCCTCCTTACGGGATCCCCGCCCACGCTACGGCCGTTAGGTGAACACGTCGCGGTAAGCACCGCGCCCCCGCGCAAGTCGCTAGCGGCCGGGCATGGACGCCGCCCGGCCTCCGATAGATCCCAGCGCGGTTAGGCGAAAAGCGACCTTCTGGCCGCCCCGAGGAGAGAACGGGGCGGCTACCTGTGGTCGGCCTCCCACGCCTCCGCCTGCCTCTTAGCAGCTTCTTCGGAAGGGAAGGGCGACGCCAGACTGGTTATCTGGCCGTCGACTTCCAGGGCGAGCCACCAGCCTTCTTTGAGTGCTCCGATCAGATACTCCCGGTTATCGCTCCAGGCATGCTCGATAGGACTCAACGAGGCCGCGATAGAGCCTGTCTCTTTCGTGACGACTAGCGACCAACGGCCTTCGGTAAGCCCGGTCCACGTCAACGCCTGTAGCGGGGGCGCCGGTTTTATCCCAGGCGGTGGCCTGTTGCCTTCCGGACCTGGAGATTGAGTCATGTCGATCATTAAACGCCGCCGCCGTCACACAGGTCCGGGCGGTCAGAGGATCGCGTTTGAAATGGCACCCTTTCACTGTTGACAGCAAAAAGGTATCGGGCCGCCCGAGAGAGCCAATCAACGGAGACGGCAAGGCGGCAAGAACCCTCGGAATGGGCGCGAAAATTCGCCCGATAACACGGAGTACAACGCCACCGAGAAACCTGTGTTTTGCCTAGTAAGAACAACGCTCAACGGCTCGGCACCCCGAAGATGCTGGGCGAGCCGAAACGTGTTCAGCCGAGCAAAGATACCGACCGGGAGAAGTAGCGCTAGAGCTTCTGTGCTACGAACGTCGCGGCCTGGTTGGTCGCATCGGGGACATAGCCAAGGTGGGCGATGATGGTGCCGCCTTCGGCGCAGATGTTGTCGTTGGGGAGACAGATGTCGATGGCCTTCGGGCTGTAGCTGGGGTCGAGCGCCGGAATCTGGTTGTCCGCCAGTCCCTTTGCGTAGCTGCTCTGCGGGTTTCCGAACAGGGCAACGGCCGCAACGTGATTGGCGACCTGTGGGGACAGCTGATGGCTGGTCAGGTCGGCCACCCCGGCGCCCTGCGAATACCCGCCAATCACCACCTTCGTCTTCGGGCAGCTGGCGACGGTGCCCTGAACGTGGGCGACCTCGTCGACGGCGCCGGCCTTGGCGCTGTTGGCGTAATCGGTGGTCGACGGGTAGTTGACCGGATAGAGATTCACCGTCTTGCCGGGAAGTTGCGAGGTCAGTGAGTCGAAGAAGGCCTGGCCGGGCCCGCCGGGACCGACGGGCTCGCCGGTGCCGCGGGCGAACACCACTTCGGCGTCCGGGCATCCATCGGCTGCGGCGACAGGAACGCCGGCAGGAGCGGTGAGAACGGCCAAAACCATCAGTGACGCACCGGCAACGATGCGACCGACGTTGGGTCTAGTCATGACCCGAATGTTGCCATCCTTTTGCCGACGGCGGCGCGCTACTGGTCTTCCAGCAGCCTGAGCGGGTGTAGACCGTCGACCGCGCCGACGAACGGCGGATGGATGCTGTAGCCGAGCATGCGGCGGATGTCGTCGGACACAGTCCGCGCAGTCTCCCGCGACACCGACAGGGTGAAGGCCTCCATCGGCCGTAGCCAGGGTTGGCAGTACTGCGCGGTGACGGCCAGGCGGTCGGCGGTGCTGGAGTTGGCTCCGCCGCCGTGCCAGAGGGTCCCGACGAAGAACACACACGAGCCGGCTGGCATGACGACTGGCACCTCCTCGTCGTCCGGGCCTGGCCGCCGCTTGCCCCAGGTGTGGCTACGCGGGTAGAGGACGGTCGCGCCGTTGTCGACGGTGAAGTCATCGATCGCCCAGATCGTCGCGGCCGCTAACGGCTCGCGGGGACGGGGCACCGGGTAGAAGCCGTCATCGTGGTGGGCCAGCTGCGCGGCCTCGCCGGGTTGAATGTTGATGGCCTGCAACGCCGAGAGCAGGTAGTTGGGCATCAGCAGCCGATCGAGCACGGCCAGCACCCGCGGATGGTCGACAAGTGGATCGCAGACCCGCGTTCTGCTCAGCACGCTGTAAACCCGCTGAGTCTGCCGCCCCTCGAACGAGTTGCGTCCGGTGTGCCCGAGCCAGGGATTGACGACGTCGCGGATCTGCGCGCACTGCTCGGCGGTGAGCAGGTTCTCCCAGATGACGTAGCCGTCGCGGTCCAGCGCCGCCATATCGGCCTCGACCACAGCAGGGTCGACCGAGGTTCCTCCGCTGGGCGTCCACTTGTACCGCAGCGCCAGATCGCCGCGAAGGTCTTCCAGTGTTGTGTCGGACTCGTCGTGGGGGTTCATCTGCACTCGTCCTTGGCTATGACGACACAGTAGGCCGAGTCCGGATCGGCGTCACGCGTTCGGCGTGACCAGGGCCCCACCGTTATAAAGGGAGGTGTGCCTACCAGCTTTCACGACGTCATCAAGTCCAAGTACCTGCTCTTGACCACCTTTACCAAGGACGGTCGGCCCAAGCCGACCGCGATCTGGGGTGTGCCGGAGGGCGACAAGCTTCTGGTGATCACCGACGACGGTTCGTGGAAGACCAAGCGGATCAAAAACACTCCGCGGGTGACGATCGCCAAGAGCGGACCGTTGGGCAAGCCCAAGAGCGACGACGTCGAAGGCGTCGCCCGGGTGCTGCCGAAATCGGAGACCCGCCGGGTCTACAACGCGGTCCTCAAGCGGTACTGGTACCACGCCCCGTGGTTCTACGCGCACTCCGTCGTGCGGGGTGGAATCGACAAGGTTCACGTGGGCCTGGAGATCACGCCGGCGGTTGGTTAGCCAAGCTTCCCAGCCCCTGGGCGCAGCCTTTATCGGAGCGTTATAGTGATCGCATGCGTCTTTTTCGTCTGAGCCGTGCCGTCCGCGCCGGTCTCGCAGCGCTTGCGCTTTGTGTCGCCCCGATGTTCATCCCGCAGGCCGCCCACGCGGATCCGCTGGGTCCGTGTGACGGTTGTACATCCAACGACTCGACCGAGGACTTCCCGATCCCGAGGCGGATGATCTCGACGACGTGCGACGCCGAGCAAATCCTTGCCGCCGCGCGGGACTTCGAGCCGGTGTACTACCAGCGGTACATGATCGACTTCAACAACCACCCGAACGTTAATCAGGCCGCCATCGACAAGGCGCACTGGTTCTACTCGCTGTCGCCGGCCGACCGCAGGGGCTACTCCGCCAACTTCTACGCCCCGCAGGCCGATCCGCTGTGGCTGGCGTGGCCCAATCACATGAAGATCTTCTGGAACAACAAGGGCGTCGTCGCCAAGGAAACCGAGAACTGCCAGAACTACCCGCGCGGCGACATGTCGCTGTGGCACTGGTACTAGGCGTCAGCCCTGATCGGACTCGGCTGGTAGGCCGACGCACGTCGCGGTGATCAGCCGCCGCCGACCGGTAACGCGGCAATGGGTGAAGGGGATTTCGATTTTCAGGGTGCTGGAGCGGGCGTGGATCCCGCTCGTGATTGTGATCGTGATCAGCCTCGGGGGTTTCACGGTGTGGCGGATTCACGGCATTTTCGGCTCTGAAAAGCGCCCTGCTTATTCCGACAGCGCGACCGACGACAGTAAGCCTTTCAATCCCAAACGGATCACCTACGAGGTGTACGGCCCGCCGGGAAGCACAGCCGACATCAGTTATTTCGACACCAACGCCGATCCGCAGCACGTCGACGGCGCCACGCTGCCGTGGACGCTGAAGCTGACGACGAAGGCGGCGTCAGTCGTGGGAAACATTGTGGCGCAAGGCAACAGCAACACCCTGGGCTGCCGCATCATCGTCGACGACGTGGTTAAAGCCGAGCATGTCTCGCACGAGGTGAATGCCTTTACCTACTGCGTTCTCAAAGGCGCATGATCAACCGGCAGCCGAGCCCCGAGGGCGCCAGACCGCCGCGGCTCCCGAGGATGATCCACAAGTTTGCACCGCTCGTCATCCTGGCGTGGTTGGCGATTATCTTCCTGCTGAGCGTGGCCGTCCCGCCGCTGGATCAAGTCGCCGAGCAACGCCAGGTTTCCCTGAGCCCCAAAGACGCACCCTCGGTGCAGGCGATGGAGATCACCGGAAAGCTATTCAAGGAATCTGACTCCGACAACTTCGCGATGCTTGTCTTGGAAAGCGACAACAAACTCGGTGACGACGCCCACCATTACTACGACAGCATCATCAAACAACTGCGAGCCGATCCGGCGCACATCCAGCACGTGCAGGACTTCTGGGGAGATCCGCTCACAGCGCCGGGCGCGCAAAGCCCCGACGGCAAGGCCGTCTACGTCCAACTCAACCTCGCCGGCAACCAGGGCACCACCCTGGCCGAACAGTCGATTAAAGCCGTCCGGGACATCGTGAACCGAACACCCGCGCCCAAGGGTGTGACGACCTATGTGACCGGCCCCTCGGCGCTGGTGTCGGACATGCACCACAGCGGCGACAGCACCCTCGTCAAGATAACCATGGTGACCATGCTGGTGATTCTCACCATGCTGCTGCTGGTGTACCGCTCGGTGCGGACGGTGGTGTGCCTGCTACTCACGGTCTTCGTCGAATTGACCGCGGCCAGGGGGATAGTCGCGTTCCTCGGCTATCACCAGCTCATCGCGCTCTCCACCTTCGCCGTTAACCTGTTGGTATCGCTGGGAATTGCGGCGGGCACCGACTACGCCATCTTCTTCTTCGGCCGCTATCAAGAGGCACGCCAGCACGGCGAAGATCGTGAAACCGCCTTCTATACGACGTACCACGGCGTCGCTCACGTGGTGCTGGCGTCCGGCCTGACGATCGCCGGCGCCACCTTCTGCCTGAGCTTCTGCCGCATGCCGTACTTCCAAACCATCGGTGTGCCATGCGCAGTCGGTATGGTCGTCGCCGTCGCCGTCGCGACGACACTGGTTCCGGCCGTGATCGTGGTCGGCGGTCGGTTCGGATTGTTCGACCCCCGACGCAGGATCCAGACCCGAGGCTGGCGGCGGCTAGGCACCGCAATAGTGCGCTGGCCGCTGCCCATTCTCGCCGCGGCGTGCGGGGTAGCGCTGATCGGACTGCTGACGCTGCCGGGATACCAGACTAGTTACAACGATCGGCTGTACATACCGCACAACATTTCCGCCAACAAGGGATACGACGCAGCGGAGCGGCACTTCTCCCAGGCCCGTTTGATGCCGGAAGTCATGACGGTCGTGGCCGACCATGATTTGCGCGATCCGGCGGACTTCCTCGTTCTCGACAAGCTCGCCAAAGGCATCTTCCGCGTCCCGGGAATCTCACGCGTGCAAGCGATTACCCGCCCCGAGGGCACCGCGATGGAGCACACGTCTATTCCGTTCCAGCTCAGCATGCAGAACGCCGGGCAGGTACAGACGATGAAGTTCCAGAAGGCTCGCATGGACGACATGCTCAAGCAGGCCGATGAGCTCGAGGACACCATGAACCGGATGAGGCACATGTACGGCCTCATGATGCAACTCACCAACACCACGCACAAAATGGTCGGTGAGACAAAGGAAATGCAGGCAGTCACCGAGGAACTGCGCGATGACATCGCTAACTTCGAGGACACCTGGCGGCCAATGCGCAGCTACTTCTACTGGGAAAAGCACTGCTACGACATCCCGATCTGTTACTCGCTGCGATCCATCTTCGATGCCGTTGATGGTGTCGACGAGATCGACGACAAATTCCAGGTGCTGACAAAGGACTTCGATCAACTCGACTCGCTGATGCCGCAGCTGATCGTCGATTTCCCGCCGATGATCGACAGCATGGAGAACATGCGAACCATGATGCTGACCATGCACAGCACCATGTCCGGGATTTTCAATCAGATGGACGACATGAGCTCCAACGCGAATGCCATGGGTCACGCATTCGATCAAGCGAAGAATGATGACTCGTTCTACCTGCCGCCAGAAGTCTTCCAGAACAAGGACTTCAAGCGAGCGTTGAAGAACTTCTTTTCGCCGGACGGCAAGGCCGTGCGCTTGATCATCTCGCATCGGGGCGATCCGGCATCGCCGGAGGGCATCGCGCGAGTCGACTCGATCCGGCAGGCCGCCGAGGAGGCGCTCAAGGGAACTCCGATGGAGGATTCCAAGATCTACCTCGCCGGCACCGCGGCGACGTTCAAGGACTGGAAAGACGGGTCCAAGTACGACCTATTGATCGCCGGAATCGGTTCGCTCTGCCTGATTTTCATCATCATGCTGATCATCACCCGAAGCCTTGTCGCGGCCTTCGTGATCGTGGGCACCGTGGCGATTTCACTGGGTGCGTCCTTCGGCATGTCTGTACTGGTCTGGCAGTACTTCCTTGGCATCAAACTGCACTGGATGGTGCTGGCGATGTCGGTGATCGTCCTTCTAGCGGTCGGGTCCGACTACAACCTGTTGCTGGTATCCCGATTGAAAGAGGAAATCCACGCCGGGCTCAAGACGGGCATCATCCGAGCGATGGGCAGTACCGGCAAGGTCGTGACGTCGGCCGGTCTGGTGTTCGCGTTCACCATGGCGTCGATGGTGGTCAGTGACTTGCGCATCATCGGACAGGTGGGCACCACCATCGGTCTTGGTCTGTTGTTCGACACCCTGATCGTGCGGTCGTTCATGACGCCGTCCATCGCCGCACTACTCGGACGCTGGTTCTGGTGGCCGATCCCGGTCCGACCGCGGCCGGCCAGCACCATGCTCCGGCCGAGCGGGCCCCGCCCGGCGGTGCGGTCGCTGCTCGGTACGAGTTTCGGCGAGGGTCAGGACGCCCATACCACGCCGTTGCCGAAATCCACTTAGCGGCAGGGCTATTCAGGCATTGTGGCTGCCCAGCCAAGAAGCGCAGACCGCCGAATCAGCCTGCCGCACAAGGTAACTAGACCTTCTCCACGACTCCGGCTTCAGTTTCGTCTTCGATGTCACGGTGTATCAGCTCACGCACCGCGGGACGCGGTCCGTACGGCCGCAGCATGACACTGGCCGGGCGCGGACGCACATGCTGCGGCCACCAGAACCAGCGTCCGAGCAGGGTGGCCAGCGACGGCGTCATGAACGACCGCACGATCAGGGTGTCGAACAACAGACCCAGCGCGATCGTGGTACCTACCTGGGCCATCACCTTCAGCGGACTGAAGGCGAAGGTGGCCATGGTGGCAGCGAACACCAGACCGGCAGACGTCACCACCGAACCCGAGCCGGCGATCGCGCGAATCGTGCCTGTCTTGAGCCCGGCGTGAATCTCTTCTTTGAACCGGGAAATCAGCAGCAGGTTGTAGTCCGATCCGACCGCCAACAGCAGGATGATCGCCATCGCCAGCACCATCCAGTGCAGCTTAATCCCGAGGATGTATTGCCAGAGCAGCACGGAGAGTCCGAATGAGGCGCCCAGCGAGAGCAGAACGGTACCGACGATCACGAAGGCCGCCACAACGCTGCGGGTGATGACAAGCATGATGATGAAAATCAATGTGGCCGCGGCGATTCCGGCGATCAACAGGTCGATGTTGGAACCGTCGTGCATGTCCTTGTACGTCGCGGCGGTGCCGCCGAGGTAGACCTTGGCACCCTCCCATGGGGTGCCCTTGATCGCCTCGTGCACGGCCTGCTTGATCGGTTCGATGTGGCTGACGCCTTCGGGAGTAGCCGGGTCGCCTTCATGCGAGATGATCAACCGGACAGCATGACCGTCGGGCGACATGAACTGCTTGAGACCGCGCGCGAAATCCGGGCTCTTGAACGCCTCCGGCGGCAGATAGAACGTGTCGTCGTTCTTCGCTTTGTCGAACGCATCGCCCTGGGCGGTGGCGTTGTCGGACTGCGCTTTCGCCTGGTCGTTCAGCCCGTTCGTCGTCGCGTAGTTCGACATGATGGTGTCGAGGTTTGCTTGCTGGCTGGCGATTTGCGGTGGTATCAGCGCCACCAGCTTCGGCTGAATCTGGTCCAGCTTGTCCAGGTTCGCGCTGAGATTCTCGATGTTCTCGCTGACTTGGTCGATGCCGTCGAGAGCGTTGAAGATGGATCGCACCGCCCAGCACAGCGGTACGTCGTAACAGTGCTTCTCCCAATAGAAGCCGCTGCGAATCGGCCGGAAGAAATCATCGAAGTTTGCGATGTCGTCACGCAACGACTCGGTGATCTTCACGGTTTCTTTTGTGAGCTTGGTGGTTTCGTGCGTGGTGTTGCTGAGGTCCTGAGTGACCTGCATCTGCTCATGCAGAGTTGCCATCGTTTTCTGAAGCTCGGCTGCTTGCTTGAGCAGGTTCTTCGCCTGCTCCTCTTGGTAATGCTGGGTCTGGATCCGTCCCGCGGCTTGCGCGCCCATCTGAAAACCGAGGGTGCTGTGGTCGAGCGGCGTGCCCAGCGGCCTGGTGATCGTTTGCACGCGACCGATTCCCGGGATGTGGAAGACCGCTTTGGCAACCTTGTCGAGCACGATGAAGTCGGCCGAGTTACGCAAGTCGTGATCGGTCTCGATCATCAACAGTTCGGGGTTCAGCCGGGCCTGGTTGAAATGCCGGTCGGCGGCCGCGTAGCCCACGTTGGCCGGGGTCTCGGGCGGCAGGAAGTGACGGGTGTCGTAGTCCGTTTTGTAGCCGGGCAGGGCGAGCAGACCGACGAGGGCGACCGCGATCGTCATGGCGAGAATCGGTGCGGGCCAACGGACGATGGCGGTTCCGATGCGACGCCATCCCTGGGTTTGCAACTTTCGCTTCGGGTCCAGCAGCTTGAAGAACGAAGCCACTGTCAGCACCGCTGGGCCCAGGGTCAGCGCCGCGAAGACCGCGACCAGCATGCCGACCGCACAGGGCACGCCCAGTGACTGGAAGTATGGCAACCGGCAGAAGCTCAAGCAGTACATCGCGCCGGCGATGGTCAGCCCCGACCCCAGCACGACATGCGCGGTGCTGTGGAACATCGTGTAGAACGCTTCTTCACGCGTCTCACCAAGACCACGGGCCTCGTGGTAGCGGCCGACCACGAAGATCGCGTAGTCCGTTCCGGCGGCGATCGCCAACAACACCAGCATGTTGTTGGCGAACGTGGAAAGGCCCATGATTCCGTAGTTCCCCAGCGTCGCGACGACACCGCGGGCCGCTAACAATTCGACGAACACCATGAACAGCATGATCAGAACGGTGCTGACCGACCGATAGACGAGTAGCAGCATCACCAGAATCACCAGGAGGGTGATGAGGGTGACTTTTGCGACGCCCTTCTCGCCGGCGTGGGACTGATCGGCGATCAGCGGACCCGCCCCGGTGACGTAGGCCTTGATTCCCGGCGGCGCAGGCACCGAGTTCACGATCTTGCGCACGGCCTCGCTGGACTCGGTGGCCAGACCGCCGCCCATGTTGCCGGCGAGGTAGACCTGGACGTACGCGGCCTTTTGGTCGTGGCTCTGGGAGCCCGCGGCGGTCAGCGGATCACTCCAGAAATCTTGGATGTGCTGAACGTGTTTCTTGTCTTGCTCGAGTCGCTTGACGATCTCGTCGTAATAGCGGTGCGCTTCCGCCCCCAGCGGCTTGTCGCCCTCCAGGAGGACCATCGCCGAGGCGTCGGAATTGAACTCGTTGAATGTTTTTCCGACGCGCATCATCGACTGGAACGACACCGCGTCTTTGGGACTCTGCGACACCGAGTGGTTTTTGGAGACGACCTCCAGCTGTGGCGCGATGGTATTCGTTACGAACACAATGCCCAGCCAGATCAGGACGATCGGCAGCGCGAGCCGGTGGATCATCCGCGGCAGGAACGGCGGGATCAGCGGCTGGGAGACGCGCCGCGCAGCCTCGGTGGTCTCGCTCATGCGGACTTGTCCAGGCAATAGACGAACGCATTGACGTTTTCGTT
>NZ_DASXHW010000231.1:0-14163 GCF_036488105.1 Mycobacterium sp. | reverse complement strand
CCGGCGATGTTTTGGCTCGACGCCCACATCTTGCGGGCCTCGTCCTCAACGGTTTGGGCGTGCACATCGAAACGGCCCGCCATAGACCGCATCTCGTGCGGGTCAGTCATAAAACGTGAAGGCATGAAAAGCACTCCTTATTTAGAGGTTGTCGTTGGTGTGGGCGTGAACTACGTGATGCACAGGCTACGACCTGGCGATGAACACAGGGCTTCATCCGCGTGACATGTTGCGCCTTTTTGTGATCTTCCCGGCTCCCGAGATGGTTGTGGCCCGCGCACCGGTGGGTGTGCGGGCCACAGTGGGTTGTTGTCTGCGGGTTAGGCCCAGCTGGAGCCGACGGCGGAGTCGGTGCTGTTCATGTTGTTGCCGGCGGTCTGGACTTTTTGGCCGTGGCTGTTGGCTTGTTCGTAGATGGTCTGGAAGTTGCGGCCCAACTGGGTGATGAACTCCTGGCAGGCCACCGATCCCGAGCCGCCCCAGAAGTCACCGGCGGCCAGCACATCGCGCACGATGGACTGGTGCTCGGCCTCCAGCGAAGCGGCCTGGGAGCGGATCAACGCGCCGTGGGCGTCGACATCGCCGAACTGATAGTTGATCGACATAAGTGTTCTCCTAAGACGTGTGAGGGGTGATCGGCTAGCTGGACAGGATCTGCTGAGATGCCTGCTCTTGGCTCTCGTAGTTGTTGGCGTCGCGGATCAGCCCGTCGCGCACCCCGTGCAGCATGTTGACGATGTTGCGGAACGCGGTGTTCATCTGGCCCATGGTGTCGTGGGACGCCATCTGCGCGGTACCACTCCAGCCGGCACCGGCAATGTTCTGGCTCGATGCCCACATCTTGCGGGCCTCGTCCTCGACAGTCTGCGCGTGCACATCGAAACGGCCCGCCATCGACCGCATCCCGTGCGGATCGGTCATAAAACGTGAAGGCATGTCTCTCTCCAATCCTTCGAAATATGTTGTGGTGGTTGGCTAGAGCCGATTCGGTTATCCGACGGCCGCCCACGACGGGACCATCGGCGGGCGGACGAGGAACCGGTTGTCCACGATGCCGGTCGTTGCTCCGGCCCGGGCGCCCATTGCGGCACCCGCCGGGGCAACGCCCGGCACGCCGGTCGCGACCTCAGGAGGCGCGGCCAACGGGCTGCCGCCCAACGCCGAGGCGACGGGCGACGGCGCTGACGGAGCCAGCGCAGACCAGCTCGGGGGCACCGACAACGGTCCGAGCGCGGCTGCGTTGCCCACGCCGGCCGACACCCCGCCGCCGAGTCCCCCGAGCCCGCCCAGGCCTCCCAGCGGGGAGGCAAGCCCGCCGGCGGCGGCGCCGAGCCCGTCGCTCGCAGCCGCTCCTGCGGCGTTTCCGGCCGCACCAGCTGCTTGGCCGCCGATCAAGCTCGTGAAGGCACCCAATGTGTTGCCCGGCGTGTAAAACCCCGATGAAAATATGGTGTTCCAGATGTTTGCGTCGGGTCCCCACTCGCTCCAGAAGCTGTCCAGCGCGGAATTCCCGGAGGACCCCCCAGTCAGCAGATTCCAGATGCCACCGAGCCCCGAGGACGATGACGCCACCGAGGACGATGTCGACGATGCGGGGGACGCCAATCCCTGCAACGTGTTTGGCACGATAGTGACCAGCTCAGACAGCGACTGGCTGCCCGTGCCAGCCGAGGTGGTGGTCGCCTGCGCGACCGCGCCCGACTGGCCTGCCAGCGCACCCGCATTGGTGTTCTCTGTCGGCGCGCTGAGCGGTGTCAGCTGGGTGGCCGCCGCCGACGAGCCCGCGTAGCCGTACATTGCCGTGGCGTCTTGGGCCCACATTTCGACGTAGTGCACCTCGGTGGCCGCGATCGCCGGGGTGTTTTGCCCCAGGAAGTTGGTCGCGATCAGCGACGCCAGCTGAGCGCGGTTAGCCGCGATCACCGGTGGAGGAACCGTCGCCGAAAACGCGGCTTCATACACTGCCGCGGCCGCGTTGGCCTGGTTCGCGGCCTGCTCAGCCTGGGCAGCGGTGGTGTTCATCCATGCCGCATAGGGTGCGGCCGCGGCTGCCATCGATGCCGACGCCGGACCGCGCCATCCATCGCTGGTCAGCCCCGAGACGACCGAGCTGTAGGAGGCCGCCAACGAACGCAAGTCAGCCGCCAAACCTTCCCAACCGGCCGCAGCGGTAATCATCGACCCTGAGCCCGGGCCGGCATACATGCGAGCGGAGTTGATCTCCGGTGGCAGTGCTCCGAAATCCAGCGTTACAGTCATCACCGCACTCCTTCAAGAACTGGCCTTAACTAAGTGGCATCGATCAAGTCGCTGCGATTGCGTTGGCGGCCTCGGTGGCCGCGTACGAATTGGCACTGGCACCCAAAGTGCGCACGAACATCTCATGAACGTCCGCCGCCTGGGCGCCCACCGCCTGGTACATCGCCGCGTAAGCGCCGAATTGCGTTGCCGTCAAGGCAGATACCTCGTCGGCAGCGGCTGGCACGACTCCCGTCGTCGGGGCGGCCGCTGCCGCGTTCTGGGCGGTCATCACCGCGCCGATACCCTGCAGCTGGCTCGCTGCTGAAGCCAGCAATTCTGGCTGTGTGGTCACGAAAGACATCGGAATTCTCCTTTTGCAAAGCAGGCTCAACCCGCGCCGCAGGCATGTCATTGGCACGACAGGATCACGCGCACATGAGTACAGCGCGTGCGTGATAAACGAAGCGGCGCAAGCCGATTCAGATAGTGGAGAGGACGCCGGGGCCGGATCCGGACGAAATGGTCACCGGTCTCGGATACGGACTGTCGCTTGGACTCACTTCGCCTCACCTCCTCGCGGCCAGGGCACACAGGGGTGCCTGCACGGTGCACACGGGACGAGGCGGAGCCGGCAGATGAGCCGGTCGCCGCACCCCTCTCGACAGAGCTTTGGCACTGCACGGCGTATCCGGAGATTCCGGAAGCCACTTGGGCTCAACCCTTAAGCCGGGAGGAGCTGTCCTGACCCTGGGCGTCTTTCGACGTTCGAGGTCAGTGGCCTGTATCCATGCAGACGCCTCACCTAGCGAGGTGCTTGCAGAAGCCATAGTTCCACCGAAATCGGAGGGAGTCAACTTAACGCGTGGGCATGACGTACGGCTGCATCCGGTATAGGGATGGATAACGAGTCGAGGAAACGCCAACTAACGGATCGTGGACTTTGATCGAGATCCGTTGTGGCTGTTCATAAGTCAGTGATGGCGAGCGCTGAGGGCGCCCCCGTCGGCGTCGGCGCCAACATCGACGTCTCACGTGGACTGCGTCGGGCGTGAAGGTCACTGTCCGGCTCCTGTCTGCTATCCGGCTGCCGGTGGATGGGCGACGACGGTGGGGCGGAACCCGTAGCGGGGAGCGGCAAAGCCGTAGCCGCGAGTGCCAAGGCTCCCCGGCGGTATGGCAGGCATACCGGGCATCCCCGGTGTTCCGGACATCTCCTCCAGCCCCGCACCCGGGGGGATCGCCCAGCCTTCCGCTGCAGCCGGCAGCGTGCCAACAGGTTGGGCGGCCGCGGGAGCGGTCGTGGCCCAACTTTGCGGTACCGACACCTTCGCGACCAGTGCGGCGCGACCCATCTCAGCCGAGACCAGTCCGGGTGAGCCCAATGAACCGATCGCCGGGGCGACGTGACCCACGGTGCTCACCGCCGCGGGTGCAGTGGCCGCCGTGAACATGCCCGGATTGAGGCCGCCTACGCCTTGGCCGGCCACCGCCAGGAACCCGATATCAGCGAACGCGCTCGTCACGGCCGGGCTGATGCTGGCCGGATTGAGCCAGTTGCCCGAGAGAATCCCGTTCGAAAGACCAGACGTCAAGAAGCTTCCAACGGCCGATCCGGTCTGGCCGTCCAGCAGATTGAGCAGACCTGCGATGCCCGTCGTGGCCGTATTCGACCCAGGTGCAAAGGGATTGACCGAGGTTGCCGACAGCGGCGACGCGAGCTGATTCAAGGTGTTGGGGAGGGTCGAGACCACCTGTGTCAGCGCCGACTGTGCACCGCTGCCCGCCGAACTGGCCGTCGCTTGAGCCACCGCTCCCCCTTGGCTGGCTGCTGCGGCCGGGCTGGTGGTCTGCGGCGGCGAGCTGAACGGAGTCACCGTCGCCGCGGCGGCCGAAGAACCGGCGTAGCCGTACATGGCCGCAGCATCCTGCGCCCACATCTCGCCGTACAGGGCTTCGGTGACCGCGATCGCAGGGGTGTTCTGGCCCAGCACGTTTGTCGCGACCAGCGCGGCCAATTGGGCGCGGTTGGCGGCGACAACCGCCGGTGGAACCGTCATCGCAAACGCACTGTCAAAGGCAGCTGCTGCCGCCTGTGCTTGGCTGGCGGTCTGCTCGGCTTGCGCGGCAGCTGCACTCATCCACGAGGCATATTGAGTGGCTGCTGCCGCCATTGACGCTGAGGCCGGCCCCCGCCAGGGACCCTCGGTGAGCTCGGAGATCACCGCGGTATGAGAAGACGCCGCAGAACCCAGTTCGGCGGCCAGGCCGTCCCACGCTGATGCGGCAGCCAGCATCGGCCCCGAACCGGGACCGGCATAGATGCGAGATGAATTGATTTCTGGTGGCAATATTCCGTAATCCATTGCAGTAGATCCCCTTAACCCGCGGCAATCGCGATGGCGTGGACGCCGGAGATCATTTCCGGCTGTGTCGTCAGTAAAGACATGGACTAACCCCTTCAGGAAAAGTCCGACCCGGAAACGGGGCCTCGGCCCGCGAGCTGCCGCGGTGCGCCCGACGACTCCATGCAAGCGGAGTTACGTTGTGGCGCATACTAATTCAGTTGACGGAGTCGCTGCGATCCCGGATCGGAACCAAACGGTTCATCGATCTCGGATGTGTTTATGTGCTGGCCCCACCTCCTCCGCCCGTACATGCACGCGGAGGTCGAAGAGAGGAGCATTGCCCGACGCGAAGGGTCGGAGGGCACCCCTCTCGCCGGAGCTTTGGCACTGCACGGCGTATCCGGGGATTCCGGAAGCCACTTGGGCTCAACCCTTAAGCCGGGAGGAGCTGTCCTGACCCTGGGCGTCTTTCGACGTTCGAGGTCAGTGGCCTGTATCCGTGCAGACGCCTCACCTAGCGAGGTGCATGTAACGCCTGTGTGAATTTATGCTGGCAACGCCACAGTACTGCGTCAACACAACACCTGTCAGGGATGTCGGAAAGATTGGCCGGAACTTCCGGCTCCAACTAGTCGCTCTTCTTCTCCGCAACCGCGGCGCTCAGCCCCTCGGCAAGGTCGTCGCGGGTCAACTCCTTGAATCGGCGCAGTTGGTCGTCGTTGAATTCATCGACGTCACTGGCCAACACCGCATCGAGATCCTCGTCGTCGAGGCGGAAGCTGCGGTGATCGCGAGCCTTTTCTACGACGTTGCGGACGAAGCCGGCATTACCCAACGTGTCGATCCCGCGGATCAGATCTCCCTCTTGGGAGATCGTCTCGTCGTCGTAAAACCTGGTGTAGGCCGGCAGCAGAACGTCGACGGCGTCGTCGGTGATCACGTCTTCGTTTTCTCGGCCCATCAACTGGGTCAGCGCGATGAGTTCTTTCGGGTTGTAGCTGTAGAACTCGATAACGGTGGAGAACCGGCGTCGCAGACCCTGGTTGACCTCCAGCATCTTATCCATGGCCTTGGCGTACCCGGCGCCGAAGACCACCAGCTCATCGCGGTGGTTCTCCATGTAGAGCAGCAAGGTGTTGATGATCGCGTTACCGTACGCGTCGCCGGTGGAGTAGCCACTCTCGTGCAGGTTGTGCATCTCGTCGAAGAAGACCGCCCCGCCCCGGGCCTCCTCGAGCATCTCCTCGGTGTTCTTTTCGGCGTCAGCCATGTAGCGGCCCAACAACTTTGAGCGGCTCGTCTCCACCACCAGCGGTTTGCGCAGCACGGTCAAGCCGCACAGCTGCTTGGAAAACGCCCGCGCCACAGACGTCTTGCCCGTGCCGGGAGGTCCCAGTAACAACGTGTGCCGCGATGTAACCGGAACCGGGAGGCCCATTTTCGCGCGGGCCAAGTTCACCTTTGTCGTCGACTTGATCAGCTTGATTTCCCGCTTGGCCTGGTCCATGCCGAGCATCGCGTTGAGCTCGGCATCGCCTTCGTCCAAGTACTTCTTGGCCATCTCGGCGTGGCGCGCGGCCTCCGCCTGCTCGCGGGTCGGCGCGCTGTCCTCATCCCACGGATCCGTCCTGGCCTCAATCGTTTCCGGGTCGGTCAGCACCAGTCGGTAGGTGGCGTTGTCCAACGCCTCGCGTGCCGGCGCGAACTTCGCGTCGCGTGAATAGACCCGGCGTAGGCACTCCACCGCTTCCTCTTCGCGACCCAGGTGCCGCAAGCACATTCCCTGGGTGTACATCGCGACATTGGCCGCACTGGGCACCCGGTCGCCCTCGATCGCTTCCTGCGCACGGCGGGTCGCTTCTTCGAACACCCCGAGCGACGCTAGCGCGGTAGTGGCCATCGCCGCTCCCGCGGCTTTCAGCTCGGGATGACGCCAGCCGGCCCCGGGCGGGAATTGGACGAGCACATCCGGCCAGCGTCCGGTGCGAAAGTGCAGCAGCCCGCGTACGTATTTGATCAGCTCTTCATCGGAAGCATGCTTGGGCGTAATCGAATCCAACAGCTCCGCGGCTTCGGTGTACCGCTTCGCTTCGGTGAGAGCCGCGGCATAGCCGGCAGCCAGCGACTCCACACTGGTGACCGCCAGCTTCAGGAACATTCCGTCGGAAATCTCGGGCCGGAACTCCAACTCGGTTAAACCCAAGCGCCGGATCTCCCAGCCGAACGTCTTGACGGACTGCCATGCGCCGGTGAGCACCTCGATGCTCTGATCGCCGGCCAGCAGCCGGGCCAGCCAGGCGTCGCACATCTGCGGGTCGAGACTGGTGGCCGTCGTGAACATTCGCAGGGCCACTTGCGGATTGTGGCTGGGCTGAAGCCCATTGACCGAAATGCCGGACGCAAGGAGCCCCGCGACCATCGCATTGCGGGAGTCCGGCGCGTTGGTCTGCGGTCGGGTCATTCTCTCATCGTAAGGCTTCGGAGCCGCTCGCCTGAGGCTCGGCCACTGCGCCAACCGGGACCAGGATGTCGTCGCGGAGCCCCAACGTGCGACTCGGCATCGGCAGTGGGCGACGCGACGTCGGCGCCGGCAGGCTGGCGGCCACCGCGCCCAGCTGGCGCCCGGTCAGCCGGTTCAGTCCGCTGAAAGCCTCTTTACGCAGGCGCTTCTCGCTGTGGTAGCGCACCCACACCGACACGTCGGCCTCGTGGCCCTCCGCGATGATGCGGATCGTCATGACGGTGACGTCGGCGTCGGTGAGCCACAGCTCCTCGAGGGTCTCGCTGGTGATGTCGCCAGGTGAAACCCAGAAGCTGGTCACGTACCCGTCCGGGGTCTTCAGGTAACGCCAGAAGGGGCGAACGTGCGCCGGCTGGAGCCCGGCCAGCACAGCATCGTCCACATCGACGATCTCCTCGGCGGTCAACGGCTTGGCGGCGCAGCTGCGACCGTCGAGATCGTGTGCCAGCCGCTCGGCGGCGGCAGCCAGAGTGCAGGCCACCGAATCACGGGCCGCGACAGCGCTCACGTTGTGCAGCGGGTCCATCCGCAACACGAGCCAGGTGTCGCGCTCGTCGGTCGGGCGTCGATCGCGGCCGGCTCCGAAGTCGTCGCGATCGGCCGATTGAACGCCCTTGGCGCCATGACGCGTTCCCACCGAAACGATGTCGACGCTATCCAGACGAACGTCGAACTGCCGCAACGACGTGATCACAGCCTCCAGCGGGATGGACGCCGCCAACGCGTCCCGATGGCGATGCCGGCCCGCTTCGCCTGAGCCGTCGACGGCGATCACGGCGATCAGCTGGCCGTCGTGCTCGCGGACGCCCACCGTCTCGCGGCTGAATTGGCGACGGTGATCGACCGCCGGGGTGCAACCGACAGTGAGCGCCTCCGGGTCGGCGTACCAGTTACGGACCCGGGCGATCGGCGCCGACGAAACGGGCACTCCCCCGTTGGTGAGCAGAGCGACGACGGTGATGATCACCGCCAAGCCGACACCGATCCACAAGGTGAGGTTCCGGTCGGCCTGCCAGGAATCGGGCAGGTGACTCGTAATGACCAGCAGCGCAACGTCAATGAGGAACACAGTGGTTACCCGCGCCCACGACAGGGACAGCCCGTACTCGCGTTGTGCCTTCATTCCTGTCTCCCTGTTTTTCGCATCAGGACCGCTCCGCCGACAACCAGACCGGCAAGCAGCAACGCACCACCCAAACCGCCCGCGGCAACCCACACCGGCGCCATGTTGCGTGGGGCGGGGGCCGGCGGGAGCTTCAGCGGCTTCGCCGAATCTTTCGGCAGGACAGAGCCATCGGGCACGTCCCAGGTCAGCGCGGCAACCGGATCGACGACCCCGTAGCCGACTTGGTTGTCCACCCCGCGAGCAGGTGCCCTTGCGGTGCGAATCAACCGGTTGATGATCTGGTGCGACGACAGTTGGGGGTATTTCGCCCGCACTAACGCCGCAACACCGGACACAATCGCGGTCGAGAAACTGGTTCCGGACGGCACCAGCAAGGAGTTGTCCGGCCCGTCAATTGCGTTGATCAGACTGTCATCTCGCGGCGAGAGCCCAACCACGTCGGTACCCGGAGCCGCTATCGACACCCACGGTCCGGCCACACTCAGCTTGTCCATCGGCGCGCCGGAGGCATCCACCGCGCCGACGGTCAAGACGTAGTCGCTGAACCACGACGGAGTCACCACTGTGGTCACGCCGTTCCAGTCGCGAGTATCGCTGGGGTGCAACGGATCTACCAACGGGTTTTCTTTGCAGTCGCGCTGACTGGTGTCACCCGCGGCCGCGACGATGACCGCATCTTTGTCGACCGCCGCGTAACGGACCGCGGCACCCAGGTCAGGCGCGTCGATGAGGCTGCGCGCACTCATGCACATCACCTGCGAGATGTTGATCACCTGTGCGCCCATGTTGGCCGCATGGACGATCGACCGCGCCATGCTGAAGATGTAGTCGCGCTTCTGCCGAGTCTGTGGATCCTCGTCGCCGGTGTAGGCGTCCTTGAGGCCAAAAGCCTGACTGGACTGGCGGATTGAGATCAGGTCGACGTCGGGCGCGATGCCGCTGTAGGCGTCGCCCGGCGCCGGTGGCGGCGGTGGGTCCAGCGGCGGCGGCGCGGCCGGTCGCGGGTAATCCACGGAGACGACCTGACCGTGCTTGCCGCCGGGGAAGCCGGGCAGCACTGCTTTGCCGTGACCATGGTTGGCCGCACCGGGCGACTGGTTGGGCGCGCCGGGCGCCTGGTTGGCCGCGCCGGGCGCCTTGGGCGCCGGCGGACACCACGGGCATGCCGGAGCTTCCTCCGACGGCGACGCGGGCGGCGCCGGAACCATCGTGATGGTCTGGGGCGGCGGCGGTGCCACGCTGATCGTCTGTGGTGGCGGCGCCACCGGCGGTGGTTCCCTGGTCGGAACCGGAGGTGGTCGCCGCGGTCCCGGCGCTTCGGGAATTCCCGCACTACCTGGCGAGGCGGCGATCATCGACGCCACGAGCGTGCCGTGCGCGTCGCAGTCGGAGAGGCCGTCACCGCCGCCCATCACGTAGTCGCCGCCGGGAGCCAGGTGCGGCAACCGCGGGTGCGGGGTCACGCCGGTGTCGATGATGGCAACCCGCACCCCGGCACCCCGTCCGAAGCGCCACGCCTCGGACAGGTTGAGCATGTCCATGTACTTCGGCTGAAGTCGAAAGTCGCTGCCGGGCAACACCCCAACCTCGGTGCAGTACGAGTTCTGCTTCATCGGCTGGGAGGGTCCAGGCGCGCTGTCCGACGGCACTGCAGCCGGGTCGATCCCCGGCGGGTTGATCGCGTAAGCGGGCGACCCGGACAGTGCGACCGAAGCCACGATCAGTGTGGTGGCGGAAACTGCGGCCGCACGAAGCGGCCGCAGTTTCCGACTACCGGTACCGGATCGCTGCATAAACATTCATCAGCCACAATGCCAGCGGGAAGATCGGCATCAGGCAGAGGTATTCAACCCACTCAACGAGCTTGCGGAACAGCGGGCTGTAGATGGTGTTGGGCACTGTCGCCGCTGCCGTCAGCCCCGCCGCGGGAATGAGCACCGCGAGGCCGGCTGTCACACACACCGCGGCCGTCGAGGACAACACCAGCGAGTAGCGCACGATGACAGAGCCGACGATCAGGACCGAAGTGACCGCCAGAATGATGGCCTGCCAACGGTCCACGTATGAGCGGCCACGCAGCATCAGGAAGCCGGCAGTGGTGGCGACCAGCAGCAGCGGCAGCCAGCGGTTCGCCCCGCGGGGGTCGGAAACCCCGGCCAAGGACACGATCGTCAGGATTCCGAAACCGACCAGCAGACCGGTCAGGAACGATCGGGCGCGCTCGGCGCGCAGGATGACGTCCTGGATGGACTCGGGGCCGGCCAGGGTCGGACGGCCGCCGTCGACGCCGTGCGTCACGGTGGTCGGCAGGTCAGGTCGGGCCTCGAACACCCAGCGGCTGGTAGCCGAAGGGAAGACCGGCAGCCGGATACCGGACAACCAGCGGGACATCGCCGGCGCGCTGTGGTAGCCGAACACACACACCAGCAAGATGGTGGTCAGCAGCGTCACCGCTCCGGTGTTGAATGCCATCCGCGCCAGGCTTGCTATCGTCGCCGCCAGCGTGACGGTGACGATAGCGGTACCAGTTCCCAACCGGCGGCCGGTGAACCGCATGATCAGCATCGCTGCGACGCCGGCGACCGCGAAACCCATCACAGCGTGAGGCGAGCCCACCGGTCCGGGGGGTGTCGACGCGGCGGCCACCGCAAGCGGCGCGATCCCGCTCCACAGCAGGATGTCTCCGGCGCGGCGGTTCTGCACGGTGTGAGCGCGGTTCAGGATGAGCAGCGCCACCGTGAACACCAGCACCGCGATCACGAAGGCGTAAGGCGCCGGGACCCAGGAGTCGTGGTGCAAGCGGAACCAGCCGAGCAGCAGCGATGCCATCAGCACACCGGTGCCGACCATCGCCGCTCCGACCTGGATGGCCACCGAGGGGTTGATCGAGGAAAACCGCTTGCTGAGGTTGACCGAGACGGCGGTCGAGATGTGCTCGATGACCTGCGAGCGGTGCTCGGTGTCGTCGACGAACCGCAGCCACAGCCGGTCGCCGTCGTAGACGTCCTGCTCAGTCAGCGACTGGGTGGCCCGCAACGGCGTGCCATCGACCAGGCACAGCGCCCAGCGGCCGCGCTGCTTGGCTTCCAGCGCCGCCAAGCCCAGTTCCCGCAGTCGGACGTTGACGACCTTCAGAAGTGGGTCGACCATCACCGAAACCGGGGCGTTGGCGTCCAGCAGGACACCGATCTGCACGCCCTCGCCGGCGATGATGCCGATTACGGCCGATTGTGGGGACGCGACTGCCTCTGTGCCTGACTGAAGCGCTTCAGCTACTGCGGTCATCCCTGCACCCCTTTGTCGACGGATTGTGGGTCCATGTCTGTCTTGCCTCGCTATTTGGAATTGTGACGTCGCGTCCCAATTGTTGAGCAGATTCTAGAGCATTCGGCGGCATCCGCACCTTTGCTGAAGCCTGCACCGGAAATCCTTGCCGTGCGCTGTATCTCCGTAACAATCAGTTAAACTCTGCTGTGAGTCTTCCACTCCCCGTAGGGAAGTGTTTCCAAAACCGTCTTCACGCCCACCTGTACTAGTTGCGGAGTGGCAGGGCAGATCGCCAACCACGCCTCGTTCGAGCCGGCGGTCCGCGCTTGCTGATACATCGCGATCCGGCCACCCGACCCATCCTTCAACGACAGCACCGAGGCGCTCGGCGCCTTGTCGTCGTCCCGGTATTGCCGTGCATATACCGCCGCCTCTGCACCCGGGTCCGACAGCGCCTGGCCGAGTGCGGCGACGGTCGCTGCGCTGATGCCCAGCCTGCGTAGATCGCCGCCGGAGAAGACGTTGAACCCGGAGCTCTGCCAGGCTTTCGTGATTTCAATCATTTCGTCGAGCGGCACGTTGACGGCGTTGATCGCGGCCGGCTCGGCGTGGTGGATCGACTCCAGCGCATCGAAGACCAGGGTTGCGATCGAGGTCGTGTCGGCGATCGCGACATCGTCGACCGTGATCTCGTCGCCGACTCGGACGGCCGACACCCAGTGCTGGCCGCGACGCGCCAGCAGCACGCGAAATTCGTTGTCCGGGATGTCGCGCGAGCCCACCTGCTCCTCGGCGCCACCCTCTTCTTTCTCCTTGACGCCATAGAGCAGTTTGCCGCGGGACAATAGCGCGACGATTTCAAGATCGGGTGCGGCAAGGACGCGCATTCGGGCGGCTACCGCCTCATTAACCGTCTCGCCATCCACGATGCCCTGTTCGCGCATGATCGCCATGCCCGGGTGCTGGTTGAGCCAGTCCATGGAATCTGTGGAGACGAATGGTCGACACCGCAATTCGGGTGCGACGTGGCGAATGTCCAGCAACGCTTGCAACATCCAGAAACCCTCGACATTGACGGTGATGTCGGTGCGTGTGCTCTGGTCCATTCGCTTCTCTCGGGTAGATGTTTCTGCTATCGCACGACGCGGCAGCACACCTGAATCGGTGTGCTGCCGCGCCCTGCGTTGACTGTTAGGCCCAGCTGCCGCCGACGGCGGAGTCGGTGCTCGACATGTTGTTGCCGGCGGTCTGCACCTTCTGGCCGTGGCTGTTCGCCTGCTCGTAGATTACCTGGAAGTTACGACCCAACTGGGTGATGAACTCCTGGCAAGCCACGGAACCCGAGCCGCCCCAGAAGTCACCGGCAGCCAGCACATCGCGCACGATGCTCTGGTGCTCGGCCTCCAGGGAGGCAGCCTGCGAGCGGATCAGCGCGCCGTGGGCGTCGACATCACCGAACTGGTAGCTAATCGACATTTATCTTTCCTCCTGTGTGTGAAAGCTTACGCTGGTCAGCGAGCTAGCTGCTCAGAATCTGCTGAGAGGCCTGCTCTTGTGATTCGTAGTTGTTCGCGTCGCGGATCAGCCCATCCCGGACACCGTGCAGCATGTTGACGATGTTGCGGAAGGCGGTGTTCATCTGGCCCATGGTGTCGTGGGACGTCATCTGAGCGGTACCGCTCCAGCTGGCGCCAGCGATGTTCTGGCTCGACGCCCACATCTTGCGGGCCTCATCCTCGACAGTCTGCGCGTGCACGTCGAAACGGCCCGCCATTGACCGCATCTCGTGCGGGTCAGTCATAAAACGCGTAGGCACTTACTTATCTCCTTGCTTGTGTAGTGATCGATTAGAACGAAGGTGCTAGTCGGACCGGTTACCGGAGGTAACCGCCGACCTGGAACACACGGCTGATCCCCCCTTTCCCGCGTGATGGCTGCCACCGCATGTGGCGCCACAGTGGGATGGCTTTCATTGGTGCACTCAGCCCGCGGCGGCTGCGTTGGCAGCCTCGGTGGCGGCGTACGAACCTGCGCTGGTTCCCAACGTGTTGACAAACGCTTCGTGGATCGCTGTCGCCTGAGCGCTCACTGCTTGGTAGAGCTGCGCGTGGGCGGCGAATTGAGCGGCGGTCAAGGCCGAAACCTCATCGGCCGCGGCCGGAACGACGCCCGTCGTCGGAGCCGCCGCAGCCGCGTTTTGGGCATTCAGTCCCGAGCCGATTCCCTGCAGGCTGGTGGCCGCCGCTGAGAGCGCCTCCGGCTGAGTGGTTACGAACGACATTTGGGCGTCCCTCCTGAGTCATTCCGGCGATGTGTTCGTGCATGAGAATAGACGCGCGCACGGCTCTGTGCTGGAGCAGTAGCTGGGTGTTTGCAACTGTTCACCCGGCGGCAACAAGTGTTCATCTGCGGTAACAGCTGAGTAACAGGGGTAGCTCCGCAGGTGCCCGGTCAGCAGCTCGAAAGGGTTCCTGAAGTGCTCAAATGCGTTTGGTCTCGGTCGGGCGCCGGGCTCGGCGTCGTCATCGGCGCTGTCGCACGTCGCGGAGCCGTGGACGAGGCGGCACACCGGCGAGGCGAAAAAATCTAACCGCGGATAAACCCGCACCGGCTGCACTCACGCGGCCGCCCCTGTGGCGGCCACCTCAGAGTTCTGCTCCAAA
>NZ_DASXHW010000101.1:0-9139 GCF_036488105.1 Mycobacterium sp. | reverse complement strand
GATCATGTACAACTACCCGGCGATGCTGGCACACGCGGCCGACATGGCCGGCTATGCCGGCACGCTGCAGAGCTTGGGCGCCGATATCTCCAGCGAGCAGGCCGCGTTGCAGGCCGGTTGGCAGGGTGACACCGGGATGAGCTATCAGGCGTGGCAGGCGCAGTGGAACCAGGCGATGGAGCAGTTGGTGTTGTCTTACCGCGCGATGGCGGGCACTCATGAGAACAACACCACCTCGATGCTGGCCCGGGACTCAGCCGAAGGCGCCAAGTGGGGCGGCTAACCCCATCGACGGCATTGCTTGTGGGGCGGTCGCCCACCCTGGCGGGTGGGTCCGCAACGTAGATGACCACCAAGCCGAACGCCGTCGAGCTCACCGTCGACCAGGCGTGGTTCATCGCCGAAACCGTGGGGGCGGGAACGTTCCCATGGGTTTTGGCGATCACCTCGCCTTACGCTGACGCCGCCGAACGGGGTGCGTTCCTCGCAACCCAGAACGCCGAACTCACCCGCATGGGAATGGTGTCGGCCGATGGCGTTGTCAATGCGGCGGTGGCCGACTGGATCCGGGTGGTGTGCTTCCCGGAGCGGTGGCTGGACCTGCGTTACGTGGGTTCCGCTGCCGCCGCCGGGGGCGACGATCTCCTACGGGGGATCATCGCGCACCGGGGCGGCAAAACCATTGTGGCGCTACGCAATGCGCAGCTGGTGACGTTTACGGTGATGGAAATTCACGACGCGCGCGCGTTGGTGCCGATACTCGGTGTCGGTCTGGCGCAGCGCCCACCCGCACGGTTCGACGAATTCAGTCTGCCCGCTCAGGTCGGTGCTCGGGCCGACGAGCGGCTGCGCAACGGCGCGGCACTCACCGAAGTCCTTGACTACCTAGGTATTCCAAAGTCGGCACGGCCCGTCGTGGAGTCGGTGTTCACCGGACCGCGCAGCTACGTCGAGATCGTCGCCGGCTGCCACCGCGATGGACAGCACGCCAGCACCGAGGTCGGAATGAGCATCGTCGACACCACCGCCGGCCGGGTACTCGTCAGCCCGTCGCGCGCCTTCGACGGCGAATGGATTTCCACCTTCAGCCCCGGAACGCCGTTTTCCATCGCCGTCGCGGTCGAACAGCTCACCGGCCAGTTACCCGACGGCGACTGGTTCGAGGGCAACAGGCTCTCCAGAGATTTCAGCATGCAGGCCGACCCACAATCCGTCTGATCCATCCCCACAACGACCCCCTATTCACGAAGAGAAAGAGAAGCAATGTCCCGCAGAAGCCTGAGGAGTCGGTGATGTCGAGCGCTGTGATGCCCATTGTGCGGGTAGCGATCCTCGCGGACCGCCGGCTGACCGAAATAGCACTGCCCGCGGACTTGCCGCTGCGCGAAATCCTGCCGGCCGTCGAGCGTTTGGTGGTGCCCGTCGTCGCAGACAATGCGACAGCCGACGGCGACGCCTCAGCCGAACCCACCACTCCCACTCGCCTGAGCCTGGCCCCGATCGGCGGTGCGCCGTTCAGCCTGGACGCGAGCCTGGGTACCGTAGGTGTCGTCGATGGTGACCTGTTGGCCCTGCAGCCCATCCCCGTCGGGCCGGCCGCACCGGGCATCGTGGAAGACATCGCCGACGCGGCGGTGATCTTCTCGACATCTCGGTTGAAGCCGTGGGGCACCGCGCACATCCAACGCGGCGCGGTCGCCGGCCTCGTGGGATTGACCTGGGCTGCAACGGGTCTGGGCGTTGTCTACCGGTTCGCCACCGGCTCGGTCGTCGGGTCGTTGGTGGTCGGCGCGATCGCGCTGCTGGCCGTGGTGGCGGGGCTGGCGACGCGGTCACCGCGCGCCGGTGCGGCGATCTCGGCCGCAGCGTTGGTGCCGATCGCCGCAGCCTTGGCCCTGGCGGTGCCGGGTAGCTTCGGCACGGCGCAGGTGACGCTGGCCGCCGCCGGCGTAACCGCCTGGTCGCTGATCAGTTTGATCTTGCTGCGCCGCGAAAGTAGCGGCGCCATAAGCCTTTTCACTGCAACTGCGGTGCTGGGTGGAGGCGTGCTGCTGGCTGCCGGTGCGAGCACGCTGTGGCAGCTACCGTTGGTGACGCTGGGCGCCGGTCTGCTGGTGGTGGCGCTACTGGTCACTATCGAAGCCCCGCAATTGTCCGCGCTGTGGGCACGATTCCCGCTGCCGGTCATTCCGGCCCCCGGGGACCCCACCCCGTCGGCGCCGTCGTCGCGGGTGCTCGAGGACCTGCCGCGAAGGGTGCGGATCAGCGACGCGCACCAGACCGGATTCATCGCCGGCGCCGTACTGCTCAGTGTGATCGGGTCGGTGACGATCGCGTGGCGTCCGGAAACGTTGTCCGCATGGGGTTGGTATGTGGTGGCCGCGACAGCGGCCGCGGCAACGCTGCGGGCGAGGGTATGGGACTCGGCCGCATGCAAAGCGTGGTTGCTGGCCCAGCCATTCCTGGTGACTGTGTCGTTGGTCGTGCTCTACACGGCCACAGCCCGGTACCTGACCGCGTCGGTGATCGCGATTATCCTTGCAGCGCTGGTGTCGGCGTGGGTCGTCGTCGCGCTCAGCCCGACCATCGCCTCTCCGGATACCTACTCGCTGCCCCTGCGCCGGCTGGTGGGCTTCGTCGCGTCGGGCATCGACGCCTCGCTGATTCCGGTGATTGCGTACCTGGTGGGACTGTTCACTTGGGTGCTCAATCGATGAGCTCTGCTCGCACTCGGCGACTCGGTTGTCTCGCAGCGGTTGTGGTTGCCGCGCTGTGGGTCTGCCCGCCTGCGTTGGCGATCGATCGCCCACAGGTCGACGCGGGCGCGGCGCCACCTAACGGTGCACCCGGACCGGTACAGCCGATGGAGAAGAACGGCGAGTGCACCGGTACCGGCGTCATCCCGGGTAGTGACTTCAAAGATGCCTCACCAAGCCAGCAGATGCTGGATCCCGCTGCGGCGTGGCGGTTTTCCCGCGGTGATGGGCAACTGGTGGCGGTTCTGGACACCGGCGTGCGGCCAGGGCCGCGGCTAACCGGCGTGCAGCCCGGCGGCGACTATGTCGAATCGACCGATGGCCTCACCGACTGTGACGGACGCGGTACCGCGGTTGCCGGCCTGATCGCCGGCCAGCCCAGCAATGACGGCTTCGCCGGCATCGCACCGGGGGCGCGATTGGTGTCGTTGCGTGTGACATCGGGAAAGTTCTCGGCCCGTGGTGCCGGTGGTGACCCCGCCACCGCGCGCGCGATCGTCGACGTGACGGCGTTGGGCCGGGCGATCGTGCATGCCGCCGACCTCGGCGCTCGGGTGATCACGGTCGCGGGGATCACCTGCCTGCCCGCCGACCGCAACGTCGACCAAGGCGCACTCGGAGCGGCCATCCGGTATGCGGCCGTCGACAAGGACGCGGTGATCGTCGCAGCCGCCGGTAACAGCGGTGCCGCGGGTTCGGCCAGTGGCGCGGCGTGTGAATCCAACCCGCTCACCGACTTAGGACGTCCGGACGATCCCCGCAACTGGGCCGGCGTCACCTCGGTCTCGGTCCCCTCCTGGTGGCAGCCGTACGTGCTGTCGGTGGGTTCGCTGACCCCGGCCGATCAGCCGTCGAAGTTCACGATGGCCGGCCCATGGGTAGGCGTCGCCGCACCCGGCGAGGGCATCGTGTCGGTGAGTAACCGCGACGACGGCGGGCTTGCCAATGGTCTGCCCGACCAGCATCAGCGGTTGTCGCCGCTGATCGGCACCAGCTATGCGGCCGGATACGTATCCGGTGTCGCTGCGCTGGTGCGCAGCAAGTACCCGGAATTGAACGCCACGGACGTGATCCGCCGCATCACCGCGACCGCACACAACGGGGCCCGGGCGCCATCCAATGTGGTCGGCGCCGGCGCCGTGGACCCCGTCGCGGCGCTGACCTGGCAGCTTCCCGCCGCCACCCACGACGACAAGTCGCCGGTGAAACATGTTGCGGCGCCGCCCGAACCAGCACCAAAGAGCCCGTGGCCCAGGATCGTCGCGTTCGGCGGCACGGCTGCACTTCTACTGGCCGTCGTGGCCGCTGCCGCGATCGCCGCACGCCGACGAAAGGAAGCCACACTGTGAGCGCGCACCGAGCATTCTCCCCGCCCACCGGACGGATTACGTTGGTGCTGTTCGCCATTGCGGCCGGCGCCGTCGCTTTCCCGTGGCACACGGTGCGCGAGCGCTGGGTGCTCGGCGTCGCGATCGTCACGGTGATCGCGCTGCTGGCGAGGTGGCATGGGCTGCCGGTCACCACGATCTTGCGCCGCCGGCTTGCGATCGTGCGGCCCAACCGGGGTGAACGACGGGCCGACGAGTCCGTCACCGACGTGCGGACGACCGCGTTGCTGCGCGTGACGCCGCCGTTGGCCGACGTCGACGCGCTGCCGCTGTCACTGATCGCCGGTTACGCCGAGCGTTACGGTCTGCGTGCCGAGGCCATCCGGGTTACCAGCCGCGACAGTACATCCGAGGTCGGCACGAGGGAGCGGGAAACCTGGATCGGCGTGACTTTGTCTGCCGCCGACAATCTCGCTGCGCTACAAGCTCGTTCGGCCCGTATTCCGTTGCACGAGACCGCCGAGGTCGCTGCGCGCCGGCTCGCTGACCATCTCCGCGAGAGCGGGTGGACGGCTTCCCTCGCCGCCCCCGAAGACGTTCCGGCGCCCTCGCCGAAGTCCGGCCGCGAGACGTGGTCCGGGATTTCTCAGGGAAGCACCGATTACGTGGCCGCGTATGGGGTCAAGGTCGACACCGCGCTGCCGAATACGCTGGCGGCCATCTGGTCGTACCCGGTCCGCGAAGTCTGGACCGCGGCGGAGGTTGCCGGTGCCGGTGCCAATCAGACGCTGGCGGTCGCGTGCGCACTCCGGACCGACGCCAGACCCAGTGCGAGCGGGCCACTGCCCGGACTGATTTCGAAGTCCGGTATCCAGCGTACGGCGTTGACGGCGTTGGACCCGCTGTCGACCCAGCGTCTCGACGGCCATGTCGCACTGCCCGAATCGCTGCTACTCGAGCGGTTGCAGTGGGCCAGCACCGCACAGTCACAGCCAGTCGTGCCGCACCCAGTGGTGAACTAGGGCCCTGAGTCCCAATTGGGGCTTCGGCCAGCGAGATCGACGCTAGCGTGCAGCTCACTCGCACTTCTTCGCGCCAGCGTCGATCTCGAACATCCCACAGCGCGACGCTGATGATGCTCCGCAACTCAGACCCGCCCTAGGGCCGGGCAGTCGGAGGGAAGAGGGCCGCGACCCCGTCGTCGGTTTCGGTCCATCCTCGACTCGTCGGGCAAGCAGCGGGTAATACCGTCTATATCAGTCATCGCGGAGTCCGTTGAACTGGAGGGTCAATATGTGGGATCCAGATGTCTACCTGACATTTGCCGATCATCGCGGCCGTCCGTTCGCCGATCTGCTGTCCCGGGTGGGGGCGCCGAGCCCGCGTCGGGTGGTCGACCTGGGTTGCGGTGCGGGGAACCTCATCGATCAGCTGGCTAGACGGTGGCCGGAGTCGGCCATCGAGGCGTTGGACAGCTCGCCGGAGATGGTCGCCGCGGCCCGGGACCGCGGCGTGGACGCTTACCTCGGTGACCTGAGACACTGGGCTCCACAACCTGATACCGACGTCGTGGTCAGCAACGCCGCGATGCATTGGGTGCCCGAACACGGCGAGCTGTTTGTTCGGTGGGCGGGTCAACTGGGCGCCGGGTCGTGGATTGCCGTTCAGATGCCAGGCAACTTCGATGGTCCGTCGCACGCTGCGGTGCGGGCGGTAGCTCGGCGGGAACCGTATAAGAAACTGCTGCGCGACATCCCGTTTGGGGCCGGGGCCGTGGTTGACACGCCGGCGCATTATGCCGAGCTGCTGATCGATGCCGGGTGCACCGTGGATGCCTGGGAAACCACCTACATCCATCAGCTCACCGGCGAGCAGCCGGTGCTGGACTGGATCAGCGGCACCGCACTACTGCCGGTTAACGAACGGCTCAATGAGCAGGAATACCAACGGTTTCGCGAGGAGCTCATTCCGGTGCTCGCCGAAGTCTATCCAGCCCGACCGGACGGGACCACGTTCTTCCCGTTCCGGCGGGTGTTCTTCGTCGCTCAGGTAGGCGACTGAACCACGCCGGCTGAGGGTTACTGCTCGGTGTGATGGATTTCGACGTCGATACCGCGGTCGACGGCTCTCGGCTTGCGACTGGTCAGAACTTTGTCGTGGATCTGCAAATACGTCTCGGTGTAGCGGGCCGCGATGCGGGTGCCGGCAAAATCCGACGGTATGACGTCACCGGTCTTCTGCCGCCAATCATGAAGGCGGACAGCAAGGTCAGCGGCGATCTGATCGGCATCGTCGCCGTCACCGGCTAGTAGGTTGTTGGTCTCAGTGGGGTCGACGCGCAGATCGTAGAGTTCGCGTTCCGGTCGCGGTGTGGTCACCAGCGGTGCGACGGCGTGGCCGGATGGGCTCTCCTCGATATCCCACGGCAGATCCAATAATGGTCGGCGGGCGTAGTTTTCGATATAGCTGAAGTCTTTTGTCCGGATCGCGCGGATCGGATCGAACGAGTCGTGGTAGGTCTTGGTGGTGTAGACGTGGTCGCGCACCGGCTCTGCGCGGTCTGGTGCAATCAATGCCCGCGCATGTGAGATGCCTTCGATGTCAGCCTCCTTCGCCGCTCCGAGCAGTTCCAGCAGTGTCGGCAGCAGATCCACCCCGCTGAACAGGTCGTCGTAAACCTTGGGCGCCAGCCCCATTCGGGTGGGTGGGCGCGCAATCATCGCGATTCCGGTTCCCGCCTCGTACAGCGTGGATTTCGCGCGCGGGAAAGCGGCGCCGTGATCGGTGAGGAACACCACCCACGTGCTGGCGTCCAGGCCGGTGTCGGCGAGCGTATCCAGTATTCGGCCCACCGCGGAGTCGGCAGCCGTGATCGATCCGTAGAACTCGGCCAGATCTTGGCGCACCTCAACAGTATTGGGCAGATAATCAGGCGTATCGACAGCGGCGGGGTCGGCGGGGTCGTAGCGATCGCGTGGGTAGGGACGGTGTGTTTCGAAGAAGCCGGCGGTCAGCAGGAACGGTTGGCTGGTGTCATGGTCACGCAGCCACTTCTGCGCCTGTTCGACGACGTACTCGCAGTAGGAGTTGGACACGTCGAATTCGTCGAAGCCCAGCCGCGACGGGTGTGACGTCTCGTGTTGCATGCCGAAAAGAGCGGTATACCAGCCAGATTCGGAGAGGATCTGAGGCAGCGTGCGGACGCCCGGGCGGTACTCCCAACCGTGGTGGGCGAGCCCGACCAAACCGTTGCTTTGCGGGTAGCGGCCGGTGAACAGTGATCCCCGCGACGGAGAGCACAGCGGTGCGGTGGCGTGTGCTCTGGTGAACAAGATTCCCTCGGCGGCCAACTGGTCCAGCCGCGGGCTCGACACGTCGGCGTGACCGTACACCCCGAGATAGCGGCCCAGATCGTGCCAGTGCACGAAAAGCACATTGTCGCGCCGCGAGTGTGTCGCGTCTTGGTTTGCGTCTGCGCCGCCGATCGCCACCACCTCCTGGGCTTGGGGGACCCCGTCGACGTTATCGGCTGCGACGGTCGGCGTGCATGCCGGGGCGCGTCCGGTCAGGTCAGGCGCCAGCAACTCACCACTGTTGCGGCGGCCCCGGCGGACCGTACTGCGGTGGCGGCGGTGGACCGGGCGGCCATTGCCCGCCGCCCGGTAACCCGCCGGGCCGATGGACATCGGTCAATCTCGGCGGCAACCCCAGGACTACCCGGAATGCCGGTACGAACATGAGGCCGCCGATCACCGCGATCACCAGGCCAGCGATCAAGTCATAGGTGATCCGACTGGTAGCGCCGTAACGAGCCTCGCAACCAATCGACAAGATCAGCATGACGACTCCGCCGCCCAGGATCAGGAACTGGCCCATCGGCCTCTTGACGAAGAGCATCACGGCGCCGGCCGTCACCGCGAGGCACGCCGCGATGATCAGAAACAGACAAACGACGAGGGCCACCGGAACAGACGGAACCATGTTCTTGATCTGTTGGCGGCACATGCTCGAGTACTCACCGCCGAACCGATTGCACACATCGGCTGCGCGGCTGACAGCGCTGTTCAGGTTGATCCACAGGGTCAGCGTGAGGATGGCGCCGAGCAACCCCATCAACCCGATGGCGGCGAGGCTGACCCAGTTGATGGTCTGCTGCGACGTCGGGGCGGGAGCGGGCCCGCCGTGACCACCCCACTGCTGGCTGTAGCCGGGCTGGTGGCCGTACTCGGCCGGCGGTGGAAATCCGGATCCAGGTGGCGTGCCGTACCCAGGCGGAGGCGGTTGCTGACCGTAGCTCTCGGGGCCCGTCTGGCCGCCGAAGCCAGGCCCAGCGTGCTCCCCGGGATCTTCTGGTGGGGGTCCCCACTGCGGGGGGAGGCCTGGCGGAGGTGGCTGCACCCCGGCATCGTAACCGCCATTGGATCGAGAGCCGCGGAACTGCAGTTCAGGCCCGGCGGCCGCCGACGCTCAGGTCGCCGCGTGCGGTGCTTGTCCCCAGGCGTTCTCCGAGACGAATTCGGCGAGCGGACGCCCTAGCGCCCAGCCGTCCAACTCCAGTGAGGGCCGGTCGGGAAAGTCGGGCACCGGACCGAGACAGAGGATCGCCACCGGCTCGGCATCGCCGGGCATCGACAGCAGCGACGCCAGCTTCGGCGGATCGAACAGCGAAACCCAGCCCATCCCGAGGCCTTCGGATCGTGCCGCCAGCCAGAGATTTTGGATTGCGCAGGAGACCGATGCCAGATCCATCTGAGGCATGGTGCGCCGGCCGAACACGTGGCTGTCCCTGCCATCGGACAGTGCGACCACAAGCAGTTCAGCGCAATCGAGGATGCCTTCGACCTTCAGCGCCAGAAATTCCTGCGCCCGTGGGCCCAGGGCATCCGCGGTCTGTAAACGCTCCTCGTCGACCAGGGCGTGAATGCGGCGTCGCAGCTCGTCGTCGGTGATCCGGATGAATCGCCATGGCTGCATCAGGCCGACGTTGGGTGCGGCGTGGGCGGCCTGCAGCAGGCGGGCCAGAACATCCTCGGCAACCTTGCTGCCGGCCACGAA
>NZ_DASXHW010000094.1:0-3066 GCF_036488105.1 Mycobacterium sp. | reverse complement strand
GTAGAAGCCCGAACAGTTTCCGATCCGAACCGATGCCGCCGAACCCCGGGCACCCGACGAGGACGTCACACGTGGCTCCCTCCAGCCGGACGTACCAACCAACCGGTAGGTTAGCGGGTACCGGCGGTGTCACGTCAAGGGCGTCGGCCCGTTCGAGAGCCGATTTTTGCCACCAGCAGGTCGGCGATTACTATTGGTCCAAGCGTTGCTGCCGAGACTTCTTCCGCGGCGACCCCCCTACCAGGAGTAAGGCCTGATCATGGCTGTGCCAAAGCGCAGGATGTCGCGCTCGAACACCCGTAGCCGGCGCGCGCAGTGGAAGGCTGAGAAGCCAGAGCTGGTCGGCGTGACAGTGGCCGGCAAGCAGCACAAGGTGCCGCGCCGACTGCTGAAGGCGGCGCGCCTCGGTCTGATTGACCTCGACCGGCGCTAACTTCTTTGCCGTGAGCATTTGTCTCCCGGCAAAACGCAAACAATTTGCGGCAGTCAGTTTTGGCAACCTCTCAGCAGGTTCTCAGGCGATTGGATAAAACTGGTGGCCGTGCGAATTCTTGTCGTTGACGACGACCGCGCTGTGCGCGAGTCACTGCGTAGGTCACTTTCCTTCAATGGGTACTCGGTGGCGTTGGCCGAGGATGGCGTCGAGGCCCTGGAGATGATCTCCGCCGACCGGCCCGACGGGCTCGTGCTAGACGTCATGATGCCCCGGCTGGACGGCCTGGAGGTGTGCAGGCAGCTGCGCAGCACCGGCGATGATCTGCCGATCTTGGTGCTGACCGCCCGCGACACGATCTCCGAGCGCGTCGCCGGCCTGGACGCCGGAGCCGACGACTATCTGCCCAAGCCGTTCGCCCTGGAAGAGCTTTTGGCGCGGATGCGGGCGCTGCTGCGTCGCACAAGGATCGAAGACGCCTCCGAATCCGTGGCGATGACGTTCGCGGACCTGACCCTTGATTCGGTGACTCGCGAGGTCACTCGGGGGCAACGCCAGATCAGCCTGACCCGGACCGAATTCGCTTTGCTGGAGATGCTGATCGCCAATCCGCGACGCGTTTTGACGCGTAGCCGCATTCTCGAGGAGGTGTGGGGTTTCGACTTCCCCACGTCGGGTAATGCGCTCGAGGTGTATGTCGGTTACCTGCGTCGCAAGACCGAGGCCAACGGCGAGCCGCGACTGATCCACACGGTTCGAGGTGTGGGTTACGTGCTTCGCGAAACACCTCCCTAATGCCCCTGAAAACACTGTTCCGTCGGCAAAACCGACGTCCGCTGCGGACCAGCACCTCGTTGTCGCTGCGGTGGCGGGTGATGCTGCTGGCCATGTCGATGGTGGCGATGGTCGTCATCCTGATGGCCGTCGCGGTGTATGCGGTGATCTCCGCGGCGCTGTACAAGGACATCGATAACCAGCTGCAGAGCCGGGCCCAGCTTTTGATCGCCAGCGGATCGTTGGCGGCCGACCCAGCGAAAGCGATTGAGGGCACCGCGTATTCGGATGTCAACGCGATGCTGGTAACTCCCGGGCGGTCGATCTTCACCGCCAACCAGGAGGGGCAGACGTTGCCGGTGGGGCAACAGGAGAAGGCAGTCATCCGCGGCGATCTGTTCATGTCGCGGCGCACGGCCGCCAATCAGCGGGTGCTGGCCGTGCATCTGCCGAACGGCAGCTCGCTGCTGATCTCCAAGAGCCTAGCGCCGACCGATGCGGTGATGACCAAGCTGCGCTGGGTGCTGCTCATTGTCGGCGGGGTCGGTATGGCCGTGGCCGCGGTCGCCGGCGGCATGGTCACCCAGGCCGGTCTGCGTCCGGTGGGACGGTTGACGGAGGCGGCCGAACGGGTGGCGCGCACCGACGACCTGCGGCCCATACCGGTCTTCGGTAGCGACGAATTAGCCAGGCTCACAGAGGCATTCAACATGATGCTGCGCGCCTTGGCCGAGTCCCGGGAACGCCAGACCCGGCTGGTCGCCGACGCCGGTCACGAGCTGCGGACCCCGCTGACGTCGCTTCGCACCAACATCGAACTGCTGATGGCCTCCAGCGCACCGGGTGCGCCGCCGCTGCCCGAGCAGGAGATGGTCGACCTGCGGACCGATGTGATCGCGCAGATCGAGGAATTGTCCACGCTGGTCGGCGATTTGGTCGACCTCACGCGCGGCGACGCAGGCGAGGTGGTACACGAGCCGGTCGACATGAGCGAGGTGATCGACCGGTCCCTCGAGCGAGTTCGTCGGCGCCGCAACGACGTTGAGTTCGACATCGAGGTGACGCCCTGGCAGGTCTACGGAGACTCCGCGGGCCTGTCGCGGGCGGTGCTGAACTTGATGGACAACGCCGCCAAGTGGAGCCCGTCCGGGGAGCATGTCGGGTTGCGGCTCCGGCAGCTCAATGCCACGCATGCGGAGCTGGTGGTGTCCGACCACGGGCCGGGCATTCCCGAACACGAGCGCGCACTGGTCTTCGAGCGGTTCTTCCGCTCGACCACGGCGCGGGCGATGCCAGGTTCGGGTCTGGGCCTGGCAATCGTCAAACAGGTGGTGCTCAAACACGGCGGGGCGCTTCGCGTCGAAGACACCGTTGCCGGGGGCCAGCCCCCGGGCACATCGATTTACATCTTGCTGCCGGGACAGCCGATGGCGGTCGCTGACTATCCCGACGACGGTGAAGATGAGGCGGATGTTTCCAGCTCGTCAACACCGGGGAACTCTCCAGCCCCAGCGAACGTTATCTCAGTCGAATCTCAGACCACGCAGGCAAGGTGAATCCAGTTACTGTTTGAGTCTGAACCGACTGCACAAGAGAGAGCGACCTAGCGACATGACGAATCACCCGAGGTATTCGCCACCGCCGCAGCAGCACGGATATCGTCCCGTGTCCGATCAGCGCGGGGCCACAGGCCAATCCAGCCCAGGGCAGCAGCAAACCTATCCGCAGGGCTACGACTGGCGTTACGGCCAGCAGCCCCAGCCGGGGCAGTACCGGCACCCGTACGGCCCCTTCGCCGGTGGTCAGGCCGGGCCTCCGCTGCCCGCTCCCCGAAAGCGTTCTCGCGCAGGCGCATTGAC
>NZ_DASXHW010000567.1:0-19952 GCF_036488105.1 Mycobacterium sp. | reverse complement strand
GCGCCGTCGTTGTAGGCCGCGACGGTGGTTTGCAGCGAGCCGGTCGGCAGACCCATCTCGGCTTCCAGCTCGGCCACGCTCTCGCAGACCCAAGTCGGCGGCCGCAGCAGAAAGGGCGTCGCCGACCGAGACGCCATGGCTTGCTCATGCGCCTCGGCGTCGAGCACCAGGAACGCGGTGTCGTCTTGCTGGTAGAGGGTGAGCTGGCCGATGCGACCCGGGTAGGTGTCTTCGGCGACGTAGCGTTGCCCGCGGCCGTTGACCAGGACGCCGCGGACTATCAACTGCGGGTCGACGAGAAACGCCACTTCGGTGGCGTCCATGTGGGCCAGGTCGGCGCCAAGCGCCTGCGCCATCCGGATCGCCACGCCGTCGTGCTCTTCGACCGAGGCCGCAGGCCGGCCGGCGATCCGCGGCGCATACCGCGCCACCATCGACTGATTGTACGCGAAACTGCCTGTGGCCAAGACTATTCCGCGCCGCGCCCGCACCGCCAGCTCGTTGCCGTACTGCCGGGCGATGACGCCGGCCACCCACCCGTCGCTCTCGACCACCAGTCGCTGCACCCGGGTATCGACGATGCTGTGCACCCCCAACGCGGTGGCGGTGTCGACCAGCGGCTTCATCAGCATGTAGCCGCCGCCCTTTTCGCCGGTCCGCTTGTCCTGCATCTGCGGCACATGTCCGCGCGGCGCGGGTGTGGCAATCTGGTTGTAGGGGAAGGCATTCTCGCCGCCGGAGTACATCAACCCGTCGTCGTCGGGTGGTTCCCAGCCCGGCTCACCCCAGAAGCTGGACTTGAACGGAACACCGCAATCCACCAACCAGTCGAAGTGCTCGATGCTGCCCGCGCAGTAATCGGCAATTCGGTCCACGTCGGCGCCCGGCCCCATCGCCGCGCAGAGAAAAGTCTGCATGTTGTCGACGGAATCCTCGAAGCCGCAAGCTTTTTGGATTGGTGTGCCGCCACCGAGATAGACGAATCCGCCCGCCAGCGCCGCTGCGCCACCCCAGCCGCCGGTGCGCTCCAGCACCACCACGTCAGCGCCGGCCCGCGCGGCCTCGATCGCCGCGGACACACCCGCGATGCCGTATCCGGCGATCACCACATCGGCTTCGACGTCCCAGTTGGCGATGTCGCCCGCGTGCGTGGGCGTGACGGTCACATCGCGGCCAACGGCTCGGCACCCGACCAGTCGTGACCCCAGTAGCTGTCGGAGGTGATTTCCTCGGCGGTGTAGTACGTTTCGTCGACCTTCAAGCCGTCGGTGCCGAACTCGATGTCCCAACCGCCGGGTGCCCGAACGTAGAACGAGATCATCTTGTCGTTGGTGTGCCGGCCCAACGTCGACGACAGTGAAAAGCCGGCTTTGGCAACACGATCCAGTGCGCGACCGACCGCGTCCAGGGAGTCGACCTCGACCATGATGTGCACCAGACCGGGCGCCCCGCCGTGCGGCGCGGGACACAACGCCATGCTGTGATGCCGCTCGTTGACTCCGAAGAACCGGATCCGCAGCGGGCCGAACTCCGGCGGTGCGGATAACCGCATGGCGCCGCGAGGGAGGAAGCCCAACGTCTCGCTGTAGAACGCGAACGCGCCGGCCGGGTCCATCGTCGGCAGCACCACGTGGCCCAGGCCCTGCGCGCCGGTGACGAAGGTGGCGCCGAACGGCGTCACGATCGGGCTGTGGTCGAGCGCGGGGCCGAAGAACACCTCGGTCGTCGTACCGGTCGGATCGGTGAAGGCGAAGACGTCCTCGACCCTGCGGTCGTCGGCCTCTTCGACCGACAGCGGCTTGACCGCGACCCCCGCGCATTCGATCGTGTCCCGAACTCGTTGCAGCGCCAGCCCATCGCGCACCTCCCACCCGACATGCACGACCTGGTCGGTGTCGCCTGCGACGACGATGATGCGGGCCGGGCGCTCGTCCATCCGCAAGTAGAGCGCCTCAGGATCGGGTCCGCTGCCTCGGGCGAAACCGAGGACGTCGAAGACGAAGCTGCGCCAGCGGTCGATGTCGCTGGTTTGAATCTTGATGTAGCCCAGGCTTTTGATGTCCGACATCAGATCATCGCCCGCAGCGGATCGGCGGGCTCGATGCCCATCGAACTCAGCGCGGCGGCGTGGTAGACGGTGCTGGGCACGTGGATCGCGTGGTTCAGCCCGACGTGTGCGTCACGCCAAAACCGTTGCAACGGCTTATCCATCCGCGCCGCGTTTCCGCCGGAGCGGGCGAAGATCTGATCCACCGCCATCACCGCACGCCAGGCGGCCCGGATCTGGGTACGCCGGCCCACCGCCCGCTCCTCGAACGAGACTTCCCGCCCGGACTCCACGATGTCCCACATCTTGTCGACGTTGGCCAGCAGCTCTTGACGGGCGGCGTTGATATCGGCGGCCGCCTCACTGATCGCGAACAACACATAGGGGTCATCTTTGATCGCGGTGCCCTGGGCTCCAACCCGGCCGCGCTGATAATCGAGGTGCGCGGCCAGCGCCCCTTCGGAGATACCGATCACCGCGGAGCTGATGCCGAGCGGGAACATGTTCGACCACGGCATCTTGTACAGCGATTCGGTGACGCCGGCTTCCTTCTGCGCGGTCCCGTCGATCACCTGGTCACCGTTCATCACTCGGTAGGACGGTACGAAGGCGTCCTTGACGATGATGTCCTTGGAGCCAGTTCCCTTCAGCCCCACCACGTTCCAGGAGTCCTCGACGATCTGGTAGTCGCTGCGAGGCAGGATCATGTGCAGCATGGTCGGCGGGCCCGCGATGCTGCCGTCGGGATTGCCCAGCAACGCACCGAGGAAAATCCAGTCGCAGTGATCGGTCCCGGAGCTGAACTGCCAGTGACCGTTGAACATGTAGCCGCCGTCGACCGGGACGGCGATGCCTGTCGGCGCGTAGGGCGATGCCATCCAGGTGTTGTCGTCGGCGCCCCACACTTCCTCGCGTACTTTCGGGTCGGCGAACGCCAGCTGCCACGGGTGCACGCCCACCACGCCGCAGATCCATCCCGCCGCGCCGTCGAGGGCGGCGACGGCCATCACGGTCTCAGCGAATTCCCTTGGGTGAGCTTCGTATCCGCCGTACTGCTTGGGCTGCAGCAGCTTGATCGGGCCGGCCGCCTTGAGCAGCTTGGCGGTATCGTCGGGCATCCGGCCGAGCCGTTCGGCCTCAGCGCCCTGTTCCCGCAGCTGCTCGGCGACGTCGCCGATGTTGTCGATAACCCGTCGGGCCATGATGTCATCCTGTCTTGCCGCACCCGCAACGATATTCCGATGCTTCGATGGTGGACCGGCTTTGGCCAGACGGCGCGACGCCATCCCGGTCAGTGGACAGGTTTGACAGCGTTAGACCACTCCGCGCAGGCCATCGGCACCGAACACTGGCTCGAGCATGGCGCTGAAGTCCGGGCCGCGTCGCAACATGAGCCCACCGTCGACGTTGATGATCTGCCCTGTGACGTAGCTGGCGGCATCGCTGAGCAGAAACATCGCGAGGTTGGCGACATCCTCGACCTCGCCGGGCCGCGGCAGTGGGGTGCAGCGCCGGTAATCCTCGCTCAACTCCGGCGATTCCAGGACGGGTGCGACCAGCTCCGTGCGGATCAAGCCCGGGCGGATGCTGTTGACCCGCACCCACGACGCTCCGAGTTCGTCGGCGGCCAACTGCATCATGTGGTCGAGCGCCGACTTGCTCACCCCATAAGCGCCGAACCAGCGATGGGTGTTGCTGGCCGCGATCGACGAGATGCCGACGAACGAACCGCCGCCGCCGCGCACCATCTCCCGCGCTGAGTGCTTGAGCACGTACATGGTTCCGTTGACGTTGAGGTCGACAGCCCGACGCCACAGCTGCGAGTCGACCTGAGTAATCGGCCCGATGGTCTCCGACCCGCCCGCGCAATGCACCACGCCGTGCAGCCTGCCGTGCCAGGCCGTCACCGCATCCACAGCGCGGGTGGCCTCCTCCTCGTTGGTGATGTCAGCGGGCTCGTAACGAATCGAGCCGCTACCGGGCGCTGTTGATTCGATCTCTTTGACGGCCCCGGCGAGTCGGTCGGGGTTGCGTCCGACGATCATGACCGAGGCCCCGGCAGCCACCAGCCCGGCGGCCACCCCTTTGCCGATCCCACTGCCACCGCCGGTGACCAGGTAAGTCCGGTCTTCGAACGAAAGCTCCACGTCAGCTCCTCACGCCGAAACTGGAACAGGTTCTAGTCATAGAACCACACGCGCGGCAGCGCGCTCAGGAGGAGGGGAGGCACCATCTGCCCACCTCGGAGCGAATTAGCCCGCACGGACGAAGAAATCGCTCGGAGGCGGGCACAACGCCTAGTTCCGCCCGAGCGAGGCCCGAGGGGCTCATGTGACGACTACGGAATGTCCTTGCGGGCGATCTTCGTCGGCTTGGGGCTGCGCCAGTCCTCGACGTCGGGCGGCAGTCCGACCGGGTACCGGTTCTCGTTGTGCGCGGCCCAATGCGCGTGACCCAGCTCATGGATGTGAAACGCGTGGCGCAGCGCCTCGGTGAAGCCCATCGCATCCGACGCGGCGTTCACGGAATCCTTGATCAGCAGCGCCGCCATGGTGGGCCGCTCGGCTATGCGCCGGGCGAACTCCAGTGTCTTGTCTGCCAGCTCGTCGGCCGGAAAGACCTTGGACACCATGCCGAGCCGATAGGCCTCGTCGGCATCCAATGAATCGCCGGTCAGCAGAAGTTCTTTGGCTTTACGCGGGCCGAATTCCCAAGGGTGAGCGTAGTATTCGACACCAGGCATGCCCATCCGGACGGCGACCACATCGCTGAACTTCGCATTGTCGGCCGCCACGATCAAGTCGCAAGCCCAGATCAGCATCAAGCCCGCGGAGATCGCGTTGCCCTGTACCTGGGCGATCGTGATCTTGCGCAGATCCCGCCATCGGCAGGTGTTCTGGAAGAAGTAATGCCACTCCTGCAGGTAGGTCTTCTCCGCGACGGCATCACGGGCGGAGCCGTTGATCCGAAAGCTGGGCAGCTGATCTGGCCCTGGGGCGCGCTCCGCGAGAGCCAACTCCGAACCCAGGTCGTGTCCGGCGGAGAAGTTCTTGCCGCGCGCCGCCAAGATCACCACCCGGACTGCGTCGTCGGCCTCGGCGCGAAGGAACGCCTCGTCGAGTTGGACGAGCAAACCGCGGCTCTGAGCATTATGTGCCTCCGGCCGGTTGAGCCAGATGCGCGCGATGCGGCCCTCGTCGAGCGTCTCGTAGGCCACCAGCTCTTCAGACTTCGCTTCCACCGGGACTGCCATTGACCCACCTCATTCGCGTCAGTTAGCGGCTTACACATTACGGCCCGCCCGTAACGCTCCGATCGGCGGGTGACAGCGCGCTGTGCGGCTGATTACGCACTTCGCATACAGTTGACGTCATGCCCGCCAAATCTGACACCCCTGAAATCGACGACGTGGCCCCATTGGCTGACGACACCGCCAGCCAGGCCAGGCGCGTAGTAGCGGCCTACGCAACCGACGCGGATGAATGCCGCGTCTTCCTGGCGATGCTCGGTATCGGGCCTGCGAAAATCGAGGTGTAAGTGCCCGGCGCGGGAGGCAAGAAGTCGAAGGACCTTGTCTCCGGCGTGTCCGACTTCGTGGTGGTCGCCAACCGGCTGCCGATCGACATGGAGCGATTGCCAGACGGCAGCACTAGTTGGAAGCGCAGCCCGGGCGGGTTGGTCACGGCCCTAGAGCCGCTGTTGCGCCGCCGTCGCGGCGCCTGGATCGGGTGGCCTGGAGTCGTCGACGAAGACGTGGACGTCGAAGACGAACCCATCGACGATGAGGACCTGCGGCTGCACCCGGTGCGGCTGTCGTCCGACGACGTCGAAGAGTATTACGAGGGGTTCTCTAACGCCACCCTGTGGCCGCTGTATCACGATGTCATCGTCAAACCGAGCTACCACCGCGAGTGGTGGGACCGGTACGTCGACGTCAACCGCCGGTTCGCCGAAGCCGCGTCACGCGCGGCGGCCGGCGGGGCCACCGTCTGGGTGCAGGACTATCAGCTGCAGCTGGTGCCTGCGATGCTGCGCGAACTCCGGCCCGATCTGACGATCGGGTTCTTTTTGCACATCCCGTTCCCGCCCGTCGAGCTGTTCATGCAGCTGCCCTGGCGGGCCGAAATCATCAAAGGTCTACTGGGCGCGGACTTGGTCGGATTCCATCTGCCCGGCGGTGCCCAGAACTTCCTGATCCTGTCGCGACGCCTGATCGGCGCCAACACGTCCCGGGGCTCGGTCGGGGTGCGGTCGCGCTTCGGCGAGGTGGAGGTCGACGGCCGGACCGTGCAGGTGGGCGCCTTCCCGATCTCGATCGACTCGACCGAACTCGACCAGAAGGCCCGTGGCCGCAGTATCCGCCGGCGGGCCAAAGAGATCCGGGCCGAGATCGGCAATCCGCGCAAGGTCCTGCTCGGCGTCGACCGGCTCGACTACACCAAGGGCATCGATGTGCGGCTCAAGGCATTCGCCGAGTTGCTCGCCGAGGGTCGCGTCAAAGCCGATGAAGCCGTGCTGGTCCAGCTCGCCACGCCCAGCCGTGAACGGGTCGGCAGCTATCAGAAGCTGCGCGAGGACATCGAGCGCCAAGTGGGTCACATCAACGGCGAATACGCCGAAGTCGGCCACCCTGCAGTGCATTACCTGCATCGACCGGTTCCCCGCGACGAGCTCATCGCGTACTTCGTGGCCAGTGATGTCATGCTGGTCACCCCGTTGCGGGACGGGATGAATCTGGTGGCCAAGGAGTACGTGGCATGCCGCAGCGACCTCGGCGGCGCACTGGTGCTCAGCGAATTCACCGGAGCTGCAGCCGAACTGCGGCAGGCTTACCTGGTCAACCCGCACGACACCGAGGGCGTCAAAGACGCGATCGAGGCTGCGCTGAACCAAACTGACGACGAGGGGCGGCGCCGGATGCGCGCATTGCGGCGTCAGGTATTGGCGCACGACGTCGACCGGTGGGCCCGATCCTTCCTCGATGCGCTGGCTGCTGGTCATCCGTCAAACAGCTGAATCCTTGGTATGACCGGTGCCGCGCTGCGATAATCGATGCACTTAGCCGGAAGGGGCCATGAAGGTGATCACCTCCCGCGGCCTGACCGCCGCCGCCGTCATGGCACTTGTCGCCGTGGGAACATCGACCCCCGCCAAAGCGCTCGGCCCGCCACCAGATGGCATGTACAGCTTCACCGAAGCAGGCGTGCCCACGACGACGTGGAAGATCGCGGCTCTGTGCGATGCACCATCCCGCCAGCGCGCCATCCCGGATTTCACCGACCCCGTCGTCGCTGCCGACCTCTGCGCACTGAACGTCAGCAGCACGACGGCCCGGGTGATCAGCCGCTCGGAGAAGCTGGCGAACTTCGTTGGCCGAGCACGACTTACCAGCGATCTGTGGACCTTCCAGGTGCCGAAGGAAAATGGTGTCGCATGCCCGGACGGCACCACCGCGGCGTCGACGGATACGTACGCGTTTGATGACGTATCGCTTACCGGCACGCACACCAGCATTCACGGCGATATCTGTGGCCTTCAGCCCGCGATGACGAAGACACCCTTCACGCTTGCCTTCCAGGGACCGCTGGCCAGCCCGGTCGACCGTTACCCGTTGGACTGCAACGAGATCGGTCAGTGCCGCTGACGCGATTGGACGGCTAGATCGGCGTGATGTAGTTGATCAGCCATTTGCCGCCGATCCGCTGGTAATCGACCCGCAACCGGCTGCCGTCATAGAGCGGCTGCCGGGTATTGTCGGTCACCGTGCGGTTCATGTACACCATGACTGATGCCGAATTGCGTTGCGCCGCCATCACTCCCGCGCCGACCACACTCGCCTGCACGACGACCTCACGTTTGCGTGCCTCGGGGATGATCTTCTCGTTGGCGCTCTTCTCGAACTCCTGGCGATAGGCCGGCGTCAGCAACAGGTACGCGGCGCCAAGACTGCGCTCTACCGTCTGGTAGTCGTAGGCGAACACTTCGGGAATCTCTTGGGTGGCCAACGGCAAAAGCGCCGCGCGGGCCGACTGCTCACCGCGGGTTTCCACCCTTTGCCAATAGAACCAGCCGCCGGCCGCGGCCAGTCCGACGAAGGTGCTGGTCAGCAGGCTCACGACGGCGGCGATCAACCATCGCATCAATTGCCTCCGTCCGGATACTTCAGGTCGTAACCGGTCATCCGTCCGTTCTCGTCTTCGTGCACGATGACCCGCATCCGGTAGGGCATGGAGGGCTTGTTGACCCCATCCAGGTCTGTCACCGTGACGCGTATCGATACCAGCACCGACGCGTTGTCGCTAACGCTGTCAATGCTTTCCAGCGCGGCGCCGTTGACCACCGCCTCGGAGTTCGCATCGGTGTGGCGGAACAGCGCTTTGATGTTCTCGACGTTGTTGTTGGAACTGAGCATGCCGTGCAGGGGCCCGCTCGTCCCCTCGACGAAGCGGGCCACGCTCTGGTCGATGTTGTCTTGTTTGTAGCTGAACATATTCACCACCGTCTGGGTGGCGGTGTCGACGAAGCGCTGGACGCGGGCGTGGTCCGCATCGGCCTGACGCTGCTGATAGATCTCGAAACCCAGGCCGCCGGCCAGCGTCGCGATCCCGACCAGACTGGCGGCCAGCGCAATCCATCCGACCCGTCGGCGGTGCGCAGGCCGGCGCGGCGGCGGACCGACCGGCGTGTTGATCCGCTTGACCGGCTTGGGTGTCGTCTCGACCCGTACCGTGGTGGCGGCCGGTTCACCGCCGTGCGGACCGGCGGCCCGCGAAGCCCGCCGGCGCGGGGGTCGCGTCGCCGAATCCGCTTCGGTCACAACTGCCTCGGGTCACGCATCAGGTCCAACCAGTTCTCCGCGGTCGATACTTTGCCGGGCGCGAAGATACCAGTGCCGCCTGCGGGGTCCTGAAAGACACCGGTGCTTTCGTCGTAGGTGGTGTACGCCGTGCCGTTGGCCTGCGGGACCGGGCCGGGCGGCGGACCCCACGGCTTTTCCGGCGGCGGGTACGGCGCTCCGGGCAATCCCTCCGGCGGCGGCGGCGCGGGAACGGCCTTGGGGAACGGTATAGCCGGGTTCTGCGGCGGGTAGGGCGACGGCGGTATCCATGTCTGCCGGCCGTCGGTGCCGCCGGTGTTGGGTGGCGGCTGTATAGGAAACGGCTGATGGGGCGCCGGGCCAGGCCCTTCGACCACCCCGGGCGGAAGCGGCCCGGCGATCGGTGTCCCCGGGTCCGGGTCGTTGCCGGGCGGAATGAAGGGGTACTTGTTGGGCGGCAAGATGTTCAACCCATTAGTGACCGGGGTTCCATACGGGATTGGCGGTCCGCGCCACGGATTCGTACCGATCGGCACATAACCCTTGGGATCACGGCAGAGCGCAACGGTCGGGGCCCGCTTGCCGGGGAATTCCTGACACGGATAGTTGCGCGCACCGCGGACCGCCGATGGGTCGTTCTGGGCAGTCTTGCAGTACATGTCAGTCGGGAGCTCCCGCAACGTCTCGTCTGCCGGGGTCCGGATCAGCGGAGGTGGAATGAATCCGGTGGTGCACGGCGGCGGGTCGACGTTGACCTTGAAGTCGAGCTTGGCGCCCTCGTCCTGGGGTTCGCCGTTGGCCGCGGTGATGATCGCGGCGAACAATGCCGGCAGCACGACCAGAAGCTGCTCGATCGACTTGTGATAGATGACGCCGACCCTGCCCAAGTTGGCCAGGTTGGCCGCCAGCATCGGGAACGACGGGCGGATACCGGAGAACGCCGTGTTGGCCTGGTCCACGGCCGGCGGCACGACCGTCAGCAGCGTACGCAACTGCGGATCAGCTTGGTGCACTTCAGAAGTGAACCGCGCCAGCCCATCGGACAGCGATCTGATGTCATTGCCGGAGCGAATTTGGGCCTGCAAAAACGGGCCGACCTGATCGATCAGCTGCGACGTCTGCGGGAAGTCCGCATTGGCCTGGTCGACCAACAGCCGGGACGATTCGAGCAGCCTGGCCAACTCGGGGCCGGATCCGTTGAACGCGTGGAAGGTTTCGTGCAGCAACTCGCGCAATCGGGTGTCGGCGACACTGTTGACCAACGTTTCCGACTGGTGCAGCAGAGTCGCGATGTCCACGCCGATCACGGTGTTGTTCCGGTCGATGCGAGATCCGTTGTGCAGCTTGGTCGTGGCCGCATGCTCGGGAGGCACCAGGTCGATGTACTGCTCACCGATGGCCGACACGCTCTTCACCGATGCGGTGACGTTCGACGGGACAGTCGTACCGCTGTTCAGTCGCATTACCGCGTCGACGCCGTCAGAGGTGAGACCCACCGAGTCGACGCGCCCCACAGCGACCCCGCGATAGGTGACGTTGGCGTTTTTGTACAGCCCGCCGCCGGCGACGAAGTTGGCCGTCACCCGGTAGGTGCCGATGCCCATCGCGGCGGGCAACCGCAAGTAGAACACCGCCATGATGACGACGGTGATCACCGTGACCACCGCGAAGATGGCCAGTTGGACGCGAGTCAGTCGATCCAGCATCAGTTGTTCCCTGCTGGCGTGCCGGGCGGGATCTTGAACGGATCTGCGGCCTGCCCGGAAAGGTTGGCCATTTCACCGAGTAGGAAGTCCGGCGGATTGAGGATGTCCTTCATGTGCAGCATGTTCGGGTCCAGCGGCCACGACGTGGTGAAGAAGGTCTCGCCCAGCCGTCGGACCGTGAGGTCGAAGGTGGTGAACACGTTGAGATAGTCGCCGCGCACCGCCTGCTTGATACCGAAGTTCGGGAACGGGAACGTCAGCAGCAACTGGTTCGACGTCACGAAATTCTTGCGGTTGTCGGCCAGCGCCTTGGTGTTGGCGTAAATGTCTTTGAGGTCCGCGGCGAAATCCACCTTTGTCTGCGAAAGCACCTGCGCCGCAACCGTTGCCACCCTTTTGAGAGCGCCGAACGCCTCGACGATTTTGTCACGGTTCTTGTTGAGGACTCGCAGCGCTTCGGGAAGCGTTTCCAGGGTCCGCCCGAGGCTGTCCTTGTTGTTGGCCAGAATCGCCGAGAACCGGTCCAATCCATCGATGGCCGCGACGACGTCGTTGACCTGGTTGTTCAGCCCGGCCGTGAGTTCGGCCAGCCGCGGCACCAAGTTGGTGAACTGGCCTTCCCTACCGGAGACCGCCTGATAGGTCTCGTCGGTAATCTCTTGCAGCGCACCCAGGTTGCCCTTGTTGACCACGACACCGAGCGCGGAGAACACTTCCTCCGTGGTCGGGAAGCGACTTGTTCGGGTTTCCTGAATGGCCGAACCGTCGACCAGCCTGCCCACCGGCGGCTGATTCGGTGGCGCCGCCAACTCCACGTGCTGGGAACCAAGCAGCGAGGTTTGCGCCACCCGGGCAATGGAATTGGCCGGTAGCACCACGTTGCGGTCCAGTGTCAGCTTGACCGCGGCATAGAAACTTCCGTCGCGGCGTTGTATTGCGTCGATGCCGGAAACGCTGCCTACCGTGACGTCGTCGATCATCACGGGAGAGTTCTGCGGCAGAGTCGCCACGTCGGCCAGATCGACGGTGATCGAGTACGAGCCCGGGCCGTGGCCGGCGGTACCGGGCAGGGCGACCGAGTTCAATCCGCCGAACTGGCAGCCGGCCAGCAGCGCGCTGCCGGCCGCCAATGCGCCGCCGCGCAACCAGATCCGCCTCATCGCCCAGCCCCTTGCTCGGCCGGCAAGGGCAACGGGGGCGCCGCGGCAGCGGGCGCAGGACCCGGCCGTGGGCCGAACGGATTCGGTGCCGGGGCGGGCGCGGCGGGTACCGGGCCGTTGGTCGATGCCTGCGGAACCATCAGCGCTTGCAGGTCAGCCGGATTGGGCGGATGCGTACCGGGCGCCGGTATCCAGTGCAGGTCCGGAATGGGTGTCTGCGACTTGGCCTGGGTTTCCGGGGTGTCGTATTGGATCTGGCCCTTGTACGCGGTGATCATATTGAGCGGGTGGAACATGATCGGCGGGTAGTTGAACGTCAGCCGGCGCAGTGGCGGCCCCAACCGCTCGCGGCAGATCTCGGCGCGCTTGTAGTACTCCGGTCCGGACAGACCTGCAGCGGTGTCGAACGAACCGCCGCAGATGAACTGCACCGGGTTGGCGAACTCGGGAATCGAGATCAGTCCGTTCAGCGTGCCCTGCGCGGGGTCGTAGATGTTGTAGAAGTTGGCGATACCGGGGCCGGCGACGTGCAACACCTGCTCGATGTCTTCGCTTTGGTCGCTCAACACCTGGGTCAGGTCGGTCAGCTTGTTGACTGTTCCGATCAGTGTCGAGTTGTTCTGCTGCAGAAAGCCTTTGACGTCGATCAGTGCCTGGTTCAAGGTTCCAAGGGTGTTGTCGAGGTGCGTCGAGCTCTTGGCGAGCACCTGCGATACCGAGGCCACATGCCCGGAGAACGCGACGATCTGCTCGTTGCTCGCCGAAAGCGCGTCGACCAACACCTGCAGGTTCTTGACCGTGCCGAAGATGTCGGTTCGCGAATCGCCTAGCCGGCCAGCGACTCGCGAGAGCTCGCGCAATGAGGTACGGAACGAGTCGCCGTTGCCGTTGAACGTATCCGCGGCCTGGTTGATCGCCTTGCCCAGCGGCCCCTGCAACTGTCCGGCCGCGGGGCTTAGCTGCTTGGCCAAATCCGTCAACGACTGCTTGACCTCGTCCCATTCGACCGGCACAGCGGTGTGGGCCAACGCGATGGTCGCTCCGTTGGGCAACGCAGGACCGCTGGTGTACGCGGGGGCGAGCTGGATGAAGCGCGCCGCAACCAGATTGGGCGACATGATGATTGCGCGAGCGTCTGCGGGAACCTTGACATCGCGATCCAGAGACATGGTGATCTTCACGTCTTCGGCCCGCGGTTCGATCGACTCGATGGTGCCTACCGGCACGCCCACGATCCGAATCTGGTCACCGGGGTACAGCCCAACCGCCGAGGTGAAGTAGCCGACGATCTTGTTGCCACCGCCGCCCGGCCAGGCCACGTAAGCGCCCACCGCCACAAAGACGGCAAGCAAGACTGCGAGCGCCAACCGCAATCCGCGGCGACGTTCCCGTAAAGCGGAGGAAAGTGTCATGGCGACTGCGGCCTCAACTTCCAACGCTCTTGGACGAGACCGCGCAGGTAGTCCGCGAAGCTGGCCGGCAGCTTGCCGGGCTGGAACACGGTGTCGAACATCATCCCGACGATGGGTGCGGGAATCACGCCATAGACGTTCACGTTGAATCCGGGCCCGGAGGCGACCACCTCACCGAGCGTGGTTGCGTAGGGCGGCAACCGTTTCAGCGCCTCACTGATGTAGTCACGACGTTCGTTGAGGTCGTCCAGCACGGTGTTGAGCTTGCTCAGTGCCGGGCCGAACTCCTTGCGGTTATCGGCGACGAAGCCGGAGAGCTGGGCAGACACGTCGTCGATGCCAGAGATCAGCTCCGCCAACGCAGCTCGGCGCGCATCGAGCGCGGCGAACAACTGATTCCCGTCGACGATCAGCTTGTTCACCTGCCCGGCACGCTCGGCGAGCACGCTGGTTACTGATTTGGCATGCGCCAGAAGCTTTTCCAGCGCTTCGTCGCGGGTGTTGACAGTGCGGGACAACGAGGTGATGCCGTCCAGTGCCCCGCGGAGCTGCGGCGTGGCGTCATGCAAGGCGTCGGTAAGGACCTTCAGCGATTTCTCGAACTGAGCCTTGTCCAAGTCGCCGGCGTTGTGGCCCAAGTCTTCCAGCGCGGAGCCAAGAGCATACGGCGTCGTCGTCCGGCTCAGCGGGATGGTTGTGGCGATACCGGATCCCGCCGGGGTCACTGCGACCGCGCGCTGACCGAGGATGGTCTCGGTGCGGATTGCCGCCAACGACTGATTACCGACGTTCACGTGACGATCCACGGTGAAGGCAACCTTGGCGGTCTCGCCGGCGAGCGTGACCGCTTGCACCCGGCCAACTTTGATCCCAGAGACGTAGACGTCGTTGCCGGGGTTGATCCCGCCTGCGTCGGCGAAATAGGCGGTGAAAGGCCGGCCCTGCGGGTAGAACGGCAACGAGGTGTAGCCGAACGCGACCAGGATGACGCAGACCACCAGGACCACTCCGAAGATCCCGGTGCGGAGTGGGTCGCGGTCGCGGCGCTGGGTGCTACTTGTTGACAAAAGCGCACCTGCCTTTGCTCGGGTCCACCTGGCCACCCATCGGGATGAGGATGTCGCTTCCGGCCGGGCCGTTGATCTTCAGCGACACTGAGCAGAAGTAGATGTTGAAGTACGCACCGTAGGCCCCGAGCGCCGACAGCCGGAGGTAGTCCTCACCGAGTTGCTCGATGTCGTTGTTCACCTCGGGCAGCCGATCGACGACCTCGCCGGCGAGCGGGCGGAGGTTCTCCAGGGTGCCTTGCAGCGGTCGACGCGAATGCTTCAGTAAGTCGGTCAGATCCGACGTGGTGGTGGCCAACGGTGGTATCGCGCCCGCTATCGCATCACGGCCCTCGGCCAGTCCGGTGATCAGTTTCTGCAACTGGTCCACGGTGTCGGAGAACTGCGCCCCCTTGGCATCGACGGTGGCCAGCACGGCGCTGAGATTGGTGATCACGTCACCGATAGCGCGGTCGTGCGCGCCGAGCGTCGACCCGAACGAGTTTGTGTTGGCCAGCAAGTTGGACAGTGCGCCGCCCTGGCCCTGCAGCAGGTCGATCACGTAGCTGCTGACGGTGTTGACCTTGTCGGCATCCAAGCCCTTGAGCACCGGTCGCAGGCCACCGAGCAGCGCGTCGAGGTCCAGCGCCGGCTGGGTGTGGCTCTGGTCGATGGTCCCTCCCGGCGGGAGCTTGCGCAAGTCCCCAGGGCCCGAAGTGATTTCCAGGAACCGGTCCCCCACCAAGTTGTCGTACCGGATCAGCGCGCGCGTCGAGGAGTACAGCGTGTAGCGCTTGTCCACACTGAAAGCCACGTCCACGGTGTTGTTCGGGTTGAGTTTGACCTCCTCCACCGCACCGACCGGCACGCCGGCAATGCGGACTTTCTGGTTTCCCTTCAGCCGGGTCGCGTCAATGAAGTTGGCGTGGTAGGTGTTAGACGGCCCGAAGCGGAACTCCCCGAACGTCACCACCAGACCGAATGCCACCAACAACATGGTGATCGTGAAGATGCCAACCTTCACCATGATCGAGCGCTGCGATTCGTGGCTGTTCATCAGAAGTCGTCCCGCTCTGCGAACGCGCCGTGGAACAACCACTGCAGTGTTGACGGGGCATCGAACTGCAACTCGGTGAACGGTTCGTAGGGGATATTCGCGTTGTCGGTTACCAGGAATGGAGCGCGGTACCAGGAGCCGCCGGTCTGCTTAGTGGGCAGGTCGGGTAGTCCACGGCAGTTCGGACCACCGGAGGCGTTGACCCTCGGCAGGCTCTCCGGATAGGTGTACGTCGGCGCACCCAGGACGAAGCTCGACGAGGTGAACAGGCCCGCTTTGCGCACACCGAGGATCGGTGCGAATTCTTGGATGCCGCGGTTGATGGCTCCGAAGAGGCAGCCGAATTCCGGTGAATAGTCGGCGGTGACTTTCAGCGGGGCGCGCAGCCGTTTGATCGCGTCGATCAAATTCTGCTCTGCTGGCGCCAGCGTGTCATAGGCGTTGTTGGACAAGCCAATTGCTGATAACAGGGCAGTATTCAGATTGCTCTGCTCATCCACCACCGTTCTGGCGATCGTCGGTGTGTTGTTGAAAACGGTGACAAGGTCGGGTGCCGCATCAGCATAGATGTTGGCGACGGCGGCCGTCTTCCGAAAGTCTTGCTGGAGAGCGGGCAGCTTCGGATTGAGTTGCTGTGTCAAGGTATTCAGGCCCGACAGCACGCCGCCCAGGTCTTTGCCGTGTCCCCGTAGACCTTCGGCCAACGCGCTCAGCGTCCCGTTCAACTCGACAGGATCGATCTTTTGCAGCAGGCCGATCAGCGACTGGAACAGGGTGTTGACCTCGAGCGACACATTCGACACCGCGAGATGTGCACCCGGGCGCAACGCGGCGGGCGACGGCGACTTCGGTGGAATGAACTCCACTGACTTCGCTCCGAAGATTGTGCTGCTGGCGATGTGGACGGCGGCGTTGGAGGGGATGTAGTGCAACTCGCCGCCATCGATGGCCAGCCTCAGCTGAGCCTCTTCGCCCGCGTAGCTGATGTCGTCGACCTTGCCGATCTGGATGCCGCGATACTTCACCTTGTTGCCGCGGTCCATCTCCAGCCCGGCCCGCGGCGTGGTCAAAGTGACGGTGTCGGTTGGGGAAAACGCGGCGGTGTAGGAGAGGTAGGTAAGCACCACAAACGCCACCAACAGAGAGGCCAGCAGCGCCGCTGCCAGCCTGACGTGAGTGCGTTGCGCACCGGTGCTTGCCACTGTCCCCCTTACCCGGAGAGGTTGAAGTTACCGGACGCGCCGTAGACCGCCAGCGAGATGAACAACGTGATGACGACGACCACGATCAGTGACGTGCGCACCGCCTGGCCGACCGCCAGGCCGACACCCACCGGACCGCCAGAAGCGTTGTAGCCGTAGTACGTATGGATCAACATCACCGCGATCGACATCACGATGGCTTGCAGGAACGACCAATACAGGTCGCTGGGATTAAGGAACGTGTTGAAGTAGTGGTCATACAAACCGGCCGACTGGCCGTTGATGAACACCGTCGTGGACCGCGCGGCGAAAAACGAGGCCAGCACGGCAAGCGAGTAGAGCGGGACGATCGCGATCAAACCCGCGATCAGCCGGGTCGACACCAGGTAGGACACCGAGTGCACGGCCATCGCCTCGATGGCATCGATCTCCTCGGCGACCCGCATCGCGCCCAGTTGGGCCGTCGTACCCGCGCCAATGGTGGCGGCCAGCGCGATCCCGGCAACCACCGGGGCGACGATGCGCACGTTGAGGAACGCGGACAGGAACCCGGTCAACGCCTCAATACCGATGTTGCCCAATGACTCATAGCCCTGCACCGCGATCACGCCACCTGACGCCAACGTCAAAAACGCTGCAACGCCGACCGTCCCGCCGATGAGCACCAATGCGCCTGTGCCCATGGTCATTTCGGCGATTAGCCGGATCGTCTCTTTGCGATAGCGGGTGAGCGCGTTCGGGATGTAGCGCATCGACTCGCCGTAGAACAGCGCCTGCTCGCCGAAGGTGTCGACCGGCCCGGCGAAGCGGTGGAAGAATCGGCGAATCCGGATCGTGGCGTCGTAGCTCATCCGCGCGTCACCGGGCCAGCACTCGGACACCGATCGCAGTCATGATGACGTTGATCACGAACAGGCAGATGAACGCGTAGACCACCGTCTCGTTGACGGCGACACCGACGCCTTTCGGCCCACCCTTGACCGTCAGCCCCCGGTAGCAGCCGACCAGTCCGGCGACCACGCCGAACAGTAAAGCCTTGACCTCGGACAGGATCAGCTCGCCGAGGTGGGTCAGCACGGTCAACCCGTTGACGAACGCGCCCGGGTTGACGCCCTGCAACAACACCGAGAAGACGTAGCCACCGGCGATGCCGATCGCCGAGACCAGCCCATTGAGAAGCAGCGCGACGAAGGTCGACGCCAGCACCCTGGGCACCACCAGGCGTTGAATTGGATCGATGCCCAGCACACGCATCGCATCGATTTCCTCGCGAATGGTGCGCGCACCCAGGTCGGCGCAGATTGCGGTCGCGCCGGCGCCGGCCACCACCAGCACGGTGACGACGGGGCCCAACTGGGTGATCGTTCCGAATGCGGTTCCCGCACCGGACAGGTCGGCCGCGCCGATCTCACGAAGGAGAATGTTGAGCGTGAACGCCACCAAAACGGTGAACGGAATCGCCACCAACAGCGTCGGGATCAGCGAAACCCGGGCGATCATCCAGGTCTGATCGAGGAACTCACGGAACTGAAAGGGCCGCTGGAATGTCTTGCGGAAGGTGTCCAGGGCCATCTCGACGAAACCGCCCACGGCCCGTGCCGGGACCGCGAGCTGTTCGATCAACCTGGTTCCCTTCTCGCGCGGGTGTCTCCACGTCTCGCCAGCGAAGCCCTTGTTTCCCCGGTTGCGCCGCTTGAGCTTGTTTCTGAGCCGGCAGCGGTCCGCGTGAGCCGGCCAATCGTAACTAGAACAAGTTCGGCGTGTCAAAGAACAGCAGAATTAGACAAAAGTTAGTAATTTCAGCAGGTCAGAGACTTTGTGACGTATTTCATTCTGCAACGTGTTCTAGTCCACTTAGCGTGCCGTCCAGGCCGGGCCAATCACTCCATCAATCCGGTCGCCGCAAAGTTGCGTTCCGGGTCGCGCCCAGCAAAGTAATCCTGCATCTCGTCGCTGAGCCTGGCCGGATCCCACGCTTGGGCGTCGGTGGCGAATCGGTGCTCGACGCTGGGCGCCGACACCAGCGTCACCTTTGGCCCGTAGACGATGAAGACCTGGCCGTTGACGTCTTTGGCCGCGGGCGATGCCAAGAAGCGGACCAGCGTGACCACGTGCTCGGGCGAGAGTGGGTCGACCTGGCCGTCGGCGACCTCGGGCGCATCGCCAAACACATCGGCGGTCATCGCGGTTCGCGCCCGCGGCGCGATCGCGTTAGCGCACACTCCGTAGCGACCCAGGCCACGCGCGGCAGTCAAGGTGAGCGAGATGATGCCCGCCTTCGCCGCTCCGTAGTTCGCCTGCCCGACCGGGCCCACCAGCCCGGCCTCCGACGAGGTGTTGACGATGCGGCCGTAGACCGATCCGCCGGCCTCTTTCGCCTTGGCCCGCCAATAGGTGGCGGCATTTCGGGTCAGCAGGAAGTGGCCACGCAGGTGTACGGCGATCACCGCGTCCCAATCCTCGTCGGACATGTTGAACAGCATCCGGTCACGCGTGATCCCGGCGTTGTTGATCACGATGCTCAGGCCACCCAGGCCGTCGGCGGTGCTGACCAACTCGTCGGCTGTTTCGCGGCGGCTGATGTCGCCGGCCACCGCGACGGCCTTGGAGCCGGCGGCCGTGATCGCGTCCATCACATCCGAGGCATCCAGTGCGGCGGCAATGTCGTTGACGACGACCGTGGCACCCGCGTGGGCCAGGCCAATCGCCTCGGCGCGGCCCAGGCCCGCGGCCGCGCCCGTCACCACCGCGACCTTTCCGGATAGATCGGCCGAATTCGTGCTGCTGCTCAATTTATGAATACCTCTAGTCTTCGCGTACCAAGGCTGCTCGCGGACATTCGTGGATTGCCTGCTCGGCTGCCGCCTCCTGATCGGCCGGAACCGGGTCGGTCTTCACCACTGCGTAGTCCTCGTCATCGAGGTCGAAGATATCCGGCGCGATTCCCAAGCACACTGCGTTGCCTTCACACCGGTCGTGGTCGACTATCACCCGCACGACGCCCTCCTAGAACGTGGCTTTCAATTTGGTATGCCCACCATACGACCCGTCCCGGTTGCGTCCCGGCGAACGGTCGCTGGACCCTCAGACTAGAACGTGTTACAACCAGGGAAGCGAATGGGTAGCCGTTGATGCAGGCTGCCGCACAACTCACCCACGACTGGAGGGCGGCCGGAATGCGCATCAGTTACACCCCGGAGCAGGAGGAGTTGCGTCGCGAACTGCGGTCGTACTTCGCCAAGCTGATCACCCCGGAGCGCCGTGAGGCGCTGAGCTCGACATCGGGAGAGGTCGGCGAGGGCAACGTCTACCGCGAGACGGTCGCGCAAATGGGCAGGGACGGGTGGCTCACCCTGAACTGGCCCAAGGAGTACGGCGGTCAGGACCGCTCCCCGATGGACTCGCTGATCTTCACCGACGAGGCCGCGATCGCCGGCGCACCGGTGCCGTTCCTGACCATCAACAGCGTCGCGCCGACGATCATGGCGTTCGGCACCGAGGAGCA
>NZ_DASXHW010000521.1:0-3955 GCF_036488105.1 Mycobacterium sp. | reverse complement strand
GCTTACACCACAGGTGGTGTAACTTGATGTGTATGCGAACCAATATCGACATCGACGACGACGCGCTGCGCGAGGCTCAGCGCTTGGTCGGTACGAAAACCAAGCGCGACACGGTCAACCTGGCGCTGCGTGAACTCGTTGCCCGGCATCGCCAAATCGGTATCCTTCAACTGCGTGGAAAGGTGCGTTGGCAAGGCGACTTGGCCAAGAGCCGTAGCGGCCGGTCGTGATCGTCGTCGACACCAGCGTCTGGATCGACGTCCTGAACGACACTCCTGCGCCACAGGCGACGCGTTGTGTGGAGCTGATTGAAGCCGGACAACCTGTCGCGTTAACCGACGTGATCCTGACCGAGATCTTGCAGGGACTGCGGTCGGATCGGGAGGCGATGCGGGTAGAGCGGCATCTGCGCGCCTTCCCAATCCTTCGTTTGGCGGAACTGGACGATTTTGTGCTGGCGGCCAGGCTGTATCGCGCGGCGCGACGTGCCGGTGTAACCATCCGGAAGACCCTCGACTGTCTGATCGCAGCTCCTTGTGTGCGCACCGGTGTCCCGCTGTTGCATGCGGACGCGGACTTTGACCGCCTCGCCACCTGCACATCGCTTCGGATTTGGATGTCCTGAAAGCAACCGGCCACTTACTCGTCGTCGGCCCAGATTTCGGCAAGCAAGGTGGCCCTGGGAAGCAGGGATTGCGCCGACCGCCCAACCCTCCAGGAATGCCAGTTGCTGTCGATCAGGTCGAGTCCCTTCATGATCGGCGATTGCCGGGCAATCGCGATCCGCAGGTCCTCCTCGGTGAGGGGTTCGCCGTCGAGCCGCCAGCCGTGCCCGAGCAGCTGGTGCACTCGTGTGGCGAGCTGTGCAAGGGGAAGTGGACCATGCGCGGCCAGCACGCCGATTGTCAGTTCGGTGATCTCGGTGCCGAACGCGTGGGGCTCGAACGCTGACCTGAGCCGGCGGACCACAGCGAGGTCGTCACTGGTCGCGCGGGTGCAGGTGAGGACGCCGTGGCGTAGCCGCAACAGCCCGACGCGGCGCAGCAGGTCGTGCAGCGTCACCAGCGGTGGCAGGTCGTCCTCGATGGCGGCGGGCTGGCCGAGCGGATGCCAGCCCGGGCGATGCTGCTGGATGCCGCGCACCACTGTCCTCGGCAGCCGTCCGCCCGGGGTTAGTTTCACCCCGTCGCCGACGAGATCGACTAAGAGCCGGACACTTTCGGGCACCTCGCCGACAACTCGGCGCACCCGCTGGTCGGTGGCGGTCACATCGAACGGACGCAGCCGATTGCCGACCCAGCCTCGCATCTGATCGTGATCGGGGTGATTAAGGTCGGCGAGGATGTCCAGCAGTTCGGCGTACCCGCCGGGGCCGCCGCAGTCTTCGGGTGGGCACACGCCGTATCCGTCCGGGCAGCCCGGTGCGGCGCCACCGGGCCCGAGCACCTCGATGTCGTGGGTCCAGCCGTCGCCGAAATCGTAGAGATACTCGAATCGGGCGCCGAGATCGGCCAGTCGTACGACGGACTCGTCACGCTGGTCCTCGGGCCACACCTCCCCGCCGGGGATATCGATGCCGTAGGTCGCCTCCGGTGTCACGAACTGGTGCAGATGCGAATTTGTCCAACCGATCGCGGCCTGCAGCAGATCGTGCAACTCCGGCAGAGTCGCCTTTGCCGGCACGTCGAGCACCCGCGCCACCGCCGGCTCGACGTCACACAACACCACCTGCAGCCGGGTGGTCTTCACGACCGCGTTGCCTCGAAAGATGTTGAAGCGCAGCACTTCTTGTACTTTCGCCCCGACCCACACCAGCACGGCTGGTTGCGGCCCGGCGGCCAGGCGATCAAATCAGGGTCGGCGCTGGCGGCCAGGTGCGCAGCATATTCGGCCCGGGCCTCCGCCGAGTCGGGCTGCTGGTCCCGTTCAGCGCACCAGGCGGTAAACCGCGGGAGCCGCACCGGTGCGATCGTCAGCGCGGGTATGCTTACCTCCGCGTACTCGATCAGAATCTGCTGGAGCCTCCTGCAGTACTGCCGGTGCGGCACCGGCCCGTGCGGGCCACGCACGCGGTCGCTCTCGGCTAGGTCCGGCCACAGCTGCACCGCCTGCTCGTAGTCACCGGCCGGCAGCCACGCCAACGCCACCGCGCCGACTGGGTCGCCGGATTCCGCCGGCGTTTCCTGCTCCTGCATCAACCCGCCTTGTCCGGCCATTGCACGTAGTTCTTCAAGTGGTCGTCGTTCCTGCAAATGTGCTATCGCATACGCCTTCAAAATTGAAGGGGCACCACCGGTCGACAAACCCATCCTGCCCGACTAGGTCGACTGGCTCCATAGCGAGATGCTGAAACACTTGTCGCACACCGGCTACTGCACTAGCGCGTTACTTACACTCGCAATGCCGTCTCAGCGTGGCTCATGGCTTGCCGTGATCGGGATGGGGGACGGCTCGTAGTTCCAGGCCTGGGATCGCTTCAAAGTCTGACGGATTGCAGCTGTATAGCGGCAGATCGTAGGCAATGGCGCTGGCGGCGATCAATGCATCATAAGCGCGTGCCGCTGGCTTTCGGCCGGACGCTCGCAAGGATGCGGCAACCACTCCATATGCGCGCGCAGACTCGGCATCGAAGACCAGGACGTCGAAGTCCGACTCCGCCTGCTGCAAATGCGCCTGGCGCGCCGCGCGCTCTTCGTCGCTATGGGCGACATGCGGCCCCACCGAGAGCTCAGCCAAAGTGATCGCGCTGATCAAGGCTTCGTCAGGCAGAGTTGCGGGATCGTCGATGCGCCCAAGCAGGATCACCGTGGATGTGTCGAGCATCCCTCGCGATGCCGGCTCAGGGGTCACAGCGTTGCGTCAATGACGGTGTCGATGTCACGTCTCAGCACGTCGGGGTCAACGCGGGGTAACCCTTTCCTGCGCTCAATGAGTTCGACAGGTCTGGCGCTGCGGCGTGGCAGCGGGCGCAACTCGGCGACCGCGCGCCCATCCCGAGTGACGATCAAACGTTCGCCGCGCTCCACACGATCCAGGACTTCTCCTCCTCTATTACGGAGGTCGCGCACGGTTACTGGCTCCACACCCATAGTGTATCACCGGTGAGACAGGTTAAGTCGGCGGCGGCGGAGTCACGCGATACCGGTCCGCCTCCCACACCAATCCTTAGCGAAGGAGCAAAATTCGGGCTATGCAGTTCCGACGGGGTGCCGTTGCGCTGATTGCGGCAGCGCTGCTGGTCAGCGCCATGCTGGTCAGTGCTGCGCCCACGTCGTACGAACCGCAGCCACTGGTCGCCAACCCGGTCGAGCACGTCGACACCCTGATCGGCACCGGGAGCGGCGGCAAGTCGGTGGGGGAGATCAACAACTTCCCCGGCCCCTCGGTGCCGTTCGGGATGGTGCAGTACTCGCCGGACACCGTCGACAACTACGCGGGCTATAGCCACTCGAACAAGCGCGCCACCGGGTTCAGCATGACGCACGCCTCGGTGGGCTGCCCGGCGTTCGGTGACATCTCGATGCTGCCGACCACCAGCCCGGTCGGCAAAGAGCCCTGGGATACCAACGAAGAGATCGCCCACGACAAAGACGAGCGCGGCGTGCCCGGCTACTACACGGTGCGGCTCCCGTCGGCGGGCGTGACGGCGGAACTCACCGCCACCAACCGCACCGGTGTGGGCCGCTTCCACTATCCGAACGATCGTGCGGCGCGGTTCTTCGTGCGGTCCGGCGGATCGCTGGGTGGCAATGCCGCCGCGAAGATCCAAATTGGTGACGACAACACCACCATCACCGGGTCGGCGACCAGCGGTGGGTTCTGCGGTAAGAACAACGTCTACACGGTGTACTTCGTGATGAAGTTCAACAAGCCGTTCACATCATTCGGCACCTGGGACGGCTTCTCGGTATTTCCCAACGGCCGCAGCGCATATTCGAGTTACCAAGGTGACAGC
>NZ_DASXHW010000505.1:0-7211 GCF_036488105.1 Mycobacterium sp. | reverse complement strand
AGCGACGCTGGTGCCACCGTTCGACGACCCGCGCACCATGGCCGGCCAGGGCACGATCGCCGTCGAAATACTGAGCCAGCTCGACGGCGAGCCGGACTTGGTGGTGGTTCCCGTCGGGGGTGGCGGGTGCATCGCCGGCATTACCACCTACCTCGCCGAGCGAACCAGCAAAACCTCCGTGCTCGGTATCGAGCCCGCCGGCGCGGCCGCGATGATGGCCGCGCTGGCCAACGGCGGTCCGGTGACCCTTGACCACGTCGACCAGTTCGTCGACGGCGCCGCGGTGAGCCGCGCCGGCCGGCTGACCTACGCCGCCCTGGCCGCTGCGGGCAACATGGTGTCGATCACCACTGTCGACGAGGGCGCGGTGTGCACTGCGATGCTCGACCTGTACCAAAACGAGGGGATCATCGCCGAGCCGGCGGGTGCGCTCGCGGTGACGGGCTTACTGGAAGCCGACATCGAGCCGGGTTCCACGGTGGTGTGCTTGGTATCCGGTGGCAACAACGACGTGTCGCGGTACGGCGAAATACTCGAGCGCTCGCTGGTCCACCTCGGGCTCAAGCACTACTTCCTGGTCGACTTCCCACAAGAGCCCGGCGCGCTGCGCCGCTTCCTGGACGGGGTGCTCGGTCCGAATGACGACATCACGCTGTTCGAGTACGTCAAGCGCAACAACCGGGAGACCGGTGAGGCTCTGGTCGGTATCGAGTTGGGCTCGGCCGCCGGCCTGGACGGCCTGTTGGAACGCATGCGGGCCACTGAGATGCAGATCGAGGCGATCGAGCCAGGCTCGGCGGCCTACCGCTATCTGCTGTAGGCGCACCAGGTTCGGGCGCCGCTCACAGTATCGCTTCGACGGCCTTCTTCGCCTCGGCCAACCCGGCGCCGGTGATGCTGCGGTACTCCTTGATCGCGGCGATCATGTTGCCCGCGCGGGCAAGCGACACCACGGCGGACGGCATCCCGGAGGTACTGGCCTGCGCGAAGGGCACGTAGCTGTCGGGGAACAGCGCCTGGAGTTGCGTTTCGATGTAATCGAGACGGGCTCTGGCGCCGTAGTCGATTTCACTCATCCGCGAAAGCTACCTGATAGGCCTGCTCAGCCCAACAGTGCGACCGATTCGTCGTTGGCGCGGAAGATCGGTTCCAGGGGGACGGCGAATCGCGCGGCCATGTCGGTCAGCGACTTCGACCACACCAGTTCGATGGTCGAGATCGGTCCGCGTCCGGGCCCCGACAGCAGCAAGGCTGCGGTGGTACCCGGCTCCAGGTCGTCGAGCAGCGTCCGCAGTGACGACATCAGGTTCCACACAATCGGACCCCGGGGACGTTGCCGGATCGGTACCCGGCTGATCTTCAGGCCAAAGCAACGGTCCGGCCCGATGAGGCCAAACCACAGTAGCCGTGTCCCAAAACTCAACGGCCCCATGAGCGCTCGCCACCGCTGCCGCAGATCATCGATCGAGTTGACCGGATCGCACGCGGTATGGATGGGCGGGATCGGCAACAGCTCAGAATGGCTCACCCGCGCATCATCGGCGTTCGCCGACGGTGCCGGTAGTCAGTTATCCACAGCGCGCAGGATCACGAACGAGTGTGGCGGCAACACGGTGCTCTCGTCGCCGACGTCGGGGGGATGGGAGCACAGCACGAGTTCGCCGGCGAACGGGACACGCACCGGCCGGGCATCCAGATTGCAGGCCACCGTCAACCGACTGCGGCGCATGGCGATCCATCGGGCGTCTTCGTCATAGTCGACGAGTAGCCGCGGCAGCCACGGATCGGCCAGATCGGTTTCGTTGCGCCGCAGGGCAATCAAGTCCTGATACAGCCGGAGTAGTTTCGCATGCTCGTCGGTGTCGAGCTCGGACCAGTGCAGCTTGGAGCGCTGGAAGGTCTGCGGGTCCTGTGGGTCGGGGATGTCCTCGGCGTCCCACCCGTGATCGGCGAATTCCTTTTTGCGGCCTTCGGCGGTGGCGCGAGCCAGGTCGGGTTCCGGATGGGAGCTGAAGAACTGGAACGGCGTCGACGCTCCCCACTCTTCGCCCATGAAAAGCATGGCCGTGTAGGGCGAACCGAGCACCAGGGCGGCCTTGACGGCCAGCTGGCCATAGGTCAGGTTTTGTGACGGCCGGTCCCCGAGAGCGCGGTTGCCGACCTGGTCGTGCGTACAGGTGTAGGCCAGCAGTCGGGTGGCCGGAATCGTCGCGGTGTCCAACGGACGGCCGTGGCGCCGCTGCCGAAACGACGAGTAGGTGGCCGCGTGGAAGAAGCCTTCGCGCAACGTCTTTGCCAGGGTGGCCAGCGACCCGAAGTCGGCGTAATAGCCCTGACGCTCGCCCGACACCGCGGTGTGGATGGCGTGGTGGATGTCGTCGTCCCACTGCGCGGCCATGCCGAGACCGTGGTCGGCGCGGGCAGTGATCATTCGCGGGTCGTTGAGGTCACTCTCGGCGACCAACGACAGCGGGCGGCCTAATTGTTCGGCCAGCGCCTCGGTTTCGGCGGACAGCTCTTCGAGGATGTGGATCGCGGTGGTGTCGAAGAGCGCATGCACCGCGTCGAGGCGCAGACCGTCGGCGTGGAATTCGCGCATCCAGCGCAGCGCGCAGTCGATGATGTAGCGGCGCACCTCGTCGGATCCGGCGTCGGCGATGTTGATGCCTTCACCCCACGGGTTACTGGCCGACGACAGGTAGGGCCCGAACCGCGGTAGGTAGTTGCCCGACGGGCCGAGGTGATTGAACACCGCGTCGATCAGCACGCCCAGGCCGCGGCGATGGCAGGCGTCGACGAACCGGACCAGCCCGTCGGGTCCGCCGTACGGTTCGTGCACCGCGTACCACAACACGCCGTCGTAGCCCCAGCCGTGGATTCCGGAAAACGCGTTCACCGGCATCACTTCGACGAAGTCGACGCCGAGATTGACCAGATAGTCGAGCTTGTCGATCGCCGCGTCGAAGGTGCCAGCGGGGGTGAACGTGCCGATATGCAGCTCGTAGATCACCGCACCCTGAACCGAACGGCCGGCCCAGTTGCCGTCCGCCCAATCCTGCGGCGTTGGCTCCCACAGCTGCGAGCGGGCGTGCACCCCCTCGGGTTGGCGCGGCGAACGCGGGTCCGGCACCAGCGCCGGGTCGTCGTCGAGCAGATATCCGTAGCGCGCGTTCGGGGGTACGTCGACGGTGGCGCGCCACCAGCCGTCGGCGTCGCGGGACATCGAGAACTCCGCCCCGTCGACATCGAGGCGCACCTGCTCGGGTTTCGGCGCCCACACCGCGAATTCACGCATCGGTGCGCTCCAACAACGCGACCGGTAGCTCGGCGAACAACTCAGCGGCCGGCACCGGTCCCGACAACACTCTGCCGGTCAACGCATCGGTCCACGAACCCGCCGGCACCGCGACAACGGTGTCGCCCCAACCGGTCTCAGCGAGTCGCACCGTCCAACGCGTCGCCGCGGCCAGCACATCAGCACCGCGACGGAACGCCACCACATGGTCGGCAGCGACTCCGGCGGCGAGCACCGGATGGTAGCCGCCCGCTAAGAAGGTTTCCGGCCGGGCGCGCCGCAGCTGCAGGGCCGCGTTGACGATTCGGATTTTTCTGTGCTGCAAAGACTTCAACGCCGCGCGCCGGGTCGCGTAGTCCACGGCGCGACGGTTGTCGGGATCGACCAGACTGTCGTCCCACAGCTCGGTGCCCTGGTAAACGTCGGGGATACCGGGCGCCGTCAGCGCCAACAGTTTCTGACCTAGTGCGTCGCTCTCGGCGTGGGTGTTGAGCTGGTTGACGAGTTCGGTGAGCTGTGCGGCAACCGGTCCGTCGAGGACGGAGTCCACCCAACCATGCACCCCGTCTTCGAACTCAGCGTCGGGATCGTTCCAGGTGGTGTGCAATGCCGCTTCCCGGATCGACTTCTCGGCATAGCCGTGCAGCCGATTCCGTAGTTCATCGGTGACCTCGCCGCTGACTGGCCAGATCCCGAAGATGTTCTGCCACAGAAACAATCCGGTAACGCGGTCGGGGGAGGGAACGATCGTCTCCCAGCGGGCGACGAATTCGGCCCACAACGACGGCACCTGCGACAGCACCCCGATTCGAGCCCGGACGTCTTCACCGCGCTTGGTATCGTGGGTCGTCAGCGCCGTCATCGCGTGCGGCCATAACCGCGCGCGGGTGGCGGCTCTGGCGTGGAATTCCGCTGCGCCGACCCCAAAACGCGCGGGCTCGCCGCCGACTTCGTTGAGCGAGACCAGGCGAGCGTCGCGATAGAACAGGCAATCCTCGACCGACTTCGCGGTGACCGCGCCGCACAACTGCTGCAGTCGGGCATCGGCTTCTCCGCGGCGTGCACAAGCCGCAGCCACGATCTGCAGCGGTTGCTGCAATTCGGTTGTGACAGCCTCGGTTTCGGCCAGCGCGGTCGACAGTGTAGCGGCCAGGCCTTGGTAGTCGAAGCGGTACACGTCGATGTGACCCAGGAGTGCCGCCACGGCGTCGGGGAGCTGCGGATGCTCGGTGCCGGCGGCGGTCACGATGGCGCGACACAGCCGGGCCAGCTCGCTGCCGAGCGTGTCGGTGGCCACGGCCGCTTTGAGGTCGCGCAGCACGTCGGGCGTCGCGGAATAGTCGATGCCCGTCGACTCGTACAGGGCCGTCAGTGCTTCAGCGCCGGTCGGGTCGACGAACAATCCACCGACCTCGCGAAGCGAGTCATAGCCGGTGGTGCCCGCGACCGGCAGCGTCGGCTCCAGCGCCTCGTCGACGGCCAGGATCTTCTCGATGACGATCCACGCCTCCGGCCCGGCCAGTTCCCGCAGCCGGGTCAAATATCGAGCCGGGTCGTACAAGCCGTCCGGATGATCGACGCGCACACCGTCGACCAGTCCCTCGGCGAACCACCGGCCCACTTCGACATGGCTGGCGTCGAACACCGTCTTGTCCTCTTGTCGCAGCCCGGCGAGCGAGGTGATGGAGAAGAACCGCCGGTATCCGACCACGCCGCGTCGCCACCCGACAAGCTGGTAATGCTGGCGGTCGTGCACCTGCGGGCCGGTACCGTTATCGGTGCCGGGTGCTATGGGAAACGCCAGATCGCCGAGGCGCAGCACATCGCCGTCGACAGTCAGGTCGGCAACGTCGTCGTCAGAACCCAACACCGGCAGCACAATCCGGCCATCGCCGAGTTCCCAGTCGATATCGAAGAACGATGCGTACGGCGATGATCGCCCGTGCTGCAACACATCCCACCACCACGGGTTCTGCTCCGGCTTGTCGACCCCGACGTGGTTGGGCACGATGTCGACGATCAAGCCCATGCCGCGAGCGCGCGCCGCGGCCGACAGCCGTGCCAGTCCTTCGGGGCCGCCGAGTTCGGCGGACACCGCCGTGGGGTCGGTGACGTCGTAGCCGTGCCCGGACCCGGTGGCCGGGGTGAGAATCGGCGACAGATACAGATGCGATACCCCGAGATCGTCGAGGTAGTCGAGCAAATTCTCAGCGTCGGTGAAAGTGAAACCGAAGCCGCTCGCGGCACCACGAAGCTGCAACCGGTAGGTAGACAGTACCGGAAAGGCCATGCGTCACTTAGTCTTACGGAATACGAGCAGTGCCCGGCCGGGCAGCGAAACCTCGTCGCCGTCGTGTACGACCAGCTCGATCGACCCGGTGGCGTCGGTGGTGTCCAGGACGGCCGTCCACTCGGTGCCGTAGTCGTCGGGCGGAATGATGAAGTCGACCTCGTGGCCGTGGGCGTTGAAGCACATCAGGAACGAGTCGTCGACGACCCGTTCGCCGCGGGCGTTGGGTTCCGGTATTGCCTCGCCGTTGAGGAACACCGCGATGCTCTTGCCGAATTCACCGCCCCAGTCCTGCGGTTGCATCTCCTTGCCCGCCGGTGTCAGCCACGCGATGTCGCGTACCTCGTCGCCGCTGCGGATTGGCTCGCCGTCGAAGAACCGTCGGCGGCGAAACACCGGGTGGGCCGTACGCAATGCGGTGACCTTGCGGGTGAACTCCAGCACGTCGCTGTTCTTGTCGACCAGAGACCAGTCCATCCACGACACCTCGGAGTCCTGGCAGTAGACGTTGTTGTTGCCGCGTTGGCTGCGTCCGATCTCGTCGCCGTGCGCGATCATCGGCGTGCCCTGGCTCACCATCAAGGTGGCCATGATGTTGCGCATCTGCCGGCCGCGCAGCTCCAGGATTTCCGGGTCATCGGTCGGGCCCTCCACGCCGCAATTCCAGGACCGGTTGTGGCTCTCGCCATCGCGGTTATCCTCGCCGTTGGCCTCGTTGTGTTTCTCGTTGTACGAGACGAGGTCGTTGAGGGTGAATCCGTCGTGAGCGGTGACGAAATTGATGCTGGCGCCGGGCCGGCGGCTGGTTGCCTCATAGAGGTCCGACGACCCGGTCAGCCGGGACGCGAACTCCCCCAGTGTCGCGGGCTCGCCCCGCCAGTAGTCACGCACAGTATCGCGATACTTCCCGTTCCACTCGGTCCACAAACCCGGGAAGTTGCCGACCTGGTAGCCGCCCTCGCCGATGTCCCACGGTTCGGCGATCAGCTTGACCTGGCTGACGATCGGATCCTGTTGCACCAGATCGAAAAAGGCGCTCAGTCGGTCGACATCGTAGAACTCGCGGGCCAGCGTTGAGGCCAGGTCGAAGCGGAAGCCGTCGACGTGCATCTCGGTCACCCAATAGCGCAGCGAGTCCATGATCAGCTGCAGCGTGTGCGGGTTGCGGGCGTTGAGGCTGTTACCGGTGCCGGTGAAATCTTTGTAAAGTCGCAGATCCTCGTCGACCAGCCGGTAGTAGGCGGCGTTGTCGATGCCGCGGAAGTTGATCGTCGGGCCCAGGTGGTTGCCTTCGGCGGTGTGGTTGTAGACCACGTCGAGAATGACCTCGATGTCGGCCTCGTGAAAGCTGCGGACCATCGATTTGAACTCGGCGACGCTGGACCGGCGGCTGGCCGCGTACTGGTTGTGCGGGGCGAAGAATCCAAAGGTGTTGTAGCCCCAGTAATTTCGCAATCCGAGGTCCAGCAGTCGCGCGTCGTGCATGAACTGGTGAACCGGCATCAGTTCGATGGCGGTGACGCTGAGCGACTTGAGGTGATCAATGACCCCCGGGTGGGCCAGCCCGGCGTAAGTGCCCCGAAGCTCCTCGGGGACACCGGGATGGGTCTGCGTCATGCCCTTGAC
>NZ_DASXHW010000501.1:0-5252 GCF_036488105.1 Mycobacterium sp. | reverse complement strand
CCGGTGGTGGCGATCAGCCAGCTGAACCGTGGCCCCGAGCAGCGCACCGACAAGCGGCCGATGTTGTCCGACCTGCGCGAGTCGGGTTCGATCGAGCAGGACGCCGACATGGTGATCTTGTTGCACCGCCCGGACGCTTTTGATCACGACGACCCTCGGGCGGGGGAGGCCGATCTGATCCTGGCCAAGCACCGCAACGGTCCAACTAACACGATCACGGTGGCCCACCAGTTGGCGTTCAGCCGGTTCGCTGATATCGCGAAGTTCAGCAGATGACTGACTACCTGAAGATCACCGAGTTCGACGAGAGGCACACCGAGATTGAGGTGTTGGCCTGTTGTGACATCTCGTGGAGCGTTGACGACGCTACCTGGTACACGATGGTTTACGGTGCGCGACCAGGATTGGTGATTCTGGATTGGGCCGCCCCGGAGGGCCGCCGGCGCAGTTATGAGACCTGGTCCAGGGTCACCGGTGAGACCCGGCGTTATCTAAGCGGGGGGGCTGCGCGCGGGCTGGCCGAGGCAATAAACGGCTGGCTGGGGAAGGAAGGGGGATCGTGAATCTACGCAGACTTGAGTGGGGTCGACTCAACTAGTTCTTTACTGTCGGACTATCTCATGCAATGATTAGGTCGTTATGTACTTCTGTCGACGCCAGGGAGATATTCCGTGGATGCGATCGAGCGAGACTTAACGGACCTGGGCTTGTCTCCGGTACTCACGGCGGACGAGCTGGAAGAGCTGCGCGAGGCAGCCCGTGTGCGTCGGGGGGTGGCGGATGTTCCGTCGGGTCCGCCGGCGTTGCCGCAGCAACGTACCGCCGCGATGCAGTGGGCCAGCCGCACTCTTGGTTGGGAGGGCCCGTCGCGGTCGGAGCGTTTGGGTCAGCCGTGTCAGAGGTGCGGTGCGGTGGCGTTGCGGTGGTGTCGGAGCCGGGGCCGTGAGGTGTCAGGGCGGTTGTGTGAGGGGCGTTCCAGGGCTGACTAGGCCATAGGCGTGGCGCGCGGGGCGAACCACTAGACCATACCTTGGGTATGGAGTATTGTGGGGGTCACAACAAATCAATAACCGGCAACGGGAGGACACCACACTCCCCGCGACCCGGTCCCGCCCCCACCCCACGAGAGGCACCACGACCCGTGCCCAGCAACACTACTCCCTCTAGTCGCAAACATGAGGACGCCCGGCCGCATAATCACGGCTCGAAGTACCAGTACGACCTCGGCTGCGGCAATGTGCTCTGCCGCGCCGCAGCCGCAGCGGCGAAAGCCCGTGTACGTACCAAGCACAGGGCAGAACGCGAGCTGGTCGACGGCCGGTGGATCCACCCCAAGCTCGCCCCCTCCGACTCCGACAAACCGGCACGTCACGGCACGATGTACGCGGTGCGCGACTTCTCCTGCGAGTGTGTCGACTGCCAGCCGAACCTGCGCCGCCTGGCCAGCATGGGCGGTCTCCTCGCCCCGGCCGCGTGGCATCTCAACGACCGCCTTTTCGGCGCCGTCGTTTTCGCGGTCCTCACGTTCATGTTGTGGCGGGGACATTACGGGCAGATCGCAAGCCACCCCGCGGTTCGGCGCACAGCACTCCTACTGGTCGACGCCTGCACGGGTGTCCTGATCGTCACGTTCGCATCACTGATCGTTGCAGCTTTGGTCGCACATTTGCGGCCCTACCAAGGAAGGCACCGCGCCTGATGTTGAACGAACCGAGAGACAAGCAGTCCACCCTGTACGGGGGGCTCCTGCCGGCTGGTTGGTGGCCGTGTGAGCGTTGCGGGGAGTCCCCATGGCCGCAGCAGGTGCAGTTGTGCGCTGACGGTTACCGGTGCGACCCGTGCCGCGGTGGGATGTACCCGCCGGTGGTCAAGGCCACGACTAGCACCGGGCAGGCTTTGGTGCAGCGCCGACCGGTGGTGCCGATCCGCCACGTCATCCCGCAGCGCCGCGCCGCCTGACTTCCGCTAACTGCCCACCCACCCCGTAGGGCAGCCCCAACCAAGAGAGGCACCACATGCACGCCGATCATGTTTTGTCTTTGCCGGCCGCACTTGAGCGGCTCTCCGAAACCGTCGCCCAGGCTGACGGGCTCCCGCAGGTTGATTTCACGATCACCCGCACCGTCGAGGGCGAACCCCTGGTCATCGTCGAGTCGTTGGACAACGGTTACGACTGGGCCAACCATCTGAACCTTCGCGCGTTGCAGATCAACACGTTGAAGGGGGAGGTCGAGTTTAGGGGCCACATCAACGGCGTCCTGTGGTCGATCTTGGTGCTACCCGACGAACCGGTCCCGTACATTCCGACCGACTGGGACAGCCCAGCCCACCAAACCCAGCTCGTGCCGATGGTCGAGGTGGGGGAGTGATGTGGATGGCAATCGGGATCGGCACGCTCATGTTCGCCGTCATGACGGTTGTGGGGTTCGCGGCATGAGCGGCCGCCACCGCTCCGGCGGCCGTCACCGCGCCTGCAAACGCCCCGTCTCAATGTGGCCCCGCCTCGGATTAATCGGGACACTCGTCATGGTTACCACGGGTCCCGCCCTGATCTTCAACATTGCGGTTGGCCCGGAAGCGTACGCAAACTCGCCAGCTTTGAGCTCGGCCATCACCAACACGGCCCCAGCGGTGCTCCCGGTCCTGGCGGCTCCTTCTCGTGGCGGCTTTTACACAGCCCAACCCCGGGTGGATCTGATGGTTCGCCAAGTGCAGGCGGCGATCGAACCGCAGCACGACACGCACGGATCTGGGGGTGGTGGCTCCGAAGGGGGGAGCCACCACACCTCCACCCATGACACGTCGAGCCACGACACCAGCTCGCACGACACGAGCAGCCACGACAGTTCCGACACCGACTCGAACACCGACCACCACCACACCCACGACACCGGATCCGACACCACAAGTCAGCCCCCCGGCTGCCACTAACCAAACCCGGCGACCACCCCCGCCACAACCAGAGGCACCCCATCATGGCCACAGGCCTAGCCGTCTTCGCAGTCATCCTCTCCATAGGCACGCTCATCGCGCTCCTCTTCGTCCTCGCCCTTGTGATCACACTGACCCGCCCAGACCGCAAACCAGCACTCCCGGCAATCACCGACGCCGAAGCCTCATGCGACATGTGCATCCACTGCGGCGCCGTCGGCCTACCCGGCCTGTTCGGCAACGGCGCCGACCATGCCATCGGCTGCCCCACCATCACCGACGTGTGGCCCGTTGGCCCCCTCGACGTTCAAGATGGGCTGACCTGCGAAATGTGTTCGCACGTTCTCCAACTGGGTGAGACGTACACAACGGCCCGGGATATCCGCTGCATCGGCTGCACCGTCATCGAGGCCACCCCATGACCGACCAGCTCGTCACACACATCGGGCACGACACCACCGGCCAAACCCTGTGTTTAGTGCAGTACGAAGACCAGGATCGACGCCCGGCCTGCCTCATTGAGATCGGCACGGGGAAGGCCATCTTCCTAGACAACGTCGACCCTGACCTGCTCCGGGCGTTACGCCGCAGCTTGGGTTACGCCGATCTGGCGGCAGCATGACCGAGTTCGGATTCTTCGCCACCGCCCTGATGGTCCTGCTCTACGCGGCTGGCGTCCTTGCGGTGGTTGTGATCGGGGCGTGCGTGCTGCCCAGGGTCATCCGGCAACGACCGAAGCGGGTTGAAGCAGCAGAGTCGGAAACCGCCTACCTCCTGCGCTCACCAGCCAACGCACGGCGCCTCCTGGCGTCGATCGACAGCCTAGAGAACGGCAACGGCGAGGGCCGCCCTCTCCGTAAGACATCGTGACTACCGGCCTCAACGTTGGCGACCTGGTCACCCTGGACGACGGCTTCGGCAACCACTGGATCGACGGTCAAGTGACCGCGTTCCGGGCCGACGGTGTTTACGTTCGTTGGCCCGACGGCAAGATCGGCATCTTCGAATACCGCCACGCACACTTTCTGCAAGCCAGCACAAGAGGAGAACAGTCCAATGTCAGGTGACACCATTGTCACGCTCTGTGGAAATTTGGTAGCGGACGTTGAGCTTCGCTTCACTCCGTCTGGTGCCGCGGTGGCCAACTTCGTGGTGGCGTCCACCCCCCGCTCGTTCGACAAGGTCAAAGGCGAGTGGGTCGATGGCCAAGCCCTGTTCATGCGCTGCAACATCTGGCGCCAGGCAGCAGAAAATGTGGCTGAGTCCTTGGTGCGGGGAGCGAGGGTCGTCGTTACTGGACGACTCAAGCAAAGATCTTTTGAGACCCGTGACGGGGAAAAACGTACAGTCGTCGAACTCGAGGTTGATGAGGTTGGCCCGTCGCTGAAGTACGCAACCGCGAAAATCAACAAGGTCAGCCGGAGCGGCGACAGCGGCGGGTTTAGCGGCGGCGGCAGCGCAGCGGTAGACGATCCCTGGGGCTCGGCACCCGTCGCCGGTGGTGGCGATGACACCGAGCCTCCTTTTTAGCGATGACACTCGTTTGGGAAGATCCGCCACCGCCCAAGTCGCGGGTGAGGTGGCTAGGCGAGGCCACAGATCTGCGTGGCCGGCCCCGCAAGTGGGCACGTATCGCTGAACGGCCGACCACTGTGGCGGCGGAGAATATGGCATCAGGTATCCGCCGGGCCGACCTGGCCGCGTTCCACCCTCGAGGCGCCTTTGACGCACGTTCCCAAGGGCCGATCGTTTGGGCTGTTTATGTCGGTGACGGGAACCTCCCGCCGGACACTCGGAAGGACCGCTGATCGTGGCTTGGAATCCGACTGATCCGTTCGCCCCCGGTCGTGGCCGACCGCTCGACAAGATCGAGTGGGCCATTCCAGACAAGCACGTGGCAGCGTTGAACGTTTTGGCCCGGCATGCGAAGGACGCCGACGAGCTCTGCAAGTTCGCCGACATGCTCGGGTTTGGCACCGAAGAGATGCGCGCCCGCTATGAGCGGGGCGTGGAGTTGCGTCGCACAGCCCGCACCTAAAATTCGACACAGGAAGATCAAGACAATGCATTCCATCCGTAAGGGGCTCATTAACCCGGCCGATGACGGCGACCCGGAGGTGTTGTGGCGCCGCGAGGGCCGCTACCACGGGACTTACCAGGATGTTCTTGCGGAGCTGTATGCGGCTGAGCGCACCACGGCTTGGTATCAGGCCCAGTTGGCTTGTGAGCACCTTGCGAGGGTTCAGGCGGAGTCTGCGTTGGAGCGGTTCAAGGTGTCGTTGCGTGAGTTGATGATGCCGGTGGTGAAGAGGCAGCGGCCG
>NZ_DASXHW010000469.1:0-1575 GCF_036488105.1 Mycobacterium sp. | reverse complement strand
GGCGACGGCATCTGGCGGGTTTATCTGGATGATGAATTGCCGGCCGAACTAACTGATGTCGACCCACAATTCGAGGACCGGATGCAGGCAATGCTGGGCTACACGGCATGCCGGACGAAGTTCTTCGACGACTACTTTCTGACGGCGACCCGCGACGGCATCCGGCAGGTAGTAATCCTGGCGGCCGGTCTGGACTCGCGCGCGTGGCGGCTCGCCTGGCCTGCCGGATGCGTGGTCTACGAGATCGACCAGCCCAAGGTGCTGGAATTCAAGACCGGCACACTGGAATCTCATGCCGTCGACCCGATTGCGTCGCACGTCAGCGTCGGCATCGATCTGCGTCTGGACTGGCCGAAAGCCTTGACGGAGGCCGGGTTTGACGCGTCGGCTCCAACGGCGTGGTCGGCGGAGGGCCTGTTGCCGTATCTGACCGCTGACGCCCAGGACCTGTTGTTCGACCGGATCCAGTCGCTCAGCGCTCCCGGAAGCCGGGTCGCGGTCGAAGCGTTCACCAACGAGTTCTTCAGCGCAGATAGTTTCGCGCGCCGCGAAGAGCAGACCGAACTGTATCGGAACGTCGCGGTCAAGCTGGGCAGCAAAGACGTCACCGAATCGGGCAACCTGCTCTATGAGGGTGAGCGCACCGAGGTTGTCGACTGGCTGCGAACCCACGGATGGTCCGTCACCTCGGCGACGAGCGCAGACGATCTGATGGCCGCCAGCAACCGGGCCGCACCCGCCGGCCTCGACGCCGCAATCCCGGAAAGCGTGTTCGTCGAAGGCCTCTTGGACTGACCCTTATGTGACCTCGGCAGGCATGCCAGCCGCCTGGCGAATGAGCGAAAATGCGTCGACCATAGCGTCGGTGACCTCGTGGGGGTCGTCGAAGGTCGCATCGTCGGCGAGCACCGAGATTTTGAGTTGGTCGACGTAGCTCCACACGGTGATATTGACTCCCACGCCGAAAGTGAGCGGCCCGACCGAGTAGATCTCGGTGAGTGGGGCGCCCGCGACCCGGCCGAACTGGCGCGGGCCCGGCACGTTGGAGACGGGCACGTTGATCAGCTTGTTGCCCGAGCGGCTGGTTGCGATGCGGCGAAAACCCCACTCCGTCAAGGCGGGTGGTGCGTAGTTGGACCACCGGCTCACCAGTTCGGACCCGAGAAGCTGCGCGTTCTCCTTGCCTATGGTCGCGCCGGTGTGGGCCAGGCGCACCCACTCGAGCGGATCGGCGACCTGTACCGGCAGCGTTACGACGACGGTGCCCAGGGCGTTGCCGGATATTCGTTCTGGCGAGGTGTCGATGCTCATCGGCACGCCACACAGCAAGGGCTCGTCGGCGTGACCGTCGTACTTCAGCAGCAGCGCGCGAAGCGCTCCCGTACTGATTGCCAACACCATGTCGTTGATCGTGGCGCCGAGACGCTTGCCGGTGCCTTTGACGTCGGCGAGTGGAAGCGTGGCGCTGGCGAAGGAGCGCCCGGGCGTCACGACGTGATTGAGGAAGGTCGCCGGCGGACGGAAGTTTCGGGCCAGTCCCGGGGCAGACCTGGAGTTTCGGCGTACCCGCCGTAT
>NZ_DASXHW010000440.1:0-7593 GCF_036488105.1 Mycobacterium sp. | reverse complement strand
CTGCTTGCCCTGTGTAGCCCTCGAGCACGACTAGCGCGATTGTGCGTGACGGATGTGTTGCCGCGAACAGCGCACCCGTCGCGACGGTGCCGCTGCTCACGAGGAGGACCGCTTCACGACTCCCGAGATCGTCGAGCACCGCGGTGATGCTGTCGGCCCATTGCTCCAACGTCGGCAGCGCGTCGGGTGTGACCGGGTCGGACGCCCCGTTGCCCGGCTGGTCGAAGACGATCAGCCGACCGAGCGAGGTCATCGCCTCGACCCATCCTTGGATGGATGGAAGGTCCGGAAACACCTCACAGTTCGTGAACCAGTTCGGGACGAACACGATGTCGCGAGTACCTTCACCCGACGCGCGGTAGGCGACGCGCAAGTCCCCGTTCAGCGCGTAACGCGTCTCCGAGAGCACTGCAGAAGTGTAAGCCGCGGATGGGGTCGAGTTTCGGTGTCTTGCGACGGCTCATGGGCGGTAGCCACGACGGCGTTGGCGTGGCGATGTCGCAAAGTCTGCGCGGCGTCGGAGGAGCGCCGATCAGAGAGTATTTCGGCTAGTCGATCCCATCACCTTCTCAAAACGTTCTGGGGCTGGCGCGACCAACAACTCCCCGACGGCACCGTCATCTGGACATCCCCCAGGGCGCAGACCTACGCCACCACCCCCGGCAGCGCCGTGTTGTTCCCGACGCTGGATGTGCCAACGGGCGCGCTCGACGCTATAGGCGACCTAAGGCGCTCCACTGACCGGGCCACGACGATGCTCCGCCGCCGTTCTAGGCAGGGCTTGCGGCGTTAAGAATCCATGAAGCGGTCGCAACTACTTTTCGGATCAGAAAAGTGGAAGGAAGCCACCATGAAGAAAACAATCGCTGGAGTCCTGCTGGCCGGCAGCGTCGCGGTCACCGGGGTAGCACTAACTACAGCTACCGCCCAGGCCGACCCGTTTGCTGCGCAGCCTCACTCCTGGTGTCCCGGACAAGGATTGCCGTTCCGCGGCATTGAATGGGACATGGGTGTCTGCCACACCTGGTATGTGGTTCCGGTGGGCCAGGGCAACGTGCGTTTCGCGGGAAGCACCGATGGCAGCTTCGTTTCGGCAGACATTCCGGCCCCGATCTTTACGCCTCCGCCTCCGCCACCACCGCCGCCCCCGCACCCGTTCTGCACCCCGCGCGGTGGCTTGATCATCATCCCGCCGATCTGCGACGAGATCGGGGTGCACTAGACGTAAGCGTCTGGGCTCAGGCGAATCCGGAGATGATCACCGCGTTGCAATCGGCCGCGGCCTGCCGCAGCTTGGCCGCCGCCTGGTAGGCGTCGGACTCATACCAGGCGCGGGCCGCGTCCACCGATTCGAATTCCAGCACGACCGTCTGGTCGCCGTGCCAATCCCCTTCGATGACGGCGGGCTTGGTGTCCACCGCGAGGATGTTGACTCCACCCATCGCCGCGCCGGCCGCGCGACCGTAGGCCTTCATGCCTTCCGGATCCTTGATGGATTCGGTGAGGATCACATATCCCTTTGGCATAGTTAGGTGAAACTCCTTATCCGCGTGGGCGTTCGATTACTTCTCGCTGATGGCCTGTTCGGGACAGCAGTCGATGGCCTCCTGCGCGGCCGACTCCAATTCCGCCGGCACCTCAGAATCGATCGACACCGCGTATCCATCGTCGGTCAGGCTGAACACGTCCGGGCAGAGCGTGAGGCACATACCGTGGCCGCGACAACGCTGGTCATCTACCCAGACTTTCATGCCGGCGTGAACTCCAGGTGCAGCTCGGTCAGGCCGCGCAGGATATATGTCGGAACATATTGGTAACGGCGGTCATTGGCCGGGCCGTGATGGTGCTCGCTGATCCGGATGTCCGACGTCCGGTCCAGCAGTCGTTCGAGAGCCACCCGCGTCTCGGCGCGAGCCAGCGGGGCGCCAGGGCAGCTGTGGATACCGCGACCGAACGAGATGTGTTGGCGGGCATTCTTTCTGGCCGGGTCGAAAGTGGTGGGGTCATCGAATCGGCGCGGATCGCGGTTGGCGGCGGCTTGCACCACCATCACGGTGGTGCCCGCCGGCAGGTCGACCCCGCCGATGTTGACCGGCTTCCGGTTCAACCGGAAGTCCCCCTTGACCGGGCTCTCGTGGCGTAGCGACTCTTCGATGAAGTTCGGAATCAGGCTGCGGTCCTTGCGTAATTGCGCCTGAATATCCGGTCGCTCACCCAGCGTCTGTAGGGACGCTCCGAGCAGTCGCACGGTGGTTTCCTGACCCGCCGAAAAGACGTTGGCCGCAACCCGGGCCACATCCCCGACCTCCGGTGCGGAGCCATCGGGATAGGTCGCGGTCGCAAGGCCGGTCAGCACGTCGTCGCGGGGTTCGCTGCGACGGTCCACGACGTAGTCGGAGAACAGGCCGTACAGAAATTCCAGCGGGCTGTGGGCCAGCGATTCCTTGCCGGTGCCGCCGACACCGCCACCCGAGTGCTCACGGATGCCCTTGACGAACTTGTCCCGATCCTGCAATGGCACGCCGAGCAGGTCAGCGATGACCAGCAGCGTGAAGGGGCTCGCGAAGCCCTTGATGAACTCGCCGTGCCCCGGCGCCAAAAAATCGTCAAGTGCCTCGTCGGCGAGCGCCCACATGGCGTCCTCGTTCTCTTTGAGGCGCTTCGGGGTGATCAGCCGCATCAGCAGGGAGCGGTGGTTGGTGTGGGTCGGCGGATCGAGCGTGGGCAATTGGTCGCTGAACGGCAGCTCATCACGGTGCTGCTCGATCAGCTCGGTGATGTCAGCGTCTCCCTGGCCTTCGAGGCTTACCGGAAAACCGGGAAACGGTCCGGTCACCGAGTTGCACGACGACCACGTCTCGGCGTCGTTCAGCACGGCGCAGGCTTCGTCCCAGCCGGTCACCATGGTGACATCGTGGTGCTTTTCCTTGGCCACCGGGCATTGCTGCCGCAGCGACTCGTAGTACGGGTAAGGATCCGCGATGAGCTCGCTGCCGCGGAAGAAGTCCAGCTCGGCGGGGTCGTTCACCATCTCGCACCGTTCCAATCTCAATCAGTGAGAATGAGCCTCTCAGAGATGAGTATTAGATTTCCATAGGTCATGCCACGACGTCAACGCGCGTGGAAGCAGAGGGTTGCGGCCGGGCTACATGGCCGGAATCAGATCGGCCTCGACCGACGGACTGGACATCACCCGGCTGCGGAAGGTCTCGATCGGCCCGATCGAATCCGCGCGGATCGCGGCCGCCGCAAGGGCCTGGGACTTGAACGCCCGGGCCGCGGCGCTGAGCCGGTGCTCGACCAACCCGACGCTGTCGTCCAGCTCAGGCGGCCAAGTCTGTCCCCACAGCGTGACTTCGGTGGCGCCCTGATCGAGTGCCTGCAGGACGCCTTGGCGCACGCGTGAGTCGCAGTCGAACAGGTCGGCCGCGGCGGCCAGGGTCTGCGGTGGCGGCCGGTGCCCCACCGTCGCCAATGCGTATTCGAGATCGACGATCTGGGCGCCGAGAATCTGCAACGGCCGGTCATCGCGATGGTCGGCGAGCAGCACCGTCACGTCCCAGCCGGCCATTGCCCGGTCGAACAGCCAACCGCCGGCGAACCTCACCACATCGGCGACATCCGCGGCGACGACGTCGAGCCGGTATCTCACGCCGGGCTCGGTGGTGCCAAGTCCCGGGCCAACGACTCCGAGTACTCCTTGAACACCTCGGTCAGCGGTATCGAAGGATTGATCAGCCATGTCGTCTCCATTCCGGTGATGAAGGCAAGGATTTGCACTGCCTTGACGGTCACATCGATATCCATACGGAACTGGCCCGCATCCTGACCCCGCCGAATGAGCGCGGTGATGATGTCGATCGCGCCCCGGTACCGGGCGGCGAGGCGGTCGTGCAGCGGAGCGTCGGGGTCGACATTCTCGGCGAGCAGCACGCTGTAGGTGCCCACCAGTTCGGGTGACCGGTAAAACCGGTCGGCCACTGCGGCGATCTCGGAGATCAGATCGCCGGCCCGGTCGGCGTGCGCGTCGTCGTCGGCGTCGCGGGCGTCGAGAACCGCATGCAGCAACTGTTCTTTGGATTCGAAGTGGTGCAGCAGGCCCGCTGGGCTGACACCGGCCTCACCGGCAATCTGGGCCAGGGTCGTATTGCGCCACCCGTTGCGCGTCAGCAACCGCTGCGCCACGGCCAGAATCCGTTGTTTGCGATCCTCGCCCTTGGCCCGCAGCGAGTCATACGGCCTTGTCTGCGGCACCGGACTCCTCTGTCCAAACCAACCAACTGAACACACAGTAGGTTGGTTTGGCCGACTGTGACAAGGGTCTCACTCGATCAATTTTTCGCCGGCCTCATAAGCCGAGCGACTTGGCGATGATCACCTTCATCACTTCGCTGGTACCCGCGTAGATGCGCGCCACCCGCGCATCGGTGTATAGCCGGGCGATCGGATACTCCATCATGTGGCCGTAGCCACCGAAGAGCTGCAGGCATCGATCCACTACCCGAGCCTGCATCTCGGTGCACCCTGTCAGGCAACGAGTTCTACGATTGTGGCGTTGGCGGTGCCGCCGCCCTCGCACATGGTCTGCAATCCGTACCGAATCCCGTTGTCGCGCATGTGATGTGCCATGCGGGTCATCAGTACCGCGCCCGACGCGCCAAGCGGGTGCCCTAGCGCGATGGCTCCCCCGAGCGGGTTCAGCAGATCCGGGTCGGCGCCGGTTTCGGCGAGCCAGGCCAACGGAACCGGAGCGAAGGCCTCGTTCACCTCGAACGCGCCGATGTCGGAGATCGAGACACCGGCCTTGCTCAGCACTTTCTCGGTGGCCGGAATGGGTCCAGTCAGCATCAGCACCGGGTCCGCCCCGGTCACCGCGCCGGCCGTATATCGCACCAGCGGGGTCAAGCCGAGCTCGATCGCGATTTCTGACGTCGTCACCAGCAACGCCGCTGCCCCATCGGAGATCTGCGAGGAGTTGCCGGCGTGGATCACGCCTGCGTCGTCGAACGCGGGCTTGAGCCCGGCCAGCTTCTCGACGGTGGTGCCCCGCCGGATGCCCTCATCGGCGGCAACCGCGTTGTCGTCGACGAAGACCGGGACGATCTGGTCAATGAAAGCGCCATTGTCCTGGGCGGCCGCGGCGCGGTCGTGGGACAGCGCGGAGTACTCGTCGAGCCTGGTGCGGGAGAACCCCCATTTCTTGGCGATCATCTCGGCCGAAAGGCCTTGGTTGAAGGAGAAACCGTCATAGCGGGCAAGCACTTTAGGGCCGTAGGGTTGGCCGCTCGCCCTCGCCGAGCCGAGCGGAACGCGGCTCATCACCTCTACTCCGCCGGCCACCACCACGTCCTGCTGGCCGGACATCACCGCTTGCGCGGCGAAGTCGAGCGCCTGCTGGCTGGAGCCGCACGCCCGGTTGATCGTGGTGCCCGGAATGCGTTCGGGCCAGCCGGCGGCCAGCACTGCGTAACGACCGATGTTGCTGGACTGATCGCCGACCTGCGACACACATCCCCACACCACGTCGTCGATGACGTCCGGGTCGATTCCGGTGCGCTCCACGAGTTCTGTGAGCACGATGGCCGACAGGTCGGCGGCGTGCATCGTCGACAATCCACCGTTGCGCTTTCCGACCGGCGTCCGCACCGCCTCGACGATGACTGTTTCACGCATTTTTCTGCTCCGATCTCTTGACCGCCCATTGACCAGTGAACGACGGGTCCCGGTTTTCGGCGAAAGCCGCATACGCTTCCGCCGAATCGACCGTGGCGAAGTTACCTACCTGCACGCGTGCTTCATTGGCCAGCGCATCGCGCATGGTCCGGTCCACACCCTCGTTCAGCAGCGCCTTGCTGTGCGCCAACGCAACCGGCGGCCCGGCGGCCAGCCGGTCGGCGATGTCGGCGACGAAGGCGTCGATCTCGCCGGCGTCCACCATCCACGTCACCAGACCCAAGGCGTGCGCCTCGGCGGCGTCGATGGTCTCCGCCAGCAGAACCAGTCGCTTGGCCTGTTGCAGGCCAACGATTTTCGGCAGCAGCCACGAGCCGCCAAGATCCACTGACAAGCCGCGCTTGGAAAAGATCTGCGAGAAGGTCGATTCGGGCGTCGCTGCCACCAGATCGCAGCCCAGTGCCAGGTTCCACCCGGCACCGACCGCGACGCCGTTGACTTTGGCGATGGTGGGCACCGACAACTCGTGCAGCGCCAGCGCGACATCGGTCAGCCGCTGCAGCTTGTGGACGGGATGACTGTCGTCCGGCGTCGAGATATCGGCACCGGAGCAAAACGCTCCCTCGGCACCGGTGATCACCACCGCGCGGACATCGCTGTCTTTGCCCGCCGCCGTCAGCGCCTGGGCCAGCGCGATCCACAGCTCACGGTTGATCGCGTTCTTGCGGCGCGGCCGGTTCAGCGTCAGCGTCCGCACGCCGTTGCGGTCGGTGCACAGCAGCACGGGCCCCTCGGACATCAGGAGTACGCCGGTCCGATGACGCCCTGCCCTCGCAGTCCGTCGATCTCGTCGGCACCGATGCCGAGTTCGGCGAGCACCGAATCGGTGTGCTGCCCGAGTCCGGGCACCGCGCCCATCGGCGCCTGATAGCCGGCGATGACGGGCGGTGGCAGCAGGGCCTGAATCGGCCCGGCGGGTGTTTCGACCTGCCGCCAACGGTCGCGCGCCATCAGCTGCGGATGGACCAGAACTTCGCTCGGCAGGTTGTATCGCGAATTGCCGATCCCCGCGGCGTCCGCTGTTTTCTGCACGTGGTCCAGATCGTGCCCTGCACACCAGGCGCCGATGGCCTCGTCCAAGATGTCACGATGGGCGCAGCGCCCGGAGTTATGCGCCAGCCGTGGATCGTCGGCGAGGTCGTCGCGTTGGATGATCTGTCGTGAAAGACGTTGCCATTCACTGTCGTTGGTCGTGCCCAGAACGACCGTCTGACCGTCGGCAGTGCGGTACGCTCCATAAGGCGCCACCGCGGGCGAGCTCATACCCAATGGCTGCTGGTCGATACCGGAATACTGGGTGTACGTCAGCGGATACCCCATCAGTTCCGTCATCGTGTCGAGCAGGCTGAGCCCTATCGCGTTGCCATGCTCCCGCGGCGTCGACTGCGCGTCCCGTGAATACAGCAGCGCCAGAATCGATAATGCTGAATACAGTCCGGTGCTGATGTCGGCCACCGGTGGCCCGGGTTTGGCCGGCGCGCCTGGATTGCCGGTGATGGCGCAGGCGCCGGACTCCGCCTGGACGAGCAGGTCGTAGGCCCGTTTGTGTGACAACGGTCCACCCGGGCCGTATCCGTCGATCTCGACCGCGATCACGTTCGGGTGACGCTGCTCCAGATCGGCGGCCCCGATGCCAAGGCGGGACACCGAGCCTGGGGCGAGGTTGGACACCAGCACATCGGCCCGGTCCAGCAGCTGATGCAGGATGTCGCGCCCTGCCTCGGCTTTCAGGTCGAGCGTCACCGATTCCTTGCCGCGGTTGGCCCAGACGAAGTGCGCAGCAAGCCCGTTGACGACTTCGTCGTAGTAGCGGGCGAAGTCTCCGCCCTTGGGATTTTCGACTTTGATGACCCGCGCACC
>NZ_DASXHW010000297.1:0-26406 GCF_036488105.1 Mycobacterium sp. | reverse complement strand
TTCGTCGGTTCGTACACCACGTTCTCCACCTGGATGCTGGAAACACAGCGGCTCAGCGAAGAGCGCCAGCTGCGCAACGCGGTCGCCAATATCGTCGTCAGCATCGTGTTGGGTATCGGCGCAGCGCTATTCGGGCAATGGATCGCGGGGCGCCTGTGAACCAGCCCTCCCTGAAGCTGACCACCTACTTCGGCGAACGCCAACGCGCCGTCGCCGGTGTGCGGCGGCGCGCATTTCTGGCCGACGCGATGCTGGAGCTGTTCGACACCCGGGAAATTGCAGCCAGCGTGATGCTGCGTGGCATAGCGAGTTTCGGGCCGCGCCATGTTCTGCGCACCGACGAGTCGTTGAGCCTCTCCGAAGACCCGCCGGTGGCGATCGCTGCGGTCGACGTCGAGTCGAAGGTCAGCGGCCTGGTCGACGAGGTGGTCGCGATGACCGGCCACGGTCTGATCACACTGGAACGGGCCCGTCTGGTCGGCGGCAATGACCTGATCGACGTCGGCGCCGACGACGCGGTCAAGCTCACGGTCTATGTGGGCCGCCAGGAGCGCATCGGCGGGCTGCCCGCGTACCGCGCGGTGTGCGATCTATTGCATCGGACGGGATTCTCCGGTGGCGCAGTCTTTTTGGGTGTCGACGGCACCGCGCACGGCGAGCGTTATCGGGCTGCTTTCTTCAGCCGCAACGTCAACGTTCCGCTGATGGTCATCTCGGTCGGGACCGCGGCGCAGGTTTCCATGGTGGTCGCCGAGCTCAGCGCCGTCGCACCGAGGGCGTTGCTGACCGTCGAACGCGTGCGGTTATGCAAACGGGGCGGCGAGTTGTTCGGACGGCCGCATCGGCTGCCGGACACCGACAAGCAGGGACGGCCGCTCTGGCAGAAGCTGATGGTGCACACCAGCGAAGCGACCAGTCACGGCGGTGTACCGATCCACCGTGCGCTCGTGCACCAGCTGCTGGAATCCGGGCTGGCCCACGGAGCGACCGTGCTGCGTGGTATCTGGGGATTCCACGGCGATCATGAACCGCACGGCGACAAGCTCTTTCAGCTCACCCGACGTATGCCCGTGGTCACGATCATCATCGACACCCCGGAGTGGATCGCGCGCAGCTTCGACATCGTCCACGAGTTGACCGCAGACCACGGATTGGTCACCAGCGAGATGGTTCCGGCCGTGGTGACCGTCGCCGGCCCGGACCGCCACGGCGACGGTCTATTGGCCCGCCACGACTACTGAGGACTAGCCGCCGCCGCCACCGCCGCCACCCCCACCGCCCCCGCCGGCACCACCGGGCGCTCCACCGGCACTGCCTTGCCCGGTCCAGTAGTCCTGGGTCGGGTCATAAGTCATTGCTGGCGGCGGAGGCGGTGGCGGTGGCGGCGGTGGCGGGCTGAAATGCACCGGCGCATCCGCTGCCGCCTGAAGGTGAGTCGCGAAGTCATCGGTCTGTACGCCGAGACCGGCGGCAGCTATGAGCGCACCTGCGCTCACAGCGAACCCAAGAACTTTATTCGACAGAATTTTCATTGTGGGTCCCCATAACTGCTCGAAGTTCGGATCACTTCGCGGATGGGGTACCCACCGCAGGCCCGTCAAACACACGCGGTCAGCGCAGCGCCGGCAGCACCTTGTCGGCCAGCAAGTGAACCGACTTCCACGCTTCGTCAACCGGCATACCGCCGACCAGCGGATGCAGCACCAACGGCCCGTAGTCGGGCGCATCGCGGACTTCAGCGACAAGTTGATCGGGAGTCAGGAAGCGGTACCGTCCCGACTCCCGTACCTCCTCGAGCGTCTGCACCCCGGGTAAGTGCATCAACGATCGTTGGTCAGCCGACCAGCCGCCGTAAGTGACTGCCTCCCAGAGGATGTGCTCACCGAGCTCGGCCCACGCCCGGTCGGGATCCTCATGCAGATAGATCATTCCGCGGTTGACCGGACCGGGCATGATGACCAGCGGCGTCAAACCGACCTCGGCGCACAGCTCGCGATAGTGGGCCGCGACGTCGGGCAGGTGGTCGGCAAGGCTGAGCGGCAACCGAAACCGCGCCGCCCGCCGCGCGGTAACCCGGGCACCGCCGCCGACGTACAGCGGTGGATGTGGCCGGGTCCACGACCCTATGTCCGCCCACACCGACAGCATCCGCTCGACAAGACTGTCCATCAGTTGGCCACGTCGGCTGAAATCGACTCCGAGCGCCGCATATTCGCTCACGCGGTAACCCAGGCCCACCGTGGTGTGCAGTCGACCTCGACTCATGTTGTCGACCAAGGCGATGTCTTCGGCGAGCCGGACCGGGTTCCACAGCGGTCCCAGCGCGCAGTCCACGCTGGCGATCAGCGTCTTCGTCTGTGCCAGAAACACCCCGGCGGCCAGTATCGGGTTGCAACTCCATCCCTGTCCGGTGGCGTGGTGCTCGTCGATGCTGACCGTCAAGATGCCCCGCGACTCGCCCCACTGCGCCAATTCGAGTGCAGCCCGGATCAGTTCGCCTTGGGTCCGCGGCTCACCCTGCGGCGAGGCGAAGTTGAAGCGCAGCACCGGCAGCACCATGTCACGCCTCCGGCTACGCGTCGGCCGCCGGCGCGGCCGACTTCAGGAACGCGGGAAAGTCCGGAAACAGCTTGCGGTCGACGATCTCGATACGGGTGCCGAACGCGTCGATGTAGTACGCGAACAGCGCCAAATCCGGTGGCGACGTGTCGGCGGTCGCCTCGAAGGCAAAACCGTTGGCCTCCAGTGCCCGCGCGGTTTCGGCGAGGTCGTCGACAAAGTAGCCCAGGTGATGCACCGAGTTGCCGGCTGCTGCCGTCCAGGGACTTTCCGGCACCTGCTGGATCAGTTCCAGGTGCGGGCTCTGCAGCGAGTAGACGAATGTTGAGGTGAGTTCGCGGCTTCCGTTCACGGTGCGAAACGGCAGCGTGTACGTCAGCGGGGTGATCCATTGGTAACCGGCGACGGCGCTCAGCCGTTCCATCGCGGCATCGAGGTCGGGCACGACAATGCCGGTGTGATAATAGTCCTCCGGCTTGAGCACGAATGTCATTGATTTCCTTATAGTTTCAGACGCAATCGGATGCGCCGTCGACGACGAATACTGCTCCGCTGGTGTAGCTGCATTGCTCGGTGCACAGAAATGCGACGGTAGGGGCGATCTCGGCGACCGATCCGAACCGTCGCAGCGGGATGTGGGCCAGCTCGGCTTCCACCAGTTCGGTCGCGCCATGCATCGGCGCGGTCATCGGGGTGTCGATCGCACCCGGCGCCACGGCGTTCACGCGAATTCCCTTGCCCGCCCACTTGACCGCGAGATTCCGGGTGATGTTGACGATGCCGGATTTGGCGGCCCCGTAGCCGGGCACCAGCGCGACGGAGCGCAACGCCGACATCGACGCCAAATTGACCACGCTGGCACCGCCGGCCGCGGTCGATGCTTTGAGCGCGCCGTACAGGCCGACCGTCAGACGGTATGGCCCGGTCAGGTTGAGCGCCACCGAGGCTTCGAACCCGTCCGGCTTCGACTCATCAAGGCCGCCCGGGAAATTCGCTCCCGCGTTGTTGACCAGGACATCGAGCTGGCTGAAGGTGCCCACCAACGCGTCCACCGAGTCGCGATCGGTGATCTGAAGCTGGTGGTATGCCATGCCGGACAGGTCGGCGTCGTAGTCCGCCGCGGACGGTTTGGTACCGGTGATGGCGACCTGCGCCCCGGCGTCGCGAAACAACGACGCTGTCGCACGCCCGATCCCGCTGGTTCCACCGGTGATCAACACCGTGGTCTCGGTGAAGTCGAAGCTTACCCGCGCCGTCATGCGTTTCTCGCTATTTGTTCAGTGAGCCAGGCTCGTTCCCAGAAGTTTGAACAGTCGCTCAACAGATTTTCGTGGGCCTGCGTCAGCACGTCGCGCGCTCCCGGATGATCGGCGGACACCAGCTCGGCCAGATGAATGGCGTGCAGCGGACGGCCCGCGGCAAGGTGTTCGCGTGCCCGCTGCACGAGCGCATCGGCGCCGGCCAGCTCCACCACATCGGCGGCCACGTCGTCGAAAGCAACCGGGTAGAGCTCGGTGGTGGAGCGGTGGTGAAACCAGCCGGAGTAGTTCTCCCAGATGGCCCGCACATCCCACGCGACCTTTCCGTAGCCTTGGCCTACCTCGTATTCCGGTGGCACGGTGATTTCGCGCATCAGAGTCCCAACATCCTTGCCGGCGTTCATGCCTGCCACCGTCTGGTCGTGAATGTACTGGATGGCGTCGCGTAGCCGGGTCAGCTCGGCGCCGATGCGTTCGGCACCGGCGATCGGCGCGAAGTGACCGGTCACCAGTAGTTCAGGCTCCAGCTCACGGACCCGCTCGACCGATGCGATCGCGGTGAGCGCGTCGCGGTACCGATCGCCGCGCATCGTGACGAGGTTGGGAATATGCCCGAAGATGGGCCCGAAGGTGTTCCCGCACAGACAAATACGCTCATCGGATAGCCAGAGCACCAGCGAGTCGCTGGTTTCCCCGCCCGGAACCGCGATCAGGTCTATCCGGCGACCGCCGACGTTCAGCGTGAGGGTGTCGTCGAAGTCGAGGTCGACGGTCGGGACGCTCTGTCCCGGCAAACGCTTGGTGCCGAGTCGACGTTGGATGGCCTGGATGCCGGTTGCCAGGGTGTTTTTGAACGCGAACGCGCTGCGGTTGGCCCGATACGGGATCAGTCGCTCGTTGTCGTCACGCCACAGTGTCCAGTTCGCCTGTGCGACAACCGTTGTGTCGGGATCCCGCACGCTGTCCAGGCCACCGACGTGATCGACGTGGCCCTGCGTGAAGATGATATATCGCACCGGCGAGGAGTCGACGGCGTCGAAGTTGGCCCGGTGCACCGGCCCTTCGAAGCCCATGCCGGTGTTGACGATGACTCGGCCTTCGTCGGTGCTCAGCAAGTAGGAATTCGACAGGCCCGGCGAGCACCACAGCCCGGGGGCAATCTCCTCGGCCTGGTCGGCGGACGCCGGAGCCAGGGCGTCCGCGCCGGGCCGGCTGCGATAGATGGGCTCGAACATGGCTGTGGACTCCTTCATTCGGGCCGAACGTCGAACCGGTCGAAGTAAAATTCGAACCGCTGCCGCAACTCGTCGGGCGATATCCCGAAGTCGCGTTGCAGGTCGTAGCGGATGCTGCCATGCTTGCCGCGTGGATTGCCGTCCAGATACCGCTGAAAACATCCACGCACCTTCGGCGTCAATTCCACCCCGCCGCAACGGTAAAGCTGGTCGAGCAACGACATTTCGTTGCCGTTGAGGTGGTGGAAGCTGATGTCGATGCTGCGCTCGGCCGGTATCAGCTCGCGGTCACGCACGCAGGCACCGAGTAGTCGCTGTACGCGGTCGCTCCAGTAGTCCAGCAGCCAGCCCGGCTCGATGCTTGTGCGGCGCAGTCGATCCGAGTAGGCCATCATCGTGATCGCCGACTGGATCACCGCCATCGGATCGCGGTGGGTGAATGCGACTGTGGCGTCGGGGAAGGTCGCGATCAGCGGTCCGAGCTGCTCGCAGTGCTGCGGGCTCTTGAGGATCCAGGTTCGCGGGCCACGCAGGAACGTCAGCGCCTGCAAGACCTTCTTCATGTACGCGTAGTGCCGATTCTGATCGAGACTCAGGTAGTAGTCGCGCCAATCCGGCACGCGTGCATGCCATTCCAGAACGTAAGCGGCCAGGTCCAAGTCGAGCAGCTCGACTTCTTCCTCGATGGCTTCGGGGAACCGGTCGTGCATGGCGGCTACTACGGGGGCGCTGGCCATCAGCGCGTCGTGCTCGGCCTTGGCCCGCGCATAGCGGGGATCGACCCCGGAGATGTCGGGGCCGTCGCCGACCGCGGGGATCGGGTCCTGGCTTTCCCAGTACGGCAGCGCCCGCCGGCGCGGATCGGCGGCGATGAGGTTTACCAGATGCGTGGTCCCCGACCGCGGCATCCCGACAACGATGAACGGCTTCTCGATCGGCACCGACTCGATTTCGGGATACCGCTTGATGAGCTCGGTAAGCGACAGTCGGTTGCGCAGCAGGCGAACGATTCGCTGCCGCAACGACGAGCGGGTGAGCTGGGTCAGGCCCTGGTCGGTTTCGATGGCGGCGACCTGCGCGGCCAGCCGGTCGCCGAAGCCGTCGGTGTCGTCCAGATCGTCGCCCACCCCCGCCTGGTCGACCGCTTCGGCGAGCATCCGGTCGATGTCGAGCTCGACGGGTCTGGCTTCAGTGAACTCAAGAATCTGACGCTGGACATCGGTCAGCCGGGGCGACGTCAGGTCGTCGAAGTCGATGTCGGCGACGGCGCGATCCGTAGAAACCACAGGCCGCCTCCTCGACTTCATGCCGAATGCAGACTAGCCCCCAGTGCCAGGGGCGTTTAGTCGCATCCTCGCGGGGTACGCCAAGTCAATACGGGCCGCCCAGCCGACTGCCCGCATTCGTCGACTTTCGAACACTGGAGGTATAAGGGCATGTCCGAGATGATCATCCAATCGCCCGACGAAGTGATCGCGTTCCTGAAAGCTCAGCACAACCTCATCGAGGACATGTTCGACCAGGTGCTGCACGCGACGGACCCGAAGGCCCGAGAGAAACCATTCGTGCACTTACGCCAATTGCTGGCTGTGCACGAGACAGCCGAGGAAATGGTGGTACACCCCCGGGTGCGCCGCGAGGTGGATGCCATCGACTCGATTGTCGATGCTCGGCTCGAAGAGGAACACGAGGCAAAGGAGCTGTTGTCGGAGATCGAGAAGCTCGATATCACCTCGCAGCAGTTCATCGATGAGCTCACCAAGCTGCGGGATGCGGTGTTGGACCACGCCCATCACGAGGAGACCTACGAATTCCCCAAGTTGCAAAAGGAACTCGACGCCGACGAGCTCAAGCGGCTGACAGCCGCCGTACGGGCGGCTGAAGCCATCGCGCCAACCCGTCCGCACGCCGGGGTGGAATCAGCGATGTTGAATTTTGCCGTCGGACCGTTTGCGTCGATGGTGGACCGCGTTCGCGACCTGATCGAGCACGGCCGCGGCTAACCAAGCGCAGAACCACGGGTTTACGTCAGCGAACTGATCCGCCGGATCACTTCGTCGCGGCCCAGGGTGCGCGCGATCTGGAACAGGTCAGGGCTCTTGGTCGAGCCAGTCAGACCGACTCTGATCAGCTGCGAGGCCTCCCGGATCGAGCCCGGATAGGCATCGGGATTCTTCTTGTAGTCCTTCGCGTTAGCGGCAAAGCCGAACTTGTCGGCCAGGTCCCTAATCTGCTGGAACCACTGCACCGGGTCGTCGAGATCTTGATAGGTCGCGATGAAGTCCGCCGCGAACGACCGGATCAGGTCGGTCGGCAGTCCCAATTGCGCGTCGTCGGCAGCCACCGGCGTGAACAGCTCGGCGAAGAAAAAGCCGTAGGCGGAGCGAAAGTCTGACCATTTGCGCAGGTCTTTGCGCGGGTTGGCGACGCCGTCGCGCTCGACCGCCAATGCGGCCAATGTCTGGTCCCGGTGGGCCTCGATCACGCGATGCAGCTCGGGATCGAACTCTGCCGCCCACACCGTCACGGCCGCGTAGATCTCCGGCCCACTCAGCGTCGCAATGTGGTCGGCGCTGATGTCTTCCAGCTTCACCAGATCGACCAGCGGGCCGGCGCCGCCGCACTCGGCCAGCGAGATCGGCGCGGCGAGCGCTTCGGGTAGCGGGATTTCGGCCAGGCGTCCGTTCGCCAGACCGCGTAGGTAGTAGAGCACCGCGTCGGCGGGATAACCCGAACTGATGTAGAAGTCGACGTCGGCTTCGGGGTCTTTGCGTTTGGACAGCTTTCGTTTGCCGCCCGGGATCTGCTTCATCAGCAGCGCGATGTGCGCGTAGGTGGGCGGCTGGAATCCCAGTGCCTCGAACAGTTGCAGATGCAGGGCCGTCGAAGACAACCACTCCTCGCCGCGGATCACCAGGTTGCACCGCATCAGGTGGTCGTCGACAGCATGCGCGAAGTGGTAGGTCGGCAGTTGCACGGCCGCTGACGATTTGAGGATGACCACGTCGTTGTAGTTGTCCTCCATCGACAGTTCGCCGCGGATCGCGTCGGTGAAGGAGGACCGCCCGCCGGTGCGCCCGGGCGACCGGAAACGCACCACGTAGGGCGTCCCCTTCTCCAACTGCTCACGGACGGCCGCGACATCGGCGTCACGCCAGATCGCCCATTCTCCGTAGTAGCCGGTCGGACGCTTGAGTTGTTGCTGGCGCGTGCGCATTTCGGTGAGCTCTTCTGAGGTGGCAAAGCATAGATATGCCTTGCCTGCGCGCAACATCTCGCGCGCGAAACTCAGATAGATCGTCGCCCGCTCCGACTGGCGGTACGGCCCGTACTCACCGCCGCCAACCCCCTCGTCGGGAATGACCCGAAAGTAGGCGAAGGCACGATCGAACTGTTCATGTGCGCCCGCCACTTCCCGCGATTGGTCGGTGTCCTCGATTCGCACGAAGTAGCGGCCACCGGTCTGGTGCGCAACGGCACGGTCGATCATCGCCGTGTAAATGCCGCCGAGGTGAATGAAGCCGGTCGGCGACGGGGCCAACCGGGTCACCTCGGCGTCGTCAGGCAGCTCACGCGGTGGATAGCGCTGCTCCCACACGCCCGGGTCGGGCAGATCGGCGGGAAAGAGGTTGTCAACCTCGTGCGGCTCCAGCATTTCCGGTGAGGGCTCCTATCGGGACGGTTTGCCTGGTCGATGTTAGTCACGCTGGTCGCGGCGAGACACAGCTCACCGCCCGTACCCTCCGTAGGCTGGGTGGGGTGAGCGTCGCACCGGATACCGCCGTTGCCCTGCAGGACCGCTTCGCCAGCGACCTGCCGGAGATGGCTGTCAGCTGGCAGGCGCAGACATTTCCCGATCTGCGGCTACTGGCATTCAACGCGCCGCTGGCCGGCCAGCTGGGTCTGGACACTGCATGGCTCGCAAGTCCGGACGGGCTGCGTTTTCTGGTCGGCAATCTGATTCCCAGCGGCGCCGCGCCGGTCGCGCAGGCCTACGCGGGACACCAATTCGGCGGGTACGTGCCGCAGTTGGGCGACGGGCGCGCGCTGCTGCTGGGCGAACTCGCCGACGGTGACGGGCGTCTGCGCGACATCCATCTGAAAGGGTCGGGAGCCACGCCATTCGCCCGAGGCGGCGACGGCCTGGCAGCGGTCGGTCCGATGCTGCGCGAATACATCGTCAGCGAGGCGATGCACGCGCTGGGCGTTCCCACGACGCGATCCCTGGCCGTCGTGTCGACGGGACGCCCGGTGCAGCGCGAGACGCCGCTGCCCGGCGCCGTGCTCACTCGCATCGCTACCAGCCACCTGCGGGTGGGCAGCTTCCAATACGCCGCCGCGACCGGCAACCTCGACCTGCTGCGGCGCCTGGCCGATCATGCGATCGCCCGCCACTATCCGGGCGTAGCGATGGTCGACAACCCCTACCTCGCGCTGTTCGAAGCGGTGGCGGCGGTCCAGGCATCGCTGGTCGCCCAGTGGATGCTGATCGGCTTCGTCCACGGCGTGATGAACACCGACAACATGACGATCTCCGGCGAGACGATCGACTACGGGCCGTGCGCCTTCATGGAGGCCTACAACCCCGACACGGTGTTCAGTTCGATCGACCATTGGGGCCGATACGCCTACGACAACCAGCCCGCCATCGCCGGGTGGAACCTCGCCCGGTTCGGCGAGGCCCTTCTGCCGCTTCTGGCGGACACAGTGGACGAGGGCATTGTGCTCGCGGAGAAAGCGTTCGATGTTTTCCGCGGCGAGTACGACGCCACCTGGACGAACGGGATGCGGGACAAGCTCGGCCTCTCCGCGGACAACAACGCCGAGACGGTCATGTCGCTGGTCGAAGACCTGCTCGCGCTGCTGAATGAGAGCCGCGTCGACTACACCTCGTTCTTCCGCGGGCTGAGCCGCGCGGCGTGCGGGGACGCCGAGCCCACGCGCGGACTGTTCGTCAACTCGGCCGGCATCGACGGATGGATCTCGCGCTGGCGAGCGCTCAGTCCGGACGCGACGGTGATGGACCGAAGCAACCCCATCTACATCCCGCGCAACCACCTCGTCGAGGAGGCGTTGACCGCGGCAACGGCCGGCGAGCTGGATCCCCTCCAGCAGCTGCTCACTGCCGTCACCGCCCCCTACGACGAGCGACCTGGCTTGGAGCGTTATGCCGCCCCAGCACCGGAAGACTTCGGCGACTACCGGACGTTCTGCGGCACCTGACCTGCAAGATTGGTCGCGCGCTGGGTCATAGCGGCCTGCAAGATCGTGCCGGCGGTCACGAATGCGGGTTTGTCGCGGTCGGCGGGAAGGACAGGCAGGCTGGCAGCGCGACGCAGCACCATCAGGGCAAGGCCGCTGTACGTCGTGTACGGGATGATCAGGAGGTTGACCCGCGCCTTCTCGCCATTGATCGTCATCACGTGCTGGGGTTTGTGTTCCCATCCCGGCCAATTGAAGTCAGGTGGGCGCTGGAGGTGTGGCCAGTTGACGTTGATCGAGGTGATGTCTCCCAGCAAGGGGGTCAAGGCAGCAATGAGGCCGGGTAATTCGACCGTCATACGGTCAACGCGCGGCCACCATGCTCCGTCGATGTCCCCGCCCAAATGGCTGGCAACCGCCAGCCGAATGGGATTCGCAGAGCGCCAGTCGCTCATCTCGCGACAAATCGGTCTGCGGTAAAGGTGTTGCTGGTCAAGGGATTTCCTTCACGGCTGGCGTCGCAAGCCCGCTGGCGCAGGAAAGCGGAGGAATCCCATTGCCCGCGAGTGCCATCCGCACGCGTCCCGGCAGACCACCGCCGGCAACAAAACGGCTCACCTTCAACGTTACGCCACCAACGCCGGTTTGGTAACTCAGGTGTGTCGCCAAGTCCGTTTGCGCGTAGAGTGATGCAAATACCCAGGGGGACGTAGTGACCATACAGAACTGGTGCGACGCACCCGAGATTCATCCGTCGAAGATCCGCGTCGGTGACATCATCGGAACGCTGCGCGAAACCAGCTTGCGCTATACCGTCAAGATGGTCAGCGTCCCTCACTCGGCTCCCCGCAAGTGGACGTTCTTCGGTCGTGACGACAAGGGCATGGACTACGCAAACGTGTTCGGCGAGGACGATCTAGTCCGCCGGTACGACAAAGAAAAGTGAAATTGGTTGGCAACCAGTAGCTTCTCCGTCCGTTATCAGCGCACTTTCTGCGGCACCTGACTCGGCTTCGGCGCGGCGGTCAGTTTGTTCGCCTTGCGAATCCCCTTGTCCAGCAACGCTGCCGGCGCGAACTTTTTGAGAACCGTCAATTGGCGCGCCAGCGGCCCGGCCGGGTAGCGCAACTTCGGCGTGCGACTGGTCGCCGCTTTAAGTACGACCTGCGCCACCACCGCGGGGTCATCTCCGGTGTCCACCGCCTTGCGCAAGCCGGCTTTGACGTATTCGCGCAGAAGCGCGTAGCTCTCGATCGGCGAATCGGCGTCGGTCGCGTTGGCTTCGAACGAGGTGCTGGTGTAGCCGGGTTCGACCACCGATACCCGTACACCGAACTCGCGGGTCTCGTGATCCAGGGATTCTGAATAGCCTTCGACCGCATGCTTGGAGGCCGCGTACAGCGCTCCGTACGGCGCCGGAAGGAAACCCAATACCGAGCCGACATTGATGATCCGACCACTGCCCTGGGCCCGCAGATGCGGTAACACCTCACGAGTCAGCCGGATCAATCCGAAGAAGTTGGTGTCGAAGAGTTCCTGAGCCTGAGCGATCGAGCTCTCCTCCGCGGCGCCGAACACGCCGACTCCGGCATTGTTGACCAGGATGTCGATCCGACCCGCCCGCTGGATGACGGTCGCAACGGCCGCGGCGACCGACTCGGGGTCGGTGACGTCGAGCGCCAGCAACTCCACGCCCGCGATCGGCTCGGTGCGTTGCGGGTTGCGGCTGGTGCCGAAGACCTCGAAGCCCTTCGCCGCAAAGGCGCTGGCGATGGCCTGACCGATTCCTGACGAGGTGCCGGTAATCAGCACTACGGGCGATCGCTGTGTCATGTCTACTCCTAGTAAACCGATTGGTGTACCTATGCCGTCGCGACGCTACACCACTTGACGGTTGATGTAAACCGGTCGGTATACTCTCAATATGATCAAGCAGGCTGCGGCAAGCAAGGGCGGCCGTGGCGCACGTCAGCGCATCCTGGACACCGCCGCCGAATTGTTTTACCGGGACGGCATCAACGCCACCGGCGTCGAGCGGCTCGCGGCGGAATCATCGGTCTCTAAACGCACTCTCTACCAACACTTTCCAAGCAAGACAGCCGTGGTCGAGGAATACTTGCGCAGCATCGAGGACCGCGTCGCCAATACTCCCGTGGAGGGCGCGGACCGAACCCCACGGGAGCGCTTGCTGGGCGTTTTCCAAGCGCCGACGGCGCGCGGCGGACCGCTGCGGGGCTGCCCGTTCCACAACGCTGCCGTCGAAGCCGCAGGGGCCATGCCGGGGGTCCAGGAAATCGTTCGTGCTAGCAAGCGCAGCTTCATCAACGGATTGGCTGAGCTGGCTAAACAAGCAGGTGCCGCCGATCCACAACAACTGGGCAACGAGCTCGGGGTTCTCTATGAAGGTGCGGCCGCACTGGCCACGTCGTTAGACGATTCGTCACCGTGGACGCACGCGCGCGCGGCAGCTGAGTCGCTGATCGATCAAGCGCTCAACCGCTAGTCCTCGAACCGACAAATAGCTGCTGTCACATCTGCCCCACAAACCCTCGGGTGGCCGAGTGACTGATGTGATTTTTGCCAGCGTCGCTTAGCGCGCCCCGCGGACCAACCGTCCGGGACGCGCGCCGGTGTCGACGCCGTCGCGGCGAGTCACCACGCCATTGACGATCGTGGCGTCGTAGCCGGATGCGCCCTGAATCAGCCTCTTGCCGCCGGCCGGCAGGTCGTACGCCATCACGGGCCGATGCAGAGTGATCGCATCCATATCGATCACGTTGACGTCGGCGCGTTTTCCGATCTCGACGACACCGCGGTCGGACAGCCCGAAAAGCTGCGCCGTGTCGTAGGACTGCTTGCGAATGACGTACTCCAGCGGCAGCGTCTCACCGCGGTGCCGGTCGCGCGCCCAGTGAGTCAACAGGAACGTCGGGAACGATGCGTCGCAGATCATGCCGCAGTGCGCGCCACCGTCAGACAGCCCCACCACGCCGGCCGGATGGGTCAGCATCTCGCGGATCGCGTCGTGGTTGCCGTAGGCGTAGTTGTAGAACGGCAGCATCAGCATCGATGTCGCGTCGTGCTCGAGCATCAGGTCGTAAAGCGTGGACAGCGGGTCTTCGCCGCGTTCGGCGGCGATCTTTTCCACGGTGCGCTCGTCGGTCGGCTCATAGTCGGGCGGATCGCCCATCGCGTAGGTGCGCCCGAGCGCATATTGTGCGAGCGCAAACATGTTGTCGAACAACAGAGTTGGATCCGGCGGCAGATCCTCCTCGGAAAGAATAGCGGCCTTGACGGCGGGATCGGCCAGCCGCTGCGCGAGCTCCTCGCGGCTGCATTCGGCTTTCAGCCGCCGGAAGGTCGGGCGGTGAGTGAAAGCGTGATGCCCGTCGAAGCCGAACAACATGCCGAACGGACGCGCGGCGATCTGGGGGTACAACCGGCTGCCCGCGGCATGCGCGGCCGCTGAAATGTCCAGCTGTTCGCGCCACAGGTCCGGGGCCGCATCGACCTGGATCATGCCGAACGAAATCGGCCGGTCGATCTCGGCGCCCAACCGCTGCATCCACTCCAGCTCTTTCTTGGGAGCAATGATGTCCTCTCCCGCCACGCCCTGCGGAGCCAACTCGAACACCGCGTGGCCGCCGGCCGCCATGGCCCGACCGAGTCCGAACAGCTCGCCTTCGGCGGCATAGGTTCCCGGTACCGGTTCACCGTCGATAGCACGGTGGCCCAGCGTGCGCGACGTCGAGAAGCCCAGGGCACCGGCTTCGACGGCCTCCCGCACGAGGCGCGCCATCGCCGCGATGTCGTCGGGTGAGGCTGGCTCGTTGCGGGCGCCACGCTCACCCATCGCATATGCGCGAATCGCGCCATGGGCCACCTGGCTGCCGACGTCGACAGCGAATTCTTGCCGGCCGATGACGTCGAGGTATTCCGGGTAGCTCTCCCAACCCCACGCGATGCCCTCGGTGAGCGCGGTGCCGGGGATGTCCTCGACGCCTTCCATCAGGCCGATCAGCCAATCCTCTTGCCCGGGCCGCACCGGCGCGAACCCGACCCCGCAGTTACCGGTCACGACGGTCGTCACGCCGTGACCGCTGGACGGCTCCAGCAGCGCATCCCAGCTCACCTGGCCGTCGTAGTGCGTGTGAATGTCGACAAAGCCGGGCGCCACGACCTTTCCGGTTGCGTCGATGGTCTCGGCGGCATCGCCTTCCAGCGGCGGACTGCCCGCTCCACGGCGCCGAATCTCGACGATCTTGCCGTCTTTGACCGCGACGTCGGCATCGAATCGGTCCGCGCCGGTTCCGTCGACGACGGTGCCGCCGGTGATTTTGAGGTCGAACACGATTACTCCCTGGTCTGCGCTGCCACCCGCTACAGTGGCCAATGTAACACCGTTACAGAGGCTTCGGGAGTGCTTCCATGACGACCCACGCCACGCGTGATCTACGGCGCGAAGATGCGATCGGTACGCCGCCGCGGCGGCCGACTCTGGTGCCCGCGGAGCGCTACTACTCCGCGGCGTTCGCGCAGCTCGAAGTCGAGCGGATGTGGCCCAAGGTATGGCAGCTCGCCTGCACCGTCGACCATGTCGCCGAACCTGGGGATTACTTCGAATACCGTTGCGGGCCCTACTCGGTCCTCATTGTTCGCGGTGACGACGGCACGCTGCGTGCCTTCCAGAACGTCTGCCGCCATCGCGGCAACTCGCTTTGCGCGGGAGCGGGTTCGGACTTGCGCGAGTTGCGCTGCGGCTATCACGGCTGGACGTGGGACCTGGCCGGCTCGCTCAAGCGAGTCCCGAACCGCAAGGGGTTCGGTGCGCTGCAGATGGCCGAGCTTCCGTTGTTCGCGGTCGGCGTCGACACCTGGGAGAGGCTAGTGTTCGTCAATCTCGATTCCGCCGCACCGCCGCTTGCCGACTACCTCGAAGCGGTGCCGGACGACATCGCCTGGCTCGGGCTCGGCGACTTCCGTTGCTACGCAACCATGACCGTCGAGGTCGACGCGAATTGGAAGACGATCGCCGACGGTTTCAGCGAGACGTACCACATCCAGACGCTGCATCCCGAGCTGCATAAGTGCATGGACGACGTCTATGCACCGCAGGTCATTTGGGGACACACCGGCAAGTCCGAGCAGATCTACGGTGTGCCGAGTCCGCACCTCAAGGAACCGCTGAGCGATGCCGATATCTGGGACGCCTATGTCCGTACGCAGGGCGCGCTGATGGGTGTCGCCGAGGGCACTCCGTTCCCGGCGGACCAATGTCAGCCCGGACTGTCGGTTGCGGAGGTAATCGCCGAGCGGACAAGAGCTTTCGCCGCCGGGCGCGGTGTAGATGCGAGCTGGGCCAGTACCGATCAGGTGATGCGGCTAAACCAGTACAACATTTTTCCCAATATGACATTGCTGGCCAATGCCGATCACCTCACCGTGATGACCTCCCACCCAGGGCCCGATCCCGACCACGGCGAACTGGTGATGATGTTGTGGACGCGTATGCCGCCCGGCGCTGCGCGGTGCAGACCCGCCGACGTTCGGATGACCGCCGACGAAGCTGAGCCGGGCCTGGTTCTCACACAGGATATTTCGGTACTGGCCGGGCTTCAGCGTGGTCTGCACCAACCGGGATTCACGCACCTGACGCTGTCCAACGAGGAGCGACGTGTAATCAATCTGCACCGCAATCTCGAACGCTATCTCGACCTGCCGGAGTCGGAGCGGATGACCGGAGGTGAGACAGATGACGGAACCGGTTAGCGCGCAGACGATCCTGGACACTGCCGCCGGCCTGATCGAACGGCAGGGAGTCGAGGCATTCACCATGCGCGGCCTCGCCGAAGAACTCGGCGTGGCCGCCACGTCGATCTACTGGCATGTCGGCGGTCGCGACAAACTCTTCGACAGCCTGGTCGACCGACTGCTCAGCGAGATGGCACATCTGCCCATCAACGGTGATTCCCCAGTGGAACGCATTGCGTCCCTTGCCCGCTCGCAACGCAGGGTCCTGATCGACCGGCAACACCTGCTGGCCATCGCCCACGAACGCGACCGAACGCCCACCCTGTTTCTGCCGATTCAGCAGACACTGGCCGCCTTGCTCGCGGAGGTGGGCGTCACCGGGACCGACGCCGCACTGGTCCTGCGAGCGGTGCAGGTTCACGTCATCTCGTCCGCGGTGATGCAGTTCTCCGCGGTTCGGGGTGCCAAACATGAGGAAGAGGACCCCTCGCTGTGGGACGACGAATGGCCCGATCAGGCGCTGGTGCAGGCGCTCCAATCCCCCACTGACTACGACGCCGTCTTCGAATTCGGGCTCAACGCGCTACTGAGTCACCTGCCGTCGGGGGGCTGAAACGACGCGATCAGCCGACCGACGTCCCGTCGCCGCGACTCCGCCGGCCACACCGCCCAAGTGCGGCGCACCACTGGGTTACCGACCAACGGCGACCAAGTGACGTTGTCGGGCAGGGGCTGCAGCCCGTGTTCGGGGGCAAGAGCGAAAGTCTGTCCGCTGCCGACGGCCACGAACTTCACTGCGGCGATGAGGACTTGATCATCGGCGGCCGGCGGCCCGACATCGATGCCATGGCTACGGAGTATGCCGGTCAGCTCGTCATACCAGGCGGGACTGCTGGCGCGGGGGAAGCCGAGCCAATTCAGTTCGGCCAGTTGGTCTAGCTGGAGGCCGTCGGAGTCGGCCAGTCGTGCAACAACTTTCGATGAGATGAGTACGCCAAGTGGTTCTTGCGCGACCAGCATCGCGTCGAACTCGGAGCCGGAGGGGCGTTCACGGACCAGACCCACGTCGAGTTGATCGCTGCGCAATGCCTTGATTTGCGCGGCCGTCGAGAGGTGCTGCGGAACGACGCGCGTGTTGGGGGATTCCAGAGCGAATTTGGCTAGCGCTGTGGGCAACACGTCAGGATCCAGTTCCATCGGAATGCCAAGCCTGATGATCGCGCTGGATCCGGCGCTAAAGGTGCTCATCGTCCGCACGGCCTGGTGATAGCGAGCCAGCACCGCACGCGCCTCGACGAGCAACGCCGTTCCTGCCTCGGTCGGGCGTACGCCGGTGCTAGTGCGCTCTAACAGGGAGACGCCGAGTTCGCGTTCCAGAGCGCTCACCGTCTGGGATAGCGCCGACTGGCTGACATGCAGGCGGCGCGACGCGGCGGACATGCCGCCTTCTTCCACCACCGCCACGAACGCGCTGAGTTCCCGAAAGTCCATAACTTTGGCTGCCCCATCCGACAACGCCGACCAGCTATCGGCCTAGCTTATAACCGCTGCTAATGCCCCCGATTAGCCACACAGATGACGTCGCTCGCAGGGCGGATTAAATAGACGTGGCACCGCGCTATTGCTCGCGACATCCGCAGTTTCCCGCGAAGGAGCAGATCCGATGACAACGACACTTGAAGGCTCGACCGCACTGGTAACCGGAGCCACCGCCGGCATTGGTCGCGCGGTAGCACTACAACTTGCTCAACTCGGCGCCGAGGTCATCGTGCACGGGCGCAGCGCCGAACGCGGCGCCAAGGTGGTACAGGAGATCCAAAACGCAGGGGGTTCGGCACGTTTCATCGGCGCGGACCTCGGCGACGCGGACGACGTGCGCCGGCTGGCCGCCGAGGCGGGGCGGGTCGACATTTTGATCAACAACGCCGGTGTCTACCAGTTCGGCGCGACCGCTGACACCGACGATGGGTTCTTCGACGAGCACATCAACATCAACCTGCGCGCCCCCTACATCTTGGTCCAGCAGCTGGTGCCGGGTATGGCCGAGCGGGGCAGCGGCGTGGTCGTCAATCTCAGCACCGTCGCCGCGACTATCCCTTCTCGCACCGGCGGCATCTACGGTGCCAGCAAGGCCGGAGTGGAACTGTTGACCCGCGTCTGGGCGGACGAATTCGGTCGGTCCGGAGTGCGGGTGAACGCCGTGTCGCCCGGGCCCGCCGAAACTCCCGGCACCGACGCGACACCGGGCCTTGCCGATGCCTTTGCCGCCTACACCGCACTCGGGCGGGCCGCTTCGCCCGACGAGATCGCCAACGCCATCACGTTTCTGGCCTCACCGGCAGCGAGCTACGTGAATGGCGCCATCCTGCAGGTGACCGGTGGCCAGCTGGCGATCGGTGGCTAGCGCTCTCATCCAGGCAACGGAGGTCGTCATGTCAAACAAGGTGCTGGTTACCGGTGCGAGCGGCTTGTTGGGGGTTGCCGCAATCGAGAAGTTTCTGTCCGCGGGCTGGGAAGTCGTCGGGGTCTCGCGCCGCAAGCCCGAGCTATTCAGCGGCCGGGAAATCGAGTTTCTGTCGGTCGATCTGCAGGACCGGGAGGCGGCCCGCGTCGCATTCGAGCCCCTGACCGACGTCACGCACGTCGCCTACACGGCGCTGCATGAGAAGCCCGAACTGGTTGCGGGCTGGTCGAGCAAAGATCAGATCGAGACCAACAACGCTATGTTACGGAACGTGGTGGAACCGATCTTGATTGGTGCCAACAACTTTCAGCACATCAGCATCCTGCAGGGAACGAAAGTCTATGGGGTACATCTACACCCAATTCCGATCCCGGCGCGGGAAAGCGATCCGCGTGACCCCCATGACAACTTCTTCTTGGATCAAGAGGACTACGTCCGAGAAATGGGCGCCAGGCACGGCTTCACTTACACCGCACTGCGCCCGCAACTTGTTACCGGCCGCACGCCCGGTGCATTGAACATGCTTCCCGCTATCGGTGTCTACGCCGCGATCCAGCGCGAGAAGAGCGAGCCGTTTGGCTTCCCCGGTGGCCCGTCGTTCGTCTGGGAAGCAGCCGACGCCGACCTGGTCGCCGATGTGATGGTCTGGGCCGCAGATTCACCTCGCGCGGCCAACGAGGCGTTCAACATCACCAACGGTGACGTCTTTGAGTGGCGGAATGTCTGGCCCGCAATCGCGACGACCCTCGGCGTCGAGATTGGACCAGATAGCCCGATGAGTTTGACCGCCTACCTGGCCGCCCACTCCGACCTGTGGGATCGCATCGTCACCAAGCACGGCCTTCGCCCTCTGAGTTTGCGTCAGCTCGTCGGTCACGGGGACCAGCACGCGGACTTTGCATTCGCGTACGGCGCACCGGAAGGACCCCGGGCCTTTGTCAGCACCGTCAAACTGCGCCAAGCCGGGTTCACGGAGACCATCGACACCCAGGACGGGTTCCGCAATGGACTGCAGTCGCTCATCGACCACAAATTCCTGCCACCCGTAGCTCGTTGATTGCTACCGCAGCTCACTGCAGCAGGAAATCCGCCACGATCCCGGCCATGTCATCGATCGCCACCCGCGGAATCACCTCGAAGCCATGGGTGCTCAGTGTCGGCAGGCAAAGCAGGCCCGCGCGCGGTGTCAGCCCACTGGCCTTCGAGTGCGAGGCGTCAGACATGAATGCACCCAACGTCGCCGGCTGCGGCGACAGCCCGCGAGCGGTGGCGATCGCCATCAACCGGTCGGCCACATCTTTGTCGTACACGCACAACGCGTCGCTATAGCCGACAATCGGACCGCCGGTGACGGTGGTCGCGTACTCCCGCTCGGTCGGCCCAACGTCCAGGGCGATCGTGAGAGTCCCGGGCAGCGTGGCGCTGGCGTACGAGCCGCCCACCCCGCCGATCTCCTCGTTGGTGGAGAAAACGAGGTACACGTCTTCGGCGGGCCGTTGCCCTCGCTCGTGCAGCAGGCGTGCGGCCTGCAGTAACGCGGTCACTGCGGCGCGATTGTCCAGAAAGTAGGCGCCGATATAGCCGCCGAACTCGACGAGGTCCCGCTTGCTGCGATCGATGCACACCCGGGTGCCGGCGTGCACCCCGGCGGCAGCGAGATCTTCCGGTGTGCGCCCGGTGAAGACGTAGACATGTTGCCAATCCAACGCGCGGTCGCCTTGGTCAGGCTTGGTCTCCCAGATCCGCGGGCTTTCCTGGGTGGTGTGCTCGGACCCCAACGTGAGCACCGCGGTCAGTGTCTGGTGATCGCCGAGCAGCGCGACCGGACCCAGCCCGAAATTGCCCGGGTACATCACGCCGAGCTGAGTCATATGCAGCGTGCCGTCGGCCTCGACCCGCTTGACGAGCATGGATAGCTCGTCCAGGTGGGCCATCACCCGCGTCGCGGACCCGCCGGCGATCGAGTCCGTCCGGTGCCGATGGTCGCGCGACTCCGAGGTGTTCGCGTCATCGTCGGCACCGATGTAGCCGATCAGGTTGCCGGCGTCGTCGGTCCACATGTCGTCGACCAGGGGTTGCAGCTCGCGGGCACACACCGTGCGGACCGCGTCCTCCTGACCACACGGTCCGTACGTCCACAGCAGTTCTTGCAGGAGGCCTTCGGTCGAATCAAGGTCGCGTTGCCCCATCGGTTCCCCTCCCGTCTTCGCCAACCGTAGCGTCTGCTTGGCCGATAGCACGGGGGGTTTGCGGGCATATCGGAAGTGGTAGCCGCAACGTTGACGTTGCGCGATGCTGAAGGCACGGGATCGACGATGGGAAAGCCGAGGGATGACAGTGAACGAAGAGCAGCTCAATGAGATGGGTTCACGCCGTGGCTTCATTGCCGCACTGGATCAAAGCGGCGGCAGCACCCCCAAAGCGCTGGCGCTCTATGGAATACCGGAGACCGCATACGGCAACGAGGGGCAGATGTTCGACCTCATGCATGAGGCGCGCGCACGGCTGATCGAGAGTCCCAGCTTCACTGGCGACAAGATCCTGGCAACCATTCTGTTTGAGCAGACGATGGATCGCACCATCAACGGCGAGGACACCGTCGCGTTTCTGTGGAAGCAGAAGCACATCGTGCCGTTCGTGAAGGTCGACCAGGGCCTCGCCGATGTGCAGTACGGCGTCCAGCTGATGAAGCCGATGACGAAACTCGATTCCCTGCTCAAGCGTGCCGTCGAAAAAGGCATCTTCGGCACCAAAATGCGCTCGTTCATCCAGCAGCCGAACGACGGCGGCATCAAGGCGATCGTCGACCAGCAGTTCGACAGCGCCGAGGCAATCGCCCAGCACGGCCTGATGCCGATCATCGAACCCGAAGTCAGTATCAAATGCCCAAACAAGGCCACCGCGGATCGACTGCTGGCGGAAGCAATACAAGCGAAACTCGATGAGCTACCGCAGGATCGGCAGGTCATCCTCAAGCTGACGTTGCCCGACGAGAACAATCTGTATGCGCCGCTCATCGACCATCCCCGGGTACTGCGGGTGGTGGCCTTGTCCGGCGGCTACAGCCTTGCGCAAAGCGCCGACAAGCTGGCCCACAATCACCGCCTGATAGCGAGCTTTTCGCGGGCCCTGACCGAAGGCCTGACCGTCGACCAGACCGATGCCGAATTCGACGAGAAGCTCAAGGCGAACATCGACGAAATCTATGATGCCTCGGTCACCTGACCGGACGGGCGACGCTGTGTCGGGCTTTCCATAAACTGCCCGTTAATGATTTCTCAGCGATTGGCGGCTTCCAGAAAGCGTCCCGCTTGCAGCTCGGTGCCGAACCCAGGCGCGAATTCGCCTTCGGTGTAGACGATCTGGCCGCCGACGATGGTGGCGCTGACGAGAGCGTCGTTGCGGTTCACCATTCGCTTGACGCCCGGTGCGCCCGGGTAGGGCGCTTCGGCGTAGGCAGCGCTCGACCCGTCGAATCCGGCTGGGTTGATGATGGCGATGTCCGCGCGTTTGCCATCGCGAAGGTAGCCGGCGTCGAGGCCGTACCAGTCGGCGAGTTCACCGGTCAGGCGGCGGACGGCGGTCTCCACGGGCAGCGATCGACGGTGGTGCGCGCGTTCGATCATGCGGAGTCCGCTGTTATAGAACGCCATGTTGCGCAGATGCGCCCCGGAGTCCGAGAAGCCGATCTGGACGTTGGGCGACCGCTGCATCCGGTCCAGCACGTCCGGGCGGTCGTTGGCGACGACGGTGCGCCAGCGCAGTTTTGGGCCGTGCTCGACGGTCAAGTCGAGAAGAGCGTCGGCGGGTTCGATTCCACGCGTGGCAGCTACGTCGGCGAACGATTGTCCAACGACGCCCAAATCAGGGCAGGAGACGATTTCGGCGTCGGAGAGATCGCGACTCCACACCCGCGGACCGAATTGTTTCGTCATGTCTTTACGGAATTGACGGCGGTATGACTCGTCGGCGAGCAGCTGTCCGCGACTCACTTCGTCGCGGAAGTTCAGCGCGGCCGAGCCTGAACCGAATTCCTCGAAAACAACGAGATCGACACCGTCGGCGTACATTTCGAACGGCACCGGCAGGTGTTGCCAGCGAAAGTCACCGCCGGCCCGATTGGTGAGATCGGCGGCCAGCAAGGTCAGTCGTGCCGCCCGCCGATCGGCCTTGACATCGGCCGCCGCGATCAAGGTGGTCTTCAAAGGTCGCCGGAATCCGCGGCCGAAGCTTTCAGCGAGGTAGCGAGAGACCTCGGCCTGCCGGGCCAGGTTCGGGGTGCTCTGGTGCACGCGTCCGCGTCGGCGCAGCACGTTGTTGAGAGCATGGAACTCCGACCACTTGGCATAGGTCGAGGGCAATTGTCGTGCCGGGTAGCGAGTTCCTTCGAGCTTGGAGAAGGAGCTGCGCAGGGTGGACAGTCCTAGGAAGCCGGCGTCGAGGGCATCGGAGAGCATCTGCTGCATCTGATCGATTTCAGCGCGAGTCGGACGATAGCCGGCATCAACCGACCGGCCCAGTCCCAGCACCGCGGAGCGGATGTCGGAGTGTCCGATGAATGCCGCGACGTTCGCCCCGAGCGGCAACGAATCCACCGCCTTCACGTATTCAGCTGGCGTACTCCAGGTTTTGTTTTCCTTGACCGCGTCGTGGACGATCTGCCACGGCAGCGCCTCGACGCGGGCGAACATGTCGGCGCAATCGTCGGCGTCGCTGTAGATGGTCGACAGTGAGCAGTTACCGAGAACCACAGAGGTGGTCCCATGCCGGACGGACTCACCGAGTCCGGGGCTGAGCAGAACTTCGGCGTCGTAGTGCGTGTGCACGTCAATCAGGCCGGGCATCACCCATTGGCCAGAAGCATCGACCGTGCGCGCGCCCTCGGGCAGACCTTGAGCGATCGCGGCCACTTTCCCGTCGCGGACTCCGACATCGGCAGCGGTCGGCACCGCACCGGTTCCGTCGAACACCGTGCCGCCACGGATCACCAAATCAAAATTCGTCATCTAACCCACCTTTCGATACTGCTCGGTATCGACTCGATACCAGAGAGTATGCTGTCGTACATGTCGCCTGTCAAGCCGCCGCGAACCCGCCCTACTCGGGGGGAGGTACGGGACCGGATCTTGGATGCAGCCTCGAGAGTTTTCGCTGCCGAGGGGTTCGCCGGCGCCACGATCGACGCGATCGGTCAGGCCGCGGGATTCACCAAAGGCGCGGTCTACTCGAACTTCGGCTCCAAAGATGAATTGTTCCTGGCCTTGCTCGACCGCGAGTTCGAGCTTCGTGGCGAGCAGATCGCCACGGCCCTGGAAAGTGGCGGCGACACCGCCGCGGCTGCACAGGCATTGAGCCGGTCGGTGCTTGACTCGGTTCACGGTCACGCCGACTACTACGTCCTGTTCGTCGAGTACTGGCTGCGCGCCGTGCGAGATCCCGAGCTGCGCGAACGCCTGATCGCGCGTCGTCGTGCCGCCGCCGCTGACCAGGCGCACAACATTGTCGAGTCGACCGCTACCGCGCCGTCCGGTAAGCGATTGGCCGATCTCGCCCAGCTCGTCGTCACCATCAACTTGGGGATCGCGATGGAGGAAGTCCTCCGCCCGGGAACCATCGACCCGGACCTGCTGGCGAATTTAATCACCGGCCTCCTGAATTCTGTTGCGGTCCAGGGCGATTAGGAGCGATACATGGACACACAGGATGAGACGACCGCACCGGCGGTAATCACCGCGACCGGACTGGGGGTGGAAGGCGAGCACGGGCCGCTGTTCTCCGGTATCGACCTGGCACTCACGGCGGGCTTTCACGCCGTTCAGATGCCCGGCGGACCGGGACAGACCACGCTGCTGATGACGCTGGCGGGTCGCTTCAAGCCCACCCACGGCACTTTGAATGTCCTCGGCGATACGACGCCGCGGGCGATTCGCCGGCACTGCGCGATCGCGGCCTTTCCCGACATCGACGAGCTGGAGGAATCGGTGAGCGTGCAGACGGTGCTCGCTGAGCAGCGGCGGTGGCTCGCACCGTGGTATGCGCAAATCCCCCGGGACGCCGGCCGATCCAAGTTGACCGAAGTGTTCGGTGAGACTCCTCCACCGGCCCCCGGCACCTACATCGTCGAATTGTCGGATCTGGAATTGTTTTTGCTGCGGATCACTCTGGCGACGCTTTCGGACCGTCCAATTCTGGTGGTCGGCGATCTCGAGCAGGTGCGCGACAACACCCGTCGCGCGATCGCGGTGGACCGGTTGGGCGCGCTCGCCGCGCAGTGCACCGTCGTCGTTGGGGTGACCAATCCGCTCGGCACCGACGCGCCGGACCACGAACTACACGATCACCGCATCCTGACCGAAGGGGACTGACGATGCTGGCTGGACTCGCATTCGGCTCGGAAATCAAACGTTTCGGCCGCAGCCGAATGACCCGGGTGGCAATCGTCGTGCTGATGCTGCTGCCGCTGGTGTACGGGGCGCTGTACCTCTGGGCGTTCTGGGACCCGTTCGGCCACGTGAACAAAATGCCTGTGGCACTGGTCAACTCCGACCGGGGCGCTGTCGTGTCCGGACAGCCGTTCAACGCCGGCGCCGAGATCGCCAAGAGCCTGACTGCCGACGGCAGCCTGGACTGGCACGTCGTCAGCCCCGAGGACGCACGCCGCGGAGTCGAACACGGCAAGTACTACTTCATGGTCGAGCTGCCACCGGATTTCAGTGCGGCGATCGCTTCGCCGGTGACGGGGCAACCGAAAAAGGCCAACCTGATCGCCGTGTACAACGACGCCAACAACTACATCTCGACGAGCATCGGCCGTACCGCGATCGACCAGGTGCTCAATGCCGTCTCGTCCCGGATATCCGGGCAGGCGGTCAATCAGATGCTGTCCGTGGTGGTTTCGTCCGGAGCCGGCATCAAACAGGCTGCCGACGGGGCCAACCAACTTGCCGACGGCACCAGTCAGCTGGCGTCCGGTCTGGACACTGCCCGGTCCGGCTCGGCGACGCTTGCTACCGGAGCTCAGCAGCTCTCCGATGGGATCAACTCGGCCACCGAGCCGCTGCTCGCGGTGACCAAAGCGCTGTCCCAAATCGGTGGCAGCACCGACCAATTGCAGCAGGGCGCGACCGCGCTACAGCAGGCCAATGATCAGATCGGCGGTATCGCCACGGCGCAGGACAACGCCGCCGGTGCACTGTCGTCGGTGATCGACCAGCTGTCCGCGAGACAGGATCCGTTGGCAAACGCACTGCGCGGCGTGCAGGACCAGCTCCGACAGCACGCATTCACCCCGCAAATCCGGCAGCGCCTCACCGACGCCCAAAACGCCGCGATCGCCATGACATCAGGGCTGCGTGCACCCGGCGGCCCGCTCGGATCGGCCCTCGACCAGGTGGGCAGCAAAGGACAGGACCTGACCAACAAGCTCACCCAGCTGCGCGACGGAGCTCAGCAAGTCGCCTCCGGAAACGCCCAGTTAGCAAGCGGCATAGCCAAACTCGACGACGGCGCACAGCAGCTCAAATCCGGCTCGGCAGAGCTCGCGACCAAACTCAGCGAGGGAGCCAAGCAGGTGCCCAACTGGACGAATCAGCAGAAGGATGCCGTTGCGGATACCATCGGCGGCCCGGTTCAACTCGAGACCTCGCACGAGAATGCCGCGCCGAACTTCGGCACCGGCATGGCTCCGTTCTTCCTCACGCTGGCGCTGTTCTTCGGTGCACTAGTCCTCTGGATGGTATTGCGGCCCTTGCAAAGCCGCGCGATCGCCGCCGAGGTACTTCCCATTCGAGTCGCGTTGTCCAGCTATCTTCCAGCCGCCGTCATCGCGATGTTCCAGGCGATCATCCTCTATTGCGTGGTGCGGTTCGGCCTCGGCATGCATGTCGTCCACCCGGCCTCGATGCTCGGCTTCATGATCCTTGTTTCGTTCGCGTTC
>NZ_DASXHW010000331.1:0-13284 GCF_036488105.1 Mycobacterium sp. | reverse complement strand
GGCCAGGCGCAACCCGGTTGCGCACCGACGTCAGCGCAGGGTGTTGACCTGGTGGAAGTTGAGGTAGGCCCGGGACGGGGTAGGGCCGCGTTGACCCTGGTAGCGGGAGCCGGCCCTGGCGCTGCCGTACGGGTTCTCCGCCGGGCTGGACAGCCGGAACAGGCACAGCTGGCCGATCTTCATGCCGGGCCACAGAGTGATCGGCAGGTTCGCCACGTTCGACAGCTCCAGTGTGATGTGCCCGCTGAAACCGGGGTCGATGAAGCCGGCGGTGGAATGGGTGAGCAGGCCCAGGCGCCCGAGCGACGATTTGCCCTCCAGCCGTCCCGCTAAATCCTCCGGCAGCGTGCACGTCTCCAGCGTGGAGCCGAGCACGAACTCGCCGGGATGCAGCACAAACGGCTCGCCCTCAGCCGGTTCCACCAGGCTGGTCAGCTCATCCTGTTGCCGCGCGGGGTCGATGTGGGTGTACCGCGTGTTGTTGAAAACCCGAAACAAAGTGTCGAGTCGAACGTCGACGCTCGACGGCTGCACCAAAGCGTCGTCGAAGGGATCAATTCCCAACCGCCCAGCGGCGATTTCGGCTCTGAGGTCGCGATCGGAGAGCAGCACGCGACGAGCGTAGCCGCTCCCCCGCCGACGGCGATGTCGATGAGCGATGCGATGCGGGTGCTGGCTGGCGCGGCCAACCCGCCAACGCGCAACGATCAGTTTGCAGATGGTATCCGGCCGAACCACGCGAACGAAAGATTCATAAACCCCTTCTTGATATCACAGCGGCGACCATTCGGGTCGTCGGCGTTCGACGAATGCCCGGAAAGCGGTGGCCGCTTCACCGCTGGTGGTGCACATGATCTGCGTGCGGTTCTCGATGTCGAGGGCCTGGCGCAGACTGGGTGCATCGAGGGTCTGCCACATCGTTTCCTTGGTCATCCACACCGCCAACGGACTGTTCTCGCTGATTTGGCGTGCGGTGCGACGGGCCGTTTCTAACAGGTCTGCCTCGTCGACGACGTCGATCACAAGTCCCATCTCGTGCGCTTCGGCGGCATCGAAGACCCGTCCGGTGAGCAGCAACTCAGCCGAACGCGCGGCGCCGACGAGGCGTGGCAGAAAGTAACTGGTCCCCATGTCGCACGCCGAGATACCACGCTTGATGAAGACGGCACCGAAGCTCGCGGATCGGCTGGCGATGCGGATATCGCAGGCCAGTGCCAGCGCGAATCCGCCACCGTGTGCGTGTCCATTGATGGCGGCAACGACAGGTTGGCGCAACCGGTGGATCTTCTCGAACAGGCTGGCCATGAGTTCCTGGGCGGCAAACGAGCGCACCAAGTCACTGCGGGCCGAGCCGAATAGCGACCCAATGGCGGTGCCCTCCGTCGCATCGGAATCAGTGGGGCCGGCCTTGATGTCTGCGCCTGCACAAAATGACGCGCCCTCTCCCGTGAGGATCACCACCCGGATGGCTGGATCGCCACCGATCCGGTCGATTTCGCGATGCAACTCAGCGACCGCGTTGCTGCTCAAGGCATTACGTCGGTGCGGGCGGCTCAGCTCCAGCTGGACGATGCCTGGTTCCAACTCGGTGACGCGGTGACCTTGCAACGTCAATCTCCTCCTAGATGTTGGCAGTGCGCCTAGTTCTTGCGCGGGCTCGGGGTCATGTAGAGAGTGATCGCCTCGCGAAGGCCGTTCAGCGCGTCGTCGATGTTGAGATGCGACCCGAAAGTGCGCTCGGCGTGCAGACCCCGAAGCGCGGCGGGCAGCAACGCACTGACTTGGCGCGCGTGACGCGGGTCGACGGTGATGCCATCGAAGAACTCACGAAACTGCGCGACCCAGTTGTCTTCCAGCGCATCGAGTGCTTGGGCGGTGCGGGGGTAGTGCCGTTCGAGCTCGATCCGGTCTTTGGCCAGCGCAGTGCGCAGATTGGTCACCACGGCGTTGTACGGCGAGTCGAATGCGTTCCAGAGCAGATCGATGACTTCGGCGACCCGCGTTTCGACCGATCCGGCCGATGGGCGGCCCCACACACGCGGGCCCGCGGTATCGAGGATGTGCCGGATCGCGGCGGCCCAGAATCCGTCGGCGTCGCCGAATTGATACTGGACTGTGCCCCACGTGACGTCAGCTTCTTTGGCGACCAATTTGACGCTGACCGTCTCGGGCCCACCGTTGGCCAGGAGGCGCAGGGCGACATCGAGGACATGCTTACGCGACGCCTCACTGCGCCGGTTCGGGCGTCGACCAGCCTTGAGCTTTCCTTCGGGTACCGTCATCGGCTCATCGTAGGTGGGACTTGTGATTTTCATTAAGATCGTTATGATACATGTGCGGCCGATCCGCGACTAGCAGCGATCGACCTTGTACCGCAGCCACCATGCGGCACCGGTCCGCACAAACCTCAGCGGCTGAATCAAGGAGACCTCAATGATGGGCACGGCTTGTCGCCGGGACATCGATGGGTCGAACCGGATCCCCACAACACCGAAGAGGCCCGATGCCTGTCGCACTCGACGATGACCAGAGCGCACTCGCGCAGACCGTCGCGGGCTTCGCCGAGCGCCATGACGCACGGGAGTCCACCCGCAAAGACACGGTGAAGCTCAAGGCAGGCGAGCGTCCGGATCATTGGCTGGAGCTGATCAGCCTGGGGTTGCATGCCGTGCACCTTCCCGAGGAGGTGGGCGGTGAGGGCGGCTCCATAGCGGACATCGCGGTGGTCATCGGTGAAGCCGGCCGCGCCCTGCTTCCCGGCCCGCTGCTGCCGACTGTGTGTGCCAGCGCGGTCGTATCGTCCGCAGAGCACAACGCCGCCGGCATCGGCACCCTGAAGCGTCTCGCCGCCGGAGCTACCGCCGCCGTGCTTGGGCCTGAATCGTCTCTGAACATCAGCGAGCATGACGGCACGACGCGGCTTGGTGGCGAAAGCGCCGCGACGTTGGGCGCAGCATCGGCCGAGCTGTTCGTTGTGGCGGCGCACGCTGCTCATGCCTCCGATGACGCGCCACTTTGGCTTGTGGTCGAGCGGCCAGCTGCCGGCATCGACGTCGCTGTCGAGGATGGCGTCGACCTAGGACGCGACCTTGCAGTCGTTCGGTTCTGCGACGTCGACGTCACCGACGCGGTACGGCTGAGCGGCATCGACGCCGATCAAGCCGCCGACATCGTCGTGGCGATGATGGCCGTTGAGGCCGCCGGGATCATCGCCTGGTGCTCGGATGCCGCGACCGAATTCGTCAAGTCGCGCACCCAATTCGGCAGACCCATCGGGGCGTTTCAAGCGGTTCAGCACCGCGCGGCACAGCTGCGCATCACGAGCGAGCTGGCCACGGCCGCGGCGTGGGACGGTGTACGAGGTATTGCCGACACCGCGAAACAGCGCCGTCACGCCGTCGCGGGCGCCGCCGTGACGGCGCTAGGCCGGGCCGTGCACGCGGCGGTGGAATGCCTTGCGTTACATGGCGCTATCGGGTTCACCTGGGAACATGATGTACACCTGTACTGGCGTCGAGCCATCGCGCTGGCCGGGCTGGCAGGACCGGTGGAGTCGTGGGAGACGCGACTCGGCGAGGCCGCAGTCGACGGTCCGCGGGACTTCACCGTGACCTTGCCAGATGCCGAAGAAGATTTCCGTCGGTGGGTGGCAGGGATCCTTGATCAGGCTGCGGCACTGTCCAACCCGCACCCGTCGCCGATGGGGGACAACGATGCGGTGGCCACCGGCCCGCGCCGCACTCTGCTTGCCGAGCGCGGACTGGTCGCCCCGTCCTGGCCGCGCCCGTGGGGACTTGACGCCAACCCGCTGCAGCAGCTGATCGTGCAGGAGGAGTTCGACCGCCGCGGCCTCGAGCAGCCGTCAATGGCGATCGGCCAATGGGTCTTGCCGGTCGTGCTCAAGCACGGTACTCCCGGCCAGATCGAGGCGCTGGCCGGACCATCGCTGCGCGGTGAGCTGATCTGGTGTCAGCTCTTCAGTGAACCCGACGCCGGCTCCGACGTCGCGTCACTGACGTTGCGCGCGACCAAAACCGACGGCGGATGGCTGTTGAGCGGCCAGAAGATCTGGACCACCCAAGCCCACCTCGCCGACTGGGGATTGTGCCTGGCGCGCACCGGGGCCGAGGATTCCAAGCACCGCGGCCTGAGCATGTTCCTGATCGGCATGACCAATCCGAAGCTCGACGTGCGGCCCATCAAACAAGCCAACGGCGAGGCAGAGTTCAACGAAGTCTTCTTCAACGATGCGTTCGTGCCCGACGCGATGCTGCTCGGACAACCCGGCGAGGGCTGGGCGCTCACCATCGACACCCTCGCCCAGGAAAGACTGTTCATCGGCACCTACCGCGACACCGGCAACGAAGCCCGCATCCGCCGCATCATCACCGACGGGCAATACGCCGGAACACCCGATGACGCGTTGCGCACCCTCGGCCGCATCAGCGCCCGCGGCGCGGCGATCGCCGCGATGAATCTCCGCGAAACGTTGCGCCGACTACAGGGCCAGCAGCCAGGACCAGCCACCAGCGTCGGCAAGGCCGCAGCCTCGATGCTGCACGTCGACGCCGCCGCGGCCGCGTTGAACCTCATCGGGCCACTGGGCGCCCTCAGCGAAACCTGTTGTGAGCCCGTATTTCACGAACTCGATATACCAACCTGGGTGATCGGCGGAGGCACACTGGAGATTCAGTTGAACACGATCGCAACTTTTGTCCTCGGTCTGCCCCGACGCTGATGAGCCAACGCAACCCGATCATCGACGTGGTGGCCAGCGGGCTGCATATGCCCGAGTGTCCCCGCTGGCACGACGAACATCTGTGGTTCTCCGACATCCGCGGTGATTCCGTGCACCGCCTCGACGACGGCACCGTCTCGCTCGTCCACCGATTCCCTGCCGGGGAGGAACCCGCGGGCCTTGGTTGGCTGCCCAACGGGGATCTGCTGGTCGCCGGCATGGCCAAACGCATCATCTACCGGATCGCCGACGGACGTGCCACCGTGCACGCCGACCTGAAACCGCTTGCACCACATCAGGTCAACGACATGATCGTGACCTCTGATGGCACGGCGTTCGTCACCCAGCTCGGCTTCGACCTCGACGCGCAGCCCGAACTCCGGCCCACTATCGTGATCCGCGTCGACCCGGACGGCACCATAGGCACAGCGGCCGACGACCTGATGGTGCCCAATGGCATCGCCGTTGACGACACCGAAAGCACTGTTGTGGTCGCGGAATCCGGGGGGGCCCGGCTGACCAGATTCGCTCTTCGCCACGGTGTGCTGTCCGACCGCGCCATCGAGCCACTACCCGCCACCGCAGCCGTGCCGTTCTGCGCCCCCGACGGGATATGCCTCGACGAACAGGGCGGCCGTTGGGTGGCCGATTCGATCAATAAACGCGTGTTTCGCGTCCACGACGGGGCTATCACCGACGAACACCACCTCGGACAGTTCGTGCTGGCCTGCGTCCTCGGCGACCACGACCGCCGCAGCCTGTACATCTGCGTCACCGACGCATGGCACAAGTCCGACACCACTGAGCAGCCGACGGGGCGCATCCTGCGGCTTCGAGTCGCCACTCCCGGCGTCGGACGCCCGTAAGTTCTTGCCCCCAACCAATGCCAGGAAAGATGATGAACGGTCCGCCCCTCTTCAACCTGTCCTCGGTCTTCTCAGCCGTGGCGGGCGCTGTCCCCGATCAAGAGATGCTGGTATGGCGGGAACGCCGCTTGACATATGGCGAGGTTGATCGCCGCATCGATGCCCTGGCCGCATACCTGCGCACGGTGGAACTCGGCTGTCATACCGAGCGAAAGCAGCTGGCGCGTCACGAATCCGGGCAGGACCACCTGGGAATCTATTTGCGCAACGGGACCGAATACCTCGAAACGATGATCACCGGCTTTCGCGCTCGGGTGGCGCCCTTCAACGTCAGCTACCGCTACGTCGAGGACGAGCTCACCTTTCTGCTTGCTGACGCCGACGCGCACGCCGTGGTCTATCACGCAGAATTCGCACCGCGCATCGCTGCCATTCGGACACAATTGCCTAACCTGCGGGTGCTCATCCAGGTCGCCGACGACTCGGGCCACGACCTGCTGTCGGGGGCCGTCGACTACGAGACCGTCATCGCTGCAACACAACCCGTAGCATCGGTCGAGCCCTCTGGTGACGACTTGTACGTCCTCTACACCGGCGGCACCACCGGCATGCCCAAAGGGGTGCTGTGGCGGCAGCACGACATCTTCCTGGCCGCAATGGGCGGACGTCCTTTCGGCAGCGACAACGCCCTTGCCTCGTACGCCGAACTCGCCGAACGCGCACGTCAAGCCGCAGGCGCGGTCTCACTGTTGATGGTGCCGCCGTTCATCCACGGTGCCGCGCAGTGGGGCGCCTTCCATGCCATCACCATGGGGGGCCGCATCGTGATTCCCAATGACGTGCATCGCCTCAACGCTCACGAGGTGTTGGATTTAGCCGAACGTGAGAAGGTGCTCAGCATCCCGGTGGTGGGCGACGCCATGGCGCGGCCCCTCGTCGAGGCCCTCGAACAGCGCCGGTACGACTTGACCGCCTTGGCCGCGGTGTCCAACGGCGGTGCACCTCTGTCACCGTCGATGCGCGATCGGATCATGGCCGCGTTGCCGCACGTGTCGATCATCGACGGCGTCGGCTCATCAGAGTCGGGCATGCAGCTCAATACGCTCTCCAACAAAGATTCCCAGACGGAGACCGCGACATTCAATCCTCAACACGACACCGCGGTGCTTTCTCCCGAGCGCGACAGAATTCTCGCCCCCGGCGAAGGAGACGGTTGGCTGGCTCGGCGCGATCTCATCCCGCTCGGTTACCTTGGCGATCCCGACAAGACCGCGCAGACCTTTCCTACCGTGAACGGAATCCGGTGGTCGGTACCCGGCGATCGCGCACGGCTCCTGCCCGAGGGGCGCATCGAACTTCTCGGTCGTGACTCGCTCACCATCAACTCCGGAGGCGAGAAGATATACGTGGAAGAAGTCGAGCGCGCCATCGCCGCGCACCCGGCGGTCACCGACGTCGTCGTGGTCGGCCGGCCCTCGCCGCGTTGGGGCAGCGAAGCCGTCGCCATCATCGCCCTGGACACCGAAACGTCCGTCACTGACCACGAACTCATCGACACCTGCAAAAGCAGCATCGCCGGCTACAAGATCCCCAAGGCATTCATCCGCGCCCCGATGATCATGCGTTCGCCCGCAGGAAAAGCCGACTACCGATGGGCTGCGGCCCTCGCCGCAGCGGACCGATAGGAAGGAGGGAGGGATGGGATCTCAACGCGTTGTACGGCTATCCACGACCAGCCATACCCGCTACCGACTGTTCGTCGCTGCTTCCGATGTTGGAGAGCTGGTCGCCTCGGCGGGTGGTTGGATGTGCGACCGCATACATGCCGGTTGGGATGTCACCGTGGCCGTCAGCGAACCGCGCGACCTACGTCCGCTGCGGATTCTCGGCATCACCACGGTGGTGACCGGTCATGGATTCCCAACCATCGGTGACCGAGGAGAAGCCGCGGCCATTGGTATCGCATCCGAAGCGTTTGACCACAACGAGCTCCTAGGCCGCGAAGTGCTTAATTTTCTAGACCAAGGTGCCACCGAGGTCACCATCTGGGGTGGGACCATACCCTCGTCACTCGAGGGTCGTGTCCACAGAATGCAACATCGGCTCAGCGGTGCGGCCCGCGCATTCAAGACGCATGCCGTTGCGGCAGCGGCGATTCCGGCTGCCGAGGTCAGTGCCACCGAGGAATTTTTCAGCTCCGTGCGGTGCTACGACCCGTCAGGTCCCAACGGCATCGGCCACCGTTTGATGGCAGCACACCAGGCAGACCATCCAGCGGATACGTAATGGGCCTGCGGTGGTTGTCAATGGCCGGCCTGGCATGAGTCAGACCATCGCGACACGAGACCGTTAGGCGGCGGGCACAACTGCGTTCCACTCGTGCACCTGCAGGGACACACGAGTGATCGTTGCGCGGATCGGAGTCGGTGCCGGCGGTACGGAAGCGATCGACCTATTCGACGTCCTCGCCGCTGGCTGGCGCGGCCAACCCGCCAACGCGCAACTGGTGCTGCGAACAAATTCCATTCTTAAGTCAAAGTGTCCATAACATGAACGCCAGGGGTTTTTAATATGAACTATGGATGCTATACAGATGACCGCCGCTCGTCGGTCGCACAACCACATGCTGCGGGTGCGACTGGTCGGGATCGCCGAATCAATGGTCGGCGCCGCTATTGCACTGGCACCGCAGGCCAGTGCAGATGGTCAGGACGACAACTTCCTGGCACTGCTTGCTCGGGCGGGTGTTCCTGCCCACGACAACATCCCGTCTGTCATCGAATACGGTCACCAGGTGTGTCAGGCACTTGACGGCGGAGAGTCCGCGGCAGCGGTGGTAGACACACTGGCGAACCATGGTTATGGCGAAGACCCCTCTCATGACCTCGGCCAGTACCACCGCACTATGGTCCGATTCGTCAGGGCCTCGGTCACAGCTTTCTGTCCGGGGAACCAGGGAAAGGTGGCTTCTGTCGCAGGGTCGAGCGGAAAGTACCGCATAGCGCTCGTCGGGCAGTCGATTCCCAACCCACCGCAGATTCCGCCGCAACCCGAGCCGGCGATCAAGTTTCTGATACCACCTGTCGCTGCACCGTCACCGGCACCGAAAGAAGCACCCCCACCGAAGCAGGTGCCCCCGCCTCCGCCAAAGGTGGTAGAACCTCCCGCGGCCGGAACTCAGGGAGGCGCGGGTGATGGAGGCGCCGGCAGTGGGGTCAACGGGGGTGGAAGTGATAGCGGGGGTGTACCAGCGCAACCTGCACCGCGACTCCCGGAAGGCCACATTGCCTTAGCCCCGTAAGCTCCGAACTTCTTTTAGTCGTGACAGTCTTCTCGACCAAGGAGAAGCACCTACTCATCGCCTCTTCGAGCACTAATGCATGGGTTTTGCTTGGCGTCGCGCCGGGTCGATCCCCAACCGGCCGGCGGCGATTTCGGCCCCGAGGTAACGATCGGAGAGCAGCACGCGACGAGCGCATCCGCTCGCCTCCGTGACGTTGGATGCTAGCCTTCCCAAGCAACATCGCCGATGTAGTTCAATGGCAGAACATCAGCTTCCCAAGCTGAATACGCGGGTTCGATTCCCGTCATCGGCTCCACTAATCGGCCAAGGCATTCAGCCCGTTCGCTGGGCTGAGATTTGCGGGCGGTACCCCGTTCGTACCCCGATCTGCTGAGCGAAGATCACCGCGCCGATGATCCTGCCGGGATCCAGTTGAGCAATTCAAACTCGTGACGACCGCAGCGCCTGAACTCGCTTCTCGCGCGACGACGACCGGGTCGCGCGACAACGCGACGGGCCTACGCGCAAGCAAAACCGGCTAGCGGGTCTTGCCTAAGACGCAGATAGTCTACGATTCCGCCGTGGAAACCAAAGGGGCGCAATCGTAAGGGGAAAGCGGTTTTTGGCCTTAGCGGCCGCCGCCGGCACCGCCACCGAGGTAACGGCCGCCGCCGGCACCGCCTCCGCGACCGCCGCCGGCTCCGCCGCCGAGGATGCGTCCGCCGCCGGCTCCGCCGCCGTCAAGGATGATTGCGCTGGTCTGAGTCATGGGCCCACACTATCGCCGAATCCTCTGTGACAGCAATATGATTCAAGGTAAACACCAGCTCGATAAGTATGAACGCAGGGAGTAATTCCGTTTAACAACGGGTGTTCGCCGTACTGATGCTGAACTTGAATATGTCGCCATCGCGTTGCCGGCCGTACCAAGCCGCGCCGAGCATCGTGCGGATGTCTTAGAGTTCGGCCGTGACTCAGACTCACGAGCACGCCGACGCCGACGCCGAACAACCATCGCCGTGGGCACCGCTACACAATCCCATTTATCGCAACCTGTTCATCGCGTCGTTCGTCTCCAACATCGGGACGTGGATGCAAAGTGTGGCGGCCCAATGGTTTTTGGTGGAAAAGCACAGCAGTGACGTCATCGTCGCGCTGGTTCAGACGGCGAGCCTTGGGCCGACGCTGGTTTTCGCGTTGTTCGCCGGTGTGCTGGCCGATCTGTTCGACCGGCGCCGGTTACTGATCGTTCTGCAGACGTATGCGGTACTGGTGGCGCTGGCCCTGGCGGTGCTGACCTACCTCGATCGCGTCAGCCCGACAGCACTGTTGATGTTCACCGTGGCCATAGGCTGCGCTTCTGCACTCGCGGGCCCGGCCTGGCAGGCGATTCAGCCCGAGGTGGTCCCGCGCGAGCAGATACCGGCCGTCTCGACCTTGGGCAGCGTCTCGGGAAATGCCTCCCGCGCGATCGGACCGGCGATCGGCGGCGTGGTCCTGGCATTGGCCGGTCCCGCAGCGGTCTTCGCAATCAACGCGCTTTCGTACGCGGGAATCATCGTTGCCCTGCTGGTGTGGAAACGACCCAAGCAGATCGCACCACTCGAACGAGAACACTTCGGCCAGGCCATCGTCACCGGATTGCTGTTCGTCAACAACGCTCCGATATTTCGCAGAATCCTTTTGCACGCAGCGCTTTTCCTGTTTCCCGCCTCGGCCCTCTTGGCACTGCTACCGGTGGTCGCCGCCCGCAATTGGCACCTGGGCGCCAGTGGCTATGGCGTGGCGGTGGCGGCCGTGGGTTTGGGCGCTGTACTCGCTGTGGCGGTGGCCGGGGTGATACGCCAGAAACTCTCTGACAACCTGCAGCTGGCGGCGTCTGCCGCCGCCTACGGTCTGGCAATCCTGGCCGTCGCGTGGCTTCCGTTCGCTGCGGCGCTACCTTTCCTGGTGATCGCGGGGATGGCCTGGTTGATCACGCTGACCACTTTGAACGCAGCAGCCCAGCTGACGTTGCCGCGCTGGGTTCGGGCCCGCGGGTTGTCGGTGTATCTGCTGGTCGCCACCGGATCTCAGGCGATCGGCGCGTATGCGTGGGGTGCCCTCGCCACGCGGGCGGGACTCGACGTGGCGCTGCTCGGGTCGGCGGCCGCGCTGGGCGTTGTCGTCCTCAGCGTTGCCGTGCTGCCATTGCGGCCGGCCACCGGCAAGATAAACGTCGAGGTTTCCCATGCGTGGCCGACGCCGATGCTCGTGTTTGAGCCATGCCCAGACGACGGACCGGTACTGGTTGCCGTCCGCTACCACGTGCCGGCCGAGAATCGCGAAAAGTTCGTCCAGTCGATGGGCAATGTCAGGCGATCACGGCTACGGACGGGTGGCCACAGCTGGCGGCTGTATCACAGCGTCGGACAACCCGACATCTTCCTCGAGCGGTTTACCGTCGCGTCCTGGAGCGAATTTGAGCTCCAACGCACCGAGCGCTGGCTGGACTACGACAGTCAGGGCGTCACCAGGGCGATCAGCTATACCGTCGACAATGCCCGCCATCACGAGTACTACCTGGCTAGGCGTGTGCCCCGATGAGTCTGCGTCGATGTGGCGCCCACTACTCGGCTGGTGGTCGGCGCATCGCTTAGGAGAGATGCGGGATCAGGCTGCGCCGCAACACTTTCGCTGCGGCCACAATGTCGGAGTCGGAGATCGTCGGTGTTTTGCGACCGCCGCCGGCAACTCGGCTTTCGCTGATAGCGGCCGTCGCGGCGCATCGGCATCGTGGATCGCCAATAGCTGGCCCGCTGTTTCGGCAGCTGAACGTCCATTTATTTGCATCCAGCCTTCTACGATTCTTTGATCAACGGCCGACCAGACTGAAGGGAGCTTGCGCTGGACCGCAGGAAGCTGTCGACCATCGGACTTCGATTCGAGCATTCGCGAGTCGGCGAGTTCGCTATCAGCGTCGTGGTAGTGCTGGCGCTGACGATCGGCGTGGTGTGGAGCATGCCTGACGCCGAATTCAAGCGACGGCTCGTACCGGTGCTACAACCGGTCGCTGTGGCGACGGGGCTGGAGCAGGACTGGCGGATGTACGCCCCGGAACCGCTTGGGCGACTGGAATTGGTCGAGGTTCGTGTCACCATGACCAATGGCGTCGAGCGGGTGTGGACGCCTCCCCGCGGCGACCGGGTGCTGGGAGCGTTCGCCTGGTATCACTGGCAAAAGTTGAAGGAAAATCTTGTGCGGGTGCCGGCGATCCGAGTTGATATGGCGCACTGGGTAATTCATCAGATCACCGAACGCTCCGAGCGCGCCGCACGGGTGCAAATGGTTCTGCGCACCGAGTTACTCCCGGACCCGGGGACCGACAGCCCCCGCACGGTCGCAGAGGAAATCCTGTACGACGAAATCTTGGCCGGCGGCCGATGAGCGAGCCACCAAGCCGCCAGCGGCGTTGGCCGGCGACCGCGGTGGCGACCTGGCGGACGTTTTGGTTCCAACCGCAGCCGGCATACACCCTCGGCCTGATCAGGATGGCGTTCGGAGCGGTGGCGATCGGCTGGGCGGTCTCACTGCTCCCTGAGCTGTATGCGCTGTTCGGCCAGCACGGAGTCGAGCCGCAGCAACCTGAGAGTGCCTATCAGTGGAGTGTTTTCGCGATCTGGACCAGTGACCATTTGCTGCTTATCGGATGGATCCTGCTACTGGTGTCTTCGGTCGCGCTGATGATCGGCTGGCACAGCCGACTGGCCGCGCTAACGGTGTTCGTGCTCATTTTGTCCTTCGAGCATCGAGACCCGTGGGCGTTCAACACCGGCGATCTCGCTGTGCGCATCGAAGCCTTGTTCCTTGCGATCTCGCCGTGCGGCGCCGCACTGTCGCTCGACCAACTGCGCGGCGCCGGCAAGTTCTGGTCGGCGCAGCAGCGCCCACAATGGCCGGTGCGGTTGATGCAAGTGCAGCTGTCGTTGATCTATCTCGCGTCGGCGCAGGCCAAGCTGAATGGCAACGCGTGGCCGCAGGGCACCGCCGTGTCCTACGCCCTGCGACTGCCGGACATGCTGCTGCTACCCACGCCGCACTGGTTTACGACCAGAGCGCTCCTGGTGAACGCCGTCACCTGGGGCACGCTCGGCATCGAGCTGTCGGTTGGGATTCTGGTGTGGAACAAGCGATTACGGCCATGGGTGCTAGCGGCGGGCGTGGTGATGCACACCATGATCATGATCACCATCGCGGTTGGATTTTTCACCCTGGCCGTGTTCGTCCTCTACCTCGCGTTCGTCCCGCCCGACATAGTGGAGCGTCTTCCGGGTAGCGCCAAAGACTTGGCGAGGAAGCTGGTCGCGGCGCTTGCTCGACGTCGGCAGAAATCCAGGAATCAGAACGAGAATTCGGAC
>NZ_DASXHW010000271.1:0-9934 GCF_036488105.1 Mycobacterium sp. | reverse complement strand
GTAGAAGGCGAACAGTCCAGCAAAGAACATCAACTCGCTGGAAAGCCAGACTATGGTGCCAACACTGACCATGTTGGGGCGGTTGAGCGAATGTACGCGCGCCGTGATTGCTGTACCCGAGGTCCCTACCGCACTCGTCACCCCGCAAGTATGACGCTTTGTAGTTGTCGACCTCCACCCGGGGCGGCAATTCGGTGCGCGAAATTCATGTCGATCCGCCGGCCGCGCCCGGCTACACCGGTCGTCTCGCCGACGTGGGACCATTTGCGGTGTGGCGGCGTCATCGTCGGGGCCATCCCAGCGGCCCCCGGAAGTGGCGCTGTCGTGGCCGCGAGTGCTCGAGGCTTTGACCGCGGGTCAGGATTTGCCGCGCGGACACGCCGGCTGGGCCATGGAGCAGATCATGACCGGATCTGCGACGCCGGCGCAGCTCGCGGCGTTCGCCGTGGCCATGAAGATGAAGGCGCCAACCGCAGCAGAAGTGGCCGAACTGGCCGACGTGATGCTGCAGCACGGCCGGCGGCTGCCCACCGAACAGATCGGGACCGAGACCGTCGACGTGGTCGGTACCGGTGGCGACGGCGTCAGCACCTTCAACCTCTCGACGATGGCGGCGATCGTCGTGGCGGCCAGCGGTATTCGGGTGGTCAAGCACGGCAACCGGGCGTCGTCGTCGCTGGCCGGCGGAGCCGACACGCTGGAAGCGCTCGGCGTACGCATCGACCTGAGCCCCGACGATGTCGCGCGCAGCGTCGCCGAAGTCGGTATCGGATTCTGCTTTGCGCCGCAGTTCCATCCCTCGTATCGGCACGCATCAGTGGTGCGGCGCGAGATCGGCGTACCCACCGTCTTCAATTTGCTTGGGCCGCTTACTAATCCGGGCCAGCCGCGGGCCGGCTTGATTGGTTGCGCCTTCGCCGAGCTGGCCGAGGTGATGGCCGGAGTGTTCGCCGCGCGTCAGTCCAGCGTGCTGGTGGTCCACGGCGACGACGGTCTCGACGAGCTGACCACCACCACGACGAGCACCATCTGGCGGGTTCAAGCCGGCACGGTGGACAAGCTGAAATTCGATCCCGCTGGGTTCGGCTTCGCGCGTGCCGAGCTTGACCAGCTACTGGGCGGTGACGCGGCCGCCAACGCGGCGGAGGCACGTTCGGTGCTGGCCGGCGCCAAGGGGCCGGTGCGCGACGCCGTCGTGCTCAACGCCGCGGGCGCGATCGTGGCCCATGCCGGGCTATCCAGCCGCGCCGAGTGGCTGCCGGCGTGGGAGGACGGGCTTGCCGGGGCCGTCAACGCGATCGACAGCGGAGCGGCCGAACAGCTGCTCGCGCGATGGGTGCGGTTCGGTCAGGAGCTCTGAGTCGCGGCTCGTGACGGCCTGCTCGGCGGCCACCCGCGCAGAGCGCGCCGACGCGGCCCACTCGGCCCACGGCCCCGCGGACCGCAATTTCGTGCACCAACCCTCGTCGCCGGTCGTGTCCACGATGCGTACCCCTGGGGCCGTCAGCCAGCGTGCGACCAGCGCCGTCTCTTCGACTAGCGCGCCGCCCAGCGGCGCGGGCTGCGGCAGCACCACTTGTGCGCCGGCCCGGATCGCGTCGACGACGGGCATCGGCGGCACGCCGCGGCGGGCCATCCCGGCGGCGGCGAGCTGGCCGCGCCGGATGACGGCGAGCTGCCAACCGCCCTCGCCGTCGGGAGCGGCGGCCACCAGTTCCGCCACCGCGGTCAGCGCGCGCAGGCGCTGGCCGCGCCAGAGCACCTCCACCGCGGCCACGGTGTGGTCGCGCAACCGGGCTGCGCTCTCGTAGCGCTGGCGACCGGCCAGCTCGGCGATCCGCCGCACCGCCTCCGCCAGCGCGGCGTTGTCCAGACCGGCGATCAGCGTGGCAGCGCGACCGGCCGCCGGGGCGTACTGGGCAGCGGTCAGGTCGCGTCCGGCGGGGCACGGCGACACCTCACGCTGCGGGCAGGCCGGCCCGTGCAGGGCCGCGCGGGCCAACCGCTTGGTGCAGCTGCGCACACCGGTCAGTCGCGCCAGCAGGTCCGCGGTGTCGGCGGCATCGGCGCGGGACCGGAACGGGCCGACCGCGCGGTCGTGGCGCGGTGTGCGCGTAGGCGAGAACCGGGGGAATGCCTCGTCGCTCAGCACCACCCACCACCAGCGCTGCGGGAATTTCGATCTCCGGTTGTAGGGCGGGGCATGCGCGGCCAGCATCCGCAGCTCACGGACGCCGGCTTCCAGCGCGTGCGCGCATTCGACGTGCTCGACCGAACCGGCCAACGTGACCATCTCTTTGATCCGGGTGCGCTGATCTGAGCCGTTGAAGTACTGACTTACCCTGCGCCGCAGATTAATTGCGGTGCCGACGTAGAGCACCTCGTTGGTCGGGCCGCGAAATAAATACACCCCGGGACGGCGTGGCAAGCCCTCGGCGAGCACTCGTTTGCGTCGCTGCGCCGGTGACACATTGGGCAGGTAGGACCGCAGCTCGGCATAGGTGTGCACGCCCTGGTTGCCGACCCGTTCGATGAGCGCGTGCAGCACCTCGACGGTGGCCCGCGCGTCGTCGAGTGCCCGGTGGGTGGGCTCGCTGGCGACGGCGAACAGCCGCGCCAGTGCGGCCAGCCGCACACTGGGCGCCTCTTCGCGGCTGAGCACCCGCCGGGCCAGCTGGACCGTGCACAGTGTCTGCGGCCGCGACCATCGGATTCCGCATTGATCGGCGGCGGCCCGCAGGAACCCCATGTCGAACCTGGCGTTGTGGGCGACCATGACGGCGCCGTGGGCGAACTCGAGAAACATCGGCAGCACCGCGGCAATGGTCGGTGCGTCGCACACCATCGCCGTCGTGATGCCGGTCAGCTGGACGATCTGCGGCGGGATGCTGCGCTGCGGGTCGACCAGGGTGGCGAACTCGCCCAGCACCACGCCGCCGCGGACTTTGACCGCGCCGATCTCGGTGATCGCGTCAGCGACCTTCCCGTCGACGGCTGTCATGCGACCGCCGGTGGTCTCCAGATCGACAACGACGAAAGTGGTTTCGCGCAGCGATATTTCGGCTGCCCCGTCGAGGTCGGGGAGGCTCAGCTGCTCGGCAGCGGGCGCGCCCATGGCGGCGACGTTAATCACTCACACCGACACGGCCCGGGTTTCGCCGCGGCGCGTCGCGCCCCGACAGCCACCTCGCCCCCGAGGGGCGACCACAAAAACTTGTCGGTGTCCGCGGATAGCGTGACGGCAAGGGCGATCAGCATGACGGAGAGGACCAGCCAGATGGCGCATTACAGCGAGCCTGATTGGGCGGCGGCAGGTCCGCCCGATTCGACAGAACCCGTGGTCATCGACTGCGACGATTGCGCGGTGCGCGGTCCCGGATGCCGTGACTGCGTCGTCAGCGTGATACTCGGGGTACCGGAAACTTTGCTGGAAGATGAGCGGGTCGCGTTGGAGGTACTCGCCGACGCGGGATTGGCACCCAGACTGCGTTTGGTGCCCATTCACCGTCAGCGGCCCGGCGTAGCCTAACGGCGTTAGCCTGAAATCTTGCTGTTTTCTTAACAACTCAGAGTTGGACAAGCTCGGCGCCGTTTCGTAACCTATCTGAGACCTAAAGCAGATTCGGCTGTTACGCCGGCGGGGTTTAAGGAAACAAACTTTTGCGGACAAGGCTAAACGGTGAACGTGTGTCGTTGCGCGTCGCTATGCGCTTTGCTGTCCTCGCGCTTGCCGGATTAGTTGCGCTGTCCGGGGTGGCCGCCAGCAATGTGCTGGCCGACCCGGCCAATGACGCGATGGCAAAGCTCAACGAGTTGTCTCGGCAGGCCGAGCAGACCACCGAAGCGATGCACAGCGCGCAGCTCGATCTCAACAACAAGCTGGCTGCGCAGCGGACCGCCGAGAAGAAACACAACGACGACCAGGCCGCCGCGGATGCCGCGAAATCGCGACTGGCTACCTACCAGACCGGCGTCGACAAGTTTGCGGCAGCTATGTACATGGGCGGCCGTACCGACGGCATGAACGCCATCATGACCGCCGAGTCGCCGCAGCAGCTGATCGGCAAGCTGGCCGTGCAGCGGGTGATCTCCACAGCGATGCTCACGCAAATGGCCACCTATCGCGCCACCCGCGAAGAGGCCGCCAAAGCCGAGCAGGAATCGGCGAAATCGGCCGCCGACGCCAAAACCGCCGCCGAGCAGGCAAGCGCGGTGCGCGCGAGCTTGCAGTCCAAACAGAGCCGGCTGCAGCTGCAGATCGGCATCGTCAAGTCGCAATACCTGGCGCTGAGCCCGCCCGAGCGGACTGCCTTGGCCGCACCCGGGCCAGTCCCGCCGGCCGCCGTGGCGGCCGCAGCCCCAGCGCCTGAAGCGCTGCCGCCGGGGGTCGGACCGGATGCTCCCGGCGCGAGCGCCGGACCCGGCGCCGGCCAGGGAGCGATCGCCGTCCAGGCCGCGCTCACTCGCGTCGGTGATCCCTACTCGTGGGGTGGCGCCGCGCCGGGCGGATTCGACTGCTCGGGCTTGGTGATGTGGGCGTTCCAGCAGGCCGGCATCGCGCTGCCGCACTCCAGCCAGGCGCTGGCGCACGGCGGACAGCCGGTGTCGCTGTCTGACCTGCAGCCGGGTGACGTGCTGACGTTCTACTCCGACGCATCGCACGCCGGCCTTTATATAGGTGATGGCCTGATGGTCCATTCGTCCACTTACGGCGTGCCGGTGCGGGTGGTACCGATGAACTCCTCCGGCCCGATCTACGACGCCCGCCGCTACTAGGGGCGGACGCGGGCTGCTGGCCTGCGTGTTGGCCGTCGAGCTGGTCCTCGGCGCGTTCGCCCTAATCGGCTGGCGACCCGCGGCGCAGCGATTCGAGCAACCGTCGGTCAGTGTCAGCGCGCCGCGGCGGGTGGACGTCGGTGACCGCACCCTGGTGATGACCAACCTCGGCGGGTCGCAGTCCCATGCCCTGCTGGCACGCGTCGCCGCTGACATGGGTCAGGCCGTCGACGCCGTGGAGGCCTTCTGGGGACTCGATTGGCCGCACGACGTCGACGTGGTGGCCACCGGCTCGCAGCGGCAATTCGAGGCGCGGGCCGGCGGCGGCCCTGCCGGACAATGGGCCGACATCGCCGCCATCGCCGTCGCAGACCGTGTCGAACCCGCCCGGCGGATCGCGCTTGGTCAGCGGATCGTCTTCGCTCCGGGCGCCGCCGGGATGAGCGAGTCGGCGTTGCGAATCGTGTTGAGCCACGAGCTTTTTCACTATGCGGCACGCGCCGACACCGCCGTGGACGCACCCCGCTGGCTGACCGAGGGTGTGGCCGACTACGTCGCGCGGCCGCCTCACCCGCTGCCCGACGTCACGCCACTCCCGACCGCGCTGCCGTCCGACGCCGACCTCGCCGCCCCCGGGCCGCAGCGGTCGCAGGCCTACGACCGGGCATGGTTGTTCGCGCTTTTCGTCGCCGACACCCGCGGAGCGCCGACGCTGCGGGCGCTGTACCGGGCCGCATGCGGTGAAGGGCATACCGACCTGCCCGATGCTGTCCACGACGTGCTCGGCACCGACACGGCGGGGATACTCGCCGACTGGCAGCAGTGGCTGACACGTCAGCCCACCCACTGAACGCCGATTTCGACGCCCGGAGCCCTCAGGCTAGCCTTCGTAGGTGTCCCGGGTCCTGCTGGTAACCAACGACTTTCCGCCTCGGCGTGGCGGCATCCAGTCGTATCTGGTCGAGTTGGTGTCCCGGCTGGCCGCTACCGGCGAGCACACGCTTACGGTGTACGCGCCGCAGTGGAAGGACGCCGACGTCTTCGACGCGCACACCGCCGGCTATCGCGTGGTGCGACACCCCGGGACGCTGATGTTGCCCGTTCCCACCGTCGACTCCCGGATGCGCCGGCTGATCGCAGAACACGGCATCGACACCGTCTGGTTCGGCGCCGCGGCGCCGCTGGGGTTGCTGGCCCGCCGCGCCCGTCAAGCCGGTGCGAGCCGGGTGCTGGCGAGTACTCACGGTCACGAGGTGGGCTGGTCGATGCTTCCGGCGGCGCGGTCGGTACTGCGTCGCATCGGCGAGGACAGTGATGTCGTCACCTTCGTCAGCCGATACACCCGAGGGCGCTTCGCGTCGGCGTTCGGGCCGCAAGCCAGGTTGGAACACCTGCCGCCCGGCGTCGACACCGAGCGATTCCGTCCCGATCCGGTCAGCCGCGCCGAATTGCGCGCCCGCTACGGTCTGGGCCAGCGGCCCACGGTGCTGTGCCTGTCCCGGTTGGTACCGCGCAAGGGCCAGGACATGTTGATCCGGGCGCTGCCGGCGATCCGGCAGCGGGTGGACGGTGCCGCGCTGGTCATCGCCGGCGGGGGGCCGTATCTGGACACGCTGCGCGGGCTGGCCGGGCGCTGCGGCGTCGGCGATCACGTCACGTTCACCGGCGGTGTCCCGTCGGCGGACCTGCCCGCGTATCACGCGATGGCCGACGTGTTCGCCATGCCGTGCCGGACTCGCGGCGCGGGGCTGGATGTCGAAGGGCTGGGCATCGTCTTTCTCGAAGCCTCTGCCACCGGTGTGCCGGTGGTCGCCGGATCCTCGGGCGGCGCGCCGGAAACGGTGCGGCACAACCAGACTGGGGTGGTGGTCGACGGTCGTTCGGGGCAGCAGATCACCGACGCGATCAGCAAGCTGCTGGCCGATCCGGATCGCGCCGCCGCGATGGGCGCCGCCGGCCGGGAGTGGGCCACCGCGCAGTGGGGGTGGGACGATCTGGCCGCACGGCTGTCCGGCCTGATCAGCGGCTAGCCCCTGCTGTAGATCGCCTCGATGTCGTCGGCGAACTTCTCGGCAACAACCTTGCGCTTCACCTTCATCGTCGGTGTCAGCTCGCCGGTGTCCTCGGTGAAGTCGACGGGCAGAATGCGGAATTTGCGAATCGACTCCGCATGCGACACAGATGAATTGGCTTGCTTGACTGCGGTATCTACCTCGGCGAGCAGGTCGGGGTCGTTGGCCAGATCCCCGACCGAGGCATCGGCGGACTTGCCATTGCGTTGCTTCCAGCCGTCGATCGCCTCGGGATCGATGGTGATCAGCGCGCCCACGAACGGCTTCGCGTCGCCGACCACCATCGCCTGGCTGATCAGCGGGTGGGCCCGCAACTGGTCCTCCAAAACGGCTGGGGCGACGTTCTTTCCGCCCGCGGTGACGATGATCTCCTTCTTACGACCGGTGATCGTCAGGAATCCTTGTTCGTCGACCGCGCCCAGGTCGCCGGTCTTGAACCAGCCATCCTCGAACGCCTCGTCGGTGGCCTGGTCGTTGTGCCAGTAACCCCCGAACACCACACCGCCGCGCAGCAGCAGCTCGCCGTCATCGGCGATGCGCATGCTGTTGCCCGGCAACAACTTTCCAACCGTGCCGACCTTCAGCGCGTCGATCTGGTTGACGGTGATCGCGGCACTCGTCTCGGTCAGGCCGTAGCCCTCATAGATGGTCAAGCCGACGCCGCGATAGAAGTGGCCCAGCCGGGCACCCAGCGGTCCACCGCCGGACACCGATGCGTTGCAGTCACCGCCCAGCGCCGCGCGCAGCTTGTGGTACACCAACCGGTCGAACAGCGCGTGCTTGGCTCGCAACAGCAGGCCAGGCCCCCCGTTATCGGACGCCTCGCTCCAGTCGACAGCGGTCTGCGCGGCGATCTCGAAGATGCGACCCTTGCCGTCGTTGGCGGCGTTCTGCGCGGCGGTGTTGTAGACCTTCTCGAACACCCGTGGCACCGACACTACGACCGTCGGCTTGAACACCGCGAACATCGGCACCAAATTCTTGATGTCGCTGGTGAATCCGACGATGACCTTGTTGTGAAACGCGCACAACGTCAATGCCCGAGCGAGCACATGCGCCAGCGGCAGGAACACCAGCAACCGCTCACCTTTGCGCAGCAGCGTCGGAAGCACAGCCTTGGCGCCACGCGTCTCGTAGACGAGATTGCCATGCGTCAGCTGGCAGCCCTTGGGGCGTCCGGTGGTGCCTGAGGTGTAGATCAGCGTCGCCGGGTCGTCGGCGCGCAGCGCCTCGACTCGAGCGGTGAGCTCGGCCGGGTCGACCGACGCGCCCTCCTGCTCGAGTTGGTCGAGCGCCTTGGGACCCGATCCGTCGATTTGCAGCACGCGTCGCAGTTCGGGCAGGTCGCCGGCCAGCTCGGCGATCATCGAAGCGTGGGCGTCGGTTTCGGCGAAGGCCATCACCGCGCCCGAGTCGGTCAGCACCCAGCGCACCTGCTCGGCCGACGACGTCTCGTAGATCGGCACGGTGACGCCACCGACCGCGAGGATGGCCTGGTCGAGGATCGCCCACTCGTAGCGGGTGGCCGAGAAGATGGCCACCCGATCGCCGGGCTGCACCCCGTCGGCGATCAAACCCAATGCGGTGGAGCGGATTTGGGCTGCTGCAGCAGCGCACGTCACATCGGTCCAGGTCCCGTTGACCTGGCGCTGGAAAATCACCGCGTCGGGGTCGTTGCGCTCGTGCTCGAACACGGCGGCAACGATGTTGTCGTGCTCGCCAACCGTGAATGGAGCGGGCGCGGTAATTTCACGCACGTGTATGACCTCGCTTCAGTGATTCCGACCAGGCGGGCAATCAGCCTAGTCCGGCGACGATGCCGGCCCGGAGGGTAGTGCGCCGCGCGGAGGGCTGTATGTGAAGCTAGTGGCCGTGCACAGCGTTCAGATTGCCGACGAGACCTTTGTCGCCGCCGATCCGGCGCGCGTCGGGGCCTTCGTAGGTGACCCGGCCAACTGGCGGCGGTGGTGGCCGGATCTGCGGCTGGAAGTCACCGAGGAGCGTGGGCCGCTGGGCGTTCGGTGGGCGGCGACGGGGCCGCTGACTGGCACGATGGAGATCTGGCTGGAACCGATGCTCGACGGTGTGCTGCTGCATTACTTTCTGCACGCCGAGCCGTCCGGGGTGTCGGCCTCGCGATTAGCCAAGCTCAATCTCTCGAAAATGACGCATCGGCGTCGGGTTGCGGGCAAGAAAATGGCGTTCGAAGTCAAGACGACGCTGGAACGCTCCCGTCCGGTCGGAGTTTCTCCGATGCTTGACCAGGGCTGAGCTTCGCCGGGGAGTACCGTTTCTGCCGTGGGCCGAGGTTGGGGCCCAGATGACGCAGGCATAGCGGCGGGCGGGGGAGCCCAACCCGCGCAGCGCCGAGAAGGAAGCGACCAGGTGGCGGAGAAGACGGCCCAGACGATCTACATCGACGCGGAGCCCAGCGCGGTCATGGACGTGATCGCCGATATCGGCTCGTATCCCGATTGGGTGTCGGAATATAAGGAGGCCGAAGTACTCGAGGCCGACCCCGACGGGAACCCGAAGGTGGCACGCTTTGTGATGGACGCCGCCGTCCTCAAGGACACGCTGGTGTTCTCCTACAAGTGGCCGAAGGACCGCAAGTCGGTTCGCTGGTCGCTGGTTTCCAGCTCGCTGCTCAAGGCTCTCGACGGCGTATATCGGTTGGCGCCCAAGGGATCTGGCACTGACGTCACCTACGAGCTCACGGTCGACCTGGCGATTCCGATGATCGGACTGCTCAAGCGAAAAGCCGAGCGCAGGCTGACCGACACCGCGTTGAAGGATCTGAAGAAACGAGTCGAGGCTGAGTGAGTCCGGGTGAATCAGTCCCGCCCTCCTCTGCTCGGATCAGTCTTTTCGTCGGCAAGGGCGGGGTAGGGAAATCCACGTTGGCGGCCGCGACGGCCGTGCATGAAGCGCGCGCGGGTCAGCGCGTGCTGCTGGTGTCCACCGACCAGGCGCACTCGTTGGGTGACGTGCTCGGCGTCGTGATTTCGCCGACCGGCCGGCGCGAGACCGTCCGGGTGCTCGCCGACCTCGAAACCGGCTCGGCGGACGCCGGCGGCGGCTTCCTC
>NZ_DASXHW010000270.1:0-21058 GCF_036488105.1 Mycobacterium sp. | reverse complement strand
GCTCGGTCCGATGATCGAGGACATGCTGTTCATGCAGCTGCGGCACATGATGGAGACCGAGGCCGTCAACGCCAGCGAGCGGGCTGCCGGCGCACCGCTACCCGGGGCGCGGCACATTACCGCCGCGTTCGCCGACCTGGTGGGCTTCACCCAGCTGGGTGAGGAGGTGCCGCCCGAAGAGCTCGGGCAGCTGGCCAATCGGCTCGCCGATCTCGCGCGCGACGTGGCGGTGCCACCGGTGCGGTTCATCAAGACGATCGGCGACGCGGTGATGTTCGTCTGCACCGAACCGGCGCCGCTGCTGGACGCCGTGCTCAAGCTGGTCGAAATCACCGACGGCGATAACGATTTCCCGCGGCTGCGAGCGGGCATCGCTTCGGGTTCTGCGGTCAGCCGGGCCGGTGACTGGTTCGGCAGCCCGGTGAACACCGCCAGCCGGGTGACCGCGGCGGCCCGGCCCGGTACGGTGCTGGCCGCCGAGTCGGTGCGAGATGAACTCGGTGACGACGCGGGGTTCAGCTGGTCGTTCGCCGGCCCCCGTCGCCTCAAGGGCATCAAGGGCGAAGTGAAGCTGTTCCGCGCCCGGCGCGGCGAGAGCTGACCGCACCGTCACCTTGTTCGCGGGGAGTGAAACTGCGTTGACGACGGTTGTAACGGTGTAATCATGTAAGCATGAAACAACATCATGGACATGGGCGCCGCCACGGCCGCCCCGGCGGCTGGCAGCAAGCCGGCCAACCCGAAGCCGGCGACGCCGCGGACTGGTTCGCCGGACGCCTGCCCGACGCCTGGTTCGCGGGTGACCCGACCGTCGTCGTCGACCGCGAAGAGATCACCGTCATCGGAAAACTGCCCGCCCCCGAAGGCGCCGCGAAGGACGAGAGCGAAGCTCACGCCGCGGGCCGAGCCTCACGCTTCCGTGAGGAGACGCGCTCGGAGCGGATGAACATCGCCGACGAGGCGCAGAACCGCTACGGCCGCAAGGTTTCCTGGGGCGTCGAGGTCGGCGACGAGCAGGTCTTGTTCACCCATATCGCGGTTCCGGTGATGACCCGGTTGAAGCAGCCGGAGCGACAGGTGCTCGACACCCTGGTCGACGCCGGCGTAGCGCGGTCGCGCTCCGATGCACTGGCGTGGTCGGTCAAGCTGGTCGGCGAGCACACCGACGAGTGGCTGGCCAAGCTGCGCGACGCGATGTCCGCGGTCGACGACCTGCGCGCCGAGGGCCCGGAGCTCTAGGCACCTCAACAGACTCAGCGGCCCCACCAATCGCTGGCTGGAGGATTACTGCCTGCTCCAGTTTGAAGGCGCGGGCGATATCACGGGCCCGGTGATAGCGCATCCGTCGACGATTCCGAACACCATCGCATGGTCGGTCGCCGAAGGCCCGGAGCTCTAGGTCTGCGTCATCCGGTAATAGGCGCCACGGCGGGCCAGCAGCTCGCCGTGGTTGCCTTGCTCGACGATCTTTCCCGCCTCCATCACCAGGATGACGTCCGCGTCGCGGATCGTCGAAAGGCGATGAGCGATAATGAAACTCGTCCGATCACGGCGAAGCTCGTGAGTGGCTTTGGCGATCAGCAGCTCGGTGCGGGTATCCACCGAACTGGTCGCCTCGTCGAGGACCAGCAGTTGCGGGCGGGCCAGGAATGCCCGTGCGATCGTGATCAGCTGCTTCTCGCCCGCGCTGATATTGCTGCCGCCGTCACGGACCTGAGTCTGATACCCGTCCGGCAGCGTGTGCACGAACCGGTCCACATAGGCCGCCGTCGCCGCTTCGATCACCTCGTCGTCGGTGGCGTCGGGCCGTCCGTAGGCGATGTTCTGCGCGATCGTCCCGCTGAACAACCAGGTGTCCTGCAGCACCATCCCGATCCTGGATCGCAGCGAATGCCGGCTGACGTCCGCGATGTCGACGCCGTCGATCAGGATCCGCCCGGCGTCGACGTCGTAAAAGCGCATCAGCAGATTCACCAGCGTCGTCTTACCCACCCCGGTCGGACCGACGATCGCCACGGTGCTCCCCGGTCGGGCGGTGAAGGACAGGTCGTCGATCACCGGCGTGCCGGGGTGGTAGCCGAAGCTGACCCGGTCGAATTCCACCTGCCCCGTTGGTCTTTCACCATTGAGCGCCGGTAGTGCCGCAGAGCGGTCCGGTGATTCCTCCGGCTCGTCGAGCAGCTCGAAAACCCGCTCCGCGCTGGCCACCCCGGACTGCAGTGTGTTGTACATGGATGCCACCTGATTCAGCGGCCCGTTGAACTGACGCACGTACTGGATGAACGCCTGAATGTTGCCCACCGTGATCTGCCCGGTGGCCACCTGCACACCACCGACCACCGCCACGGCGACATACCCGAGGTTGCCGATGAACGCCGTCGCCGGCGACAGCAGCCCGGAGATGAGCTGCGCACCGAAACTCGCCTGGTACACGTCGTCGTTGAGCCGCCGGAACTCGTCTTCGGTACGAGCCCGCTGGCCGAATGTCCTGACCAGAGTGAAGCCGCTGTAGCTCTCTTCGATATGGGCGTTGAGCCGACCGGTGTTGGTCCACTGCGCCACGAACAACCGCTGGGAGCGTCGGGCGATCGCCCGCGTCACCAGCACCGACAACGGCACCGTCAACAGGGTGATCCCGGTCAGTAGCGGCGAGATGCTGACCATCATCAGCAACACGGTCGCGACGGTCAGCACCGCGCTGAGCAGTTGGGTGATGGTCATCGACAGCGACGTCTGAAGGTTGTCGATGTCGTTGGTGACCCGGCTGAGCACCTCGCCTCGTCGTCGAGCGTCGAAGTAGGCCAGCGGCAACCGGTGTATTTTGTCTTCGACTTGCGTGCGCAGCGCCTGCAGGGTGCGCCGCACCGTCACATTGAGCAGTCGGGCCTGCGCGTAAATCATCAGCGCGGCAACCAGATACATGCCAAGCGCCAGCATCAGTGTCCGCAAGACCGCGCCGAAGTCGACGCCGTGGCCGGGTATCACCTGCATCCCGGACAGCAGGTCGGCGAACGCGTTGTCGCCGTGAGCCCGCGCCGCGGCGACGGCTTGATCCTTGGTGATCCCCGGGGGCAATCGCCGGCCGATGACGCCGTTGAACAACAGGTCGGTGGCATGGCCCAAGATGCGCGGGACCACGACACCGATGGCGGTGCCGAGGACACTCAGCGCGGTCACCGCGACGGCCGTCCACCGCTGCGGCGCAAGCAGTTTCACCAGGCGAACCGCCGAGCCGCTGAAGTCTCGCGGCCGCGTCGACGGGGGAGCGGCCACCTGCCGCGTCGTGGTGGTCATCGTCTACCGCCCACTTCGGCGTCCAGCGACTGCGATTCGGCGAATTCCCGGTAGGTGGGGGACTGCGCCAGCAGCGATTCGTGGGTTCCGATACCGAGTACCTGCCCGTCCTCAATGACGATCACCTGATCGGCGTCGACGATGGTCGAGATGCGTTGTGCGACAACGATCACAGTCGCATCCGCGGCGACCTCGGCCAGCCTGGAGCGGACCAGGGCATCGGTGTGCACGTCGAGTGCGGAGAACGCGTCGTCGAAGATGTAGATCGCCGGCCGGCGGATCACCGCTCGCGCGATCGCCAGCCGCTGCCGCTGGCCGCCGGAGAAATTGATCCCGCCCTGCGCGACGGGCATCTGCAGGCCGTCGGCATGTGCGTGCACGAATTCGTCGGCGGCCGCGATGCGCAGCGCGTCCCACATCTCGTCTTCGGTTGCGTCGGCCTTGCCGTAACGCAGGTTCTCGGCGACCGTCCCGGAGAACAGGTAACCGCGCTGCGGCACCAGCCCGATGCTGGACCACAGTTCGTCGATGTCGCGGTCGCGCACGTCGACACCTTCGACGCGCACGGCTCCGGCGGTCACGTCGTACAGCCGGCAAATCAGCGCCACCAGTGTCGATTTTCCCGAGCCGGTGCTCCCGATGACGGCAGTCGTGGTTCCGGGCAGCGCGGTCAGCGAGACATCTTGCAGCACAGCCCGATCCGCACCGGGATAGCGGAACGACGCGCCGTCGAGCTCCACCACGCCCCGGTCATCCGGGACTGGCGGCACCGGGCTGACCGGGTTTCTGACCGCCGGGTCGGTCGACAGCACTTCGCTGATCCGTTCGGCGCACACCGCGGCTCGCGGCAACACCATCACCGTCATTGTGGCCATCAGCACGGCCATCAGGATCTGGGCGAAGTACACCAGAAACGCGATCAGGGATCCGACCTGCATGTGACCGCTGTCGATGCGCAAGCCGCCGAACCAGATCAGCGCCACGCTGGAGCAGTTGATGGTCAGGGTGGTGACCGGCAGCATCAGCGCCTGCCAATTGCCCGCGCTTTGCGCGGTGCTGGACAGCGCGACGTTGGCCTCGTCGAATCGCTGACGCTCGAACGGTTCGCGCGCGAACGCCCGCACCACCCGCACGCCGGACAGCTGCTCCCGCATGACCCGGTTGATGTTGTCGATCAGCCTTTGCATGCTGCGAAAGAGCGGCAGCGTGTTGGAGATGATCCAGTAGTTGGCGACGACCAGGACCGGGACGCTGACCAGCAGCAGCCACGACAGGCCGGCGTCCTGATGGATGGCCATCACGATGCCACCGACACACATGATCGGCGCGGCGACCAGCACGGTGGTGCCCATCTGCGCCAGGAACTGGATCTGGCGGACATCGTTGGTGGTGCGGGTGAGCAGCGTCGGTGCGCCGAACCGAGACGTCTCGTGCTCAGAGAAGATAGTGACCTGGTGGAACATCGCCGCCCGGAGATCGCGTCCCAATCCCATGCCGGTACGGGAGCCGAAGTAGACCGCGCCGACCGCGCACAGCACCTGCAGTGCGGTGACGGCGAACATCAGCCCCCCGAGCCGGACGATGGTGCCGGTGTCGCCCTTGGCGATGCCGTCGTCGATGATCGTGGCGTTCACCGTCGGCAGGTACAGCGAGGCCAGGGTGCTGACCAACTGCAGCGTCATCACCGCCGCGACCAGCCATCGATACGGCCGGAGGAACTGGCGCACCAAGGCGACGAGCATCTGGTAACTGTTGCATATCGCCCGCGGCCGGGTCGGAACGATTCGATCAGAAACCACAGCTCACCGCGTGTGCAATGGTTGCCCAAAGGTGGTGCCGCTACAGTGCAACCTGTGATCACCAGAAGGTGCGGGTAGCGTGCGGCAGAACGTGGCAGCGCTGGCCCTGACGGCGGCGGCTCTGGTTCCGATGGCCGCCGCGTGCTCTGATTCCGGCTCCAACCAATCCCAGTCGCCCGGGTCGACCGCGACGGCGTCGGGGAACGGGAGCCATGGTCCGTCCTTTCCGCAGTGCGGCGGTGTCAGCGACGAGACGGTGAACAAGCTGACGCAGATCAACGGGCTGGTCAACACGGCCAAGAATTCGGTGGGCTGCCAGTGGCTGGCCGGCGGCGGGATTCTCGGGCCGCACTTCTCGTTCTCCTGGTATCGCGGGAGTCCGATCGGCCGCGAACGCAAGACCGAGGAGCTGTCGCGGTCCAGCGTCGCAGACGTCAACATCAGCGGTCACGGCGGCTTCATCGCGGTCGGCAACGATCCGCAGCTGGGTGATTCCCTATGCGAGGTCGGAATCCAGTTCAACGACGACTTCTTCGAATGGTCGGTGAACTTCAGCCAGAAGCCGTACCCCGATGCGTGCAATATCGCCAAAGAGCTGGCGCGTCAAACGATTGCGAATGGCAAATGAGTGCCACCGTGCGTCGTCGGGTGCTGGTGAGCGTGGCGGTACTGGCCACGGCGTTGTCCGTATCGACCGGCTGCACCCGGTCGGTCGGCGGTACCGCGGTGAAAGCGGGCGCTGGCGACGTGCCTCGCAACAACACGTCCGAGCAGCAGTACCCGAACCTGCAAAAGGAGTGCGAGGTACTGACCACCGACGTGTTGGCCAAGACGGTGGGCGCGGACCCGCAAGACATTCAGAGCACGTTCGTCGGAGCTATCTGTCGTTGGCAGGCGGCCAACCCCGGCGGTCTGATCGACATCACCCGGTTCTGGTTCGAGCAGGGCAGCCTGGACAACGAACGTAAGGTCGCCGAGTTCCTCAAGTATCAGATCGAGAACCGGGCGATCGCCGGCGTGCCGTCGATCGTGATGAAGCCGAATGACCCCAACGGCTCGTGCGGTGTCGCCAGTGACGCCGCGGGAGTGGTCGGGTGGTGGGTCAACCCACAGGTGCCCGGTATCGACGCCTGCGCGCAGGCCATCAAACTCATGGAGCTCACGCTCTCGACCAACTCCTGATATCGAAACGCTGAACCCTTGGTGCGCTGGTAGAACATACCGGCGCACCGGTTCTCGTATCCGCAATGCGGATATTTCAGCCAAAGCGATTGGCCCGGATGATTTATTGACATCTGAAACCGTTACGGGCCAATAGTTGAGCCCTATACGATCGACGAATGTCTGAAACACCTTCAAATGAGCCATCGTCCGCAGCCGCGGACGTCAACGAGTCTGCCGCCGAGCCTGCCGCCGCGCCAGCAGCCGCGCCAGCGAGCACGACTCACACCTCGCACGCTGCGAGTCCGTCGCGGTTTGCTAAATGGGCCAGCATTGCGGCGCTGGTGCTGTCGATCCTCGCCGTCGCGGGTGCCGCTTACGGGTATTTCTACCCGAACGAGAGCGCGGCAGCCGCGGGCAAATACACCGACCAGCAGCGCAACGACGCCAAAAAGCACATTTGCGAAACCTTCAAGATCGTCGACCGCGCCGTGGTCAGGAATTCGCACCTGAAGAACCCGGACAATGGCGGGCCGATCGGTGCATTGTCAGTCGCGACCGCCCAGCGATTCGCGTTCTACGACGGCGGGGCTTTCCTGCGGGACCGGGTGGCCGCGGAACCCGCGACCCCGAAAGACCTGGCGGACAACGCCAACGGGCTGGGCACTCAGCTCGAGGAACTCAGCATCGGATATCTGGCCGGTGCGCAGGATTTCGCACAGGACGAACTGCGTCAGAGCCTCGACGACAAGATCAAGAAGATCGTCGAGATCTGCAAGTAACCCGTCGTAGCCGCGGTTAACGCGGCACGTGGAAATCGGCTAGCTGGGCGGACCCGAGTTCGAGGTCCGTCCAGCTGCCGTTCAGCCGCAGCACCGCGATTGCCGATGTCGGAAATTTCGTCGAGATACGTTCGGCGGCATCTGCGTTGGACGTGCCGGGGTTGACCAATCCCAAAGCTACCTCGGTCATTGTCGGCTCGTGGCCGACCACCAGCAAGGCCGAGACGCCGTCGCTTACACCGTTGATCTCATCGATCACCGTGCCCGGCGTGGCGTCGTAGAGTCGCTCGACATACCGCACCGCTGCGTCAATGCCGGTGCGCGCCAAGGTTTCACGGGTTCGGGTCGCCGTCGAGCAGAGCACCGCGTCGATCGCCGGAAGATGCGACCGCAGCCAGTCACCGGCCAGGCCGGCTTCTCGCTCACCGCGCGGCGCCAGCGGTCGCTCGTGATCGGCCACACCGTCGGGATAGGCCGACTTTGCGTGGCGTAGCAGCACCAGTGTGCGGTCGTGGTCGCTCACCCGGATCAGGTTACGGCAGCCAGCCTCTTCGGGGCTTATGTGGCTGGTGTGACGTTTGCGTCTCACCAGCTTCCGATGAACGCCGGACCTGCCGATCGAGGTCCCCGGACTTGTCGGCGGCCGGTTCTAAACTCGCGATGCCCGGTCACAGATCGACCGGCCATGAAGTTGAACGGACGGGACCGCAATGCGATTCGTGCACACTGCCGATTGGCAACTCGGCATGACCCGTCGCTGGCTCGGGGCGGAGGCGCAGCCGCGCTACTCGGCGGCCCGGCGTGACGCGGTGGCCGGTCTCGGCCCGCTGGCCGTGGCGACCGGCGCCGAGTTCGTCGTCGTGGCCGGCGATGTCTTCGAAGACAACCAGCTGGCGCCGAAGATCATCAGCCAGTCGCTGGAAGCCATGCGCGCCATCGGAATTCCCGTCTACCTGCTACCCGGCAACCACGATCCGCTCGATGCGTCGTCGGTGTACACCAGCGCGCTGTTCACCGCCGAGTGCCCGGCCAACGTGCACGTGCTTGACAAGCCCGGCGTCCACGCGGTTCGGCCGGGCCTGCAGATCGTCGCGGCGCCGTGGCGGTCGAAACGGCCGACGACCGACCTGGTGGCCGACGTGCTCGAAGGCCTGTCGGCCGACGGAGTCACCCGGGTGCTGGTCGCGCACGGCGGCGTCGACGTGCTTGACCCCGACCCCACCAAGCCGTCGCTGATCCGATTGGCCGGCGTCGAAGACGCGCTGGCCCGTGGGGTGGTGCATTACGTGGCGCTCGGCGACAAGCATTCGTTGACCGAAGTGGGTAGCACCGGCCGCGTGTGGTACTCCGGCTCGCCGGAGGTCACCAACTACGACGACGTCGAGGCCGATCCTGGTCATGTGCTGATCGTCGACGTCGACGAGGCGGACCCGCGACACCCGGTGAGCGTCGAGGCCGCCGAGGTCGGCCGCTGGCGGTTCAGCACGCTGAGCAGACACGTGGACAACAGCCGCGACATCGCCGACCTGGATCTGAATCTGGATCTGATGCCGGACAAGGACCGAACGGTGTTGCGGCTGGCCCTGATTGGTTCGTTGACCATCACCGACCGCGCAGGCTTGGACGCCGGCCTGGACAAGTATTCGCGGCTGTTCGCCTCGCTGCGGGTGTGGGACAGCCACAGCGATCTGGCGGTGATACCGGCCGACGGCGAATTCAGCAACCTCGGCATCGGCGGGTTCGCCGCAGCGGCGGTCGAGGAGCTGGTCGAGGCCGCGCGGGTGGGAGACGATCAGGCGGCGGGCGACGCACAGGCCGCGCTGGCCTTGTTGTTGCGGCTGACCGACAAAAGCGACCAGGGTCGAGGTGCGGCATGAAGTTGCACCGCCTAGTCCTCAAGAACTACCGGGGCATCGGCTACCGCGAAATCGACTTCCCCGATCACGGAGTGGTCGTGATCTCGGGGGCCAACGAGATCGGCAAGTCGTCGATGGTCGAGGCGCTGGATCTGCTGCTGGAATCCAGGGATCGTTCGACGAAGAAAGAAGTCAAGCAGGTCAAGCCGACGCACGCCGATGTCGGATCGGAAGTCACCGCCGAGATCAGCACGGGCCCTTACCGTTTCGTCTATCACAAGCGCTTCCACAAGAAGTGTGAGACCCAGCTGACGGTGCTGGAGCCGCGTCGAGAACAGCACAGCGGTGACGAGGCACACGACCGCGTCCAGGCGATGCTGGCCGAGACCGTGGACACCGAATTGTGGCGTGCGCAACGGGTATTGCAGTCGGCGTCGACTAACGCGGTGAATCTGTCGGGTTGCGACGCGCTGACCCGGGCGCTGGACGTCGCGGCCGGTGATGCGGCCGCGCTGTCGGGTACCGAGCCGTTGCTCATCGACCGGATCGACACCGAGTACGCCCGCTACTTCACCCCGACCGGCCGGCCCACCGGCGAGTGGACGGCGGCCATCAGAGCGCTCGAGGCCGCCAACGCCGACGTCGAGCAGTGCGCGGCGGCCGTCGCCGAGGTCGACGATCGTGTGCAACGCCACGCCACGCTGACCGTTGAGCTGGCCGAAGTGGCACAGCGTCAGCAGGAGGCGAGTGCGCGGCAGACCGCTGCCCAGGCCGCCGCGGACGCGATCGCTCAGCTCACCGAGCAGGTCCGGGAAGCTGAGTTGATTGCCGCGGCCGCGACCGCGACCAGTGGCGCGTCGACCGCCTTGTTCGCCGAGCGGGAGCGGCTGCGCACCGAAACCGATTCGCGCACGGCCGCAGTCGCAGCTTTCGATGTCGAAGCTCGCGAAGCAGCCGAGGCGCACGCGATGGCGCGCGACGTTGCTGTGGAGGCCGATGCTGTCGTCGAGCAGGCCAACCAGGCTCTGGCCGCAGCCGTGGAGCGAGTCGAGACAGCGCGGCGCGTGGTCAACGAACTGGCGCGCCGCGACGAGACGCAACGGTTGGCGGGCAGGCTCGCGAAAATCGATGCCGCGCAGCGCGACCGCGACGGTATCGTGCAAGAGCTGTCGACAATCGCGATGACCGACGACCTGCTCCGGCAGATCGAAATGGCCGCCGCGGCCGTCGAGCGGACCGAGGGCCAGCTCGCGTTGGTGTCGGCGACCGTCGAATTGGTCGCTGCCACCGACATCGAACTCGTCATCGGCAACCAGCGGGTCTCGCTGCCGGCCGGCGAAACCTGGTCTTCCATCGCGAACGCGGCGACCGAGGTCGAGATCCCCGGCATCCTGACCGCACGAGTCACGCCGGGCATGTCCGCGCTCGACCTACAAGCGCAATACGCTGCGGTGCAACAGGATTTGGCTGCCGCGCTAGCCACGGCACAGGTCGCCGATCTGGCTGCGGCGCGCAGTACCGATCAGCGGCGCCGCGAACTGCAGAGCGCCCGCGATCAACTCACCGCGACCCTGGCCGGGTTGTGCGGCGACGACGATGTCGAGCAACTGCGCTCTCGGTTGGCGGAATTGCGCTCCCTGCCTGCGTTTTCCGGCGATATCACGATCGACGCGGCCACTGCCCGCGCCGAACTCGATGAGGCCGAAGCTGCTCGGGTCGCATCGGGCGCGGACTGCGAAACCCACCGGCGCGTCGCGGCGTTGGCGATGAGCAAGCTGACCGAGGTATCCACGCAGGCAACGCGTCTGCAGGACAAGCTGGTGACTCAACGCGCCGAGCTTGCGGTGGTCGTTGACCGGCTGACCCAACAGCGGGCCACCGTCGCCGATGACAAACTGGCCGCGACTGCGGAGGCCGACTTGTCCGCGGCGCAGACCGCAGCCGGCCGAGTCGCCGAGCTCGCCGGGCAGTTGGCCGCCGCGTCGCCCGATGCCGTGACTGCCGAGCTGGCCGAGGCCGTCGGGTCGGCCGCGGCATTGCGCGAACGTCACGACGAGATCGCGCGCACGCTACATGAGATCGCCTCGCAGCTCACGGTATTCGGTACCGAAGGCCGTAGGGGCAAGCTGGACGCCGCCGAGATCCAGCGTGAGCACGCCCGCGACGAGCACGACCGGGTCGGCCGCCGGGCACGCGCGGTGCAGTTGCTGCGCGACGTGATGGTGCGGCACCGGGACACCACCCGGCTGCGTTATGTCGAGCCGTTCCGCGCCGAGCTGCAGCGGCTGGGCCGACCGGTTTTCGGGCCGAGTTTCGAGGTCGACGTGGACAGCGACTTGTGCATCCTCAACCGAACCCTGGACGGCTGCACCGTCCCGTACGAATCACTGTCGGGCGGGGCCAAGGAGCAACTCGGCATCCTGGCGCGGCTGGCCGGCGCGGCACTCGTCGCCAAGGAGGACGCCGTTCCGATCCTGATCGACGACGCACTCGGCTTCACCGATCCGGATCGGCTTGTCAAGATGGCGGGGGTGTTCGACACCCTGGCCGAGCGCGGGCAGGTGATCGTATTGACCTGCACGCCAGCCCGATACGACGGCATCAAGGACGCGCAGCGGATTGAGTTGTGCGCCTGACGACGGGGAGATTGAATTTGCAATCGGCCCGTGGCTACGCCGCTCCTGTCTCGATCGTCGCTTTCAGATCCGTGGCAATCTCGTCCACCCGCACGCGGCCAGGTCCCTCGTAGAGATTCTGTAAACCAGGCGCCACTAGCTTCCAGCTGCCCGGCGTGGTTTTGTACCGCTCGCCGAACAGCACGATGACTTCCTGTGCCGGTGCTTTGGCGAGCTCGGCTTGCCGGGAATGCCAGATGAGGCCTTGCAGCGGCGGAGTGTGCGATTGCGCGAGTGCAGCGATGGCCAGCTTCCGCGTGCAGGGATAGTGCTCTGCAGGAGACGACACGACCTCACCCCGGGTCCGACCGAGCTTGTCCAACGCTGGATCACGAAGATCTCCGAGCGTCGCGTCATCCGGAACCACCATGTGTGCCAAGAGTTTTCCTACTAAATGTTGCTGATAGATCACCTTGCTTCCGGTGGCGTGCACATCGTGGAAGGTGGTTTCGAGCAACACGGTGGTGGGCGTCTCGCCCAAGTACATGTTCGGTAACCGAATACCGGTGGTGGGGTCGTCTATTGGCGCGAACCGCGTGTCACCAAAGCCCGGGTTGTGCTGGTCGTAGCCGTACGTCCCGTCATAAACACGGTATAGGGTTCTCCCGCTTGCCAAGGTGACTGTCGTCAACGTCGGAAGTGCTGCGGCCACAACGCAATTGCTCGGATCTGGACAGACGATGTCTTGCGGCGGATAGCTGCCCGTCATGCGGGTGGCTAGGCGGCCGGTGCGACAGCAAAGCGTTGGGCAGCACGCAACGCCCGTTCCGGATTGGTGCGAGCCACTTCCTCCGGAATACCACCGGAGAGGAAGCTGGTGGGCTTGGTGAGCCACGTCCACAGTGACCAGCCCTCGATTCCACCGTCTTGCAACGCGGACACGATGGGCTGCAATTCGGGGCGCGGTTCTCCGCTCTCATCCAACTGAAACGCCGGGATCACCGTCGTGCCCTTGACGTTGACGGTGAACAACGCCTTCTCATCCCGTCGCCGAGTGAGCCAGGTTCTCGTGCTTGACGGGCGCGCATTCCCGCGCAGCTGACTCAGCGTCTCGTGGGTGTAAACGGGCGTCGCGAGCAACGCATCGCGGTGCGCCGCCAATCGCTGCACCTGGGTGAGTGTCGCCGGCGGAACGAGGCTTACTTCCCGGCTCGTGAGGACTTGCAGCAGCTCGTCTCGAACATCTGCGGCGCGCTTAGCCTTCACTGTGCCGATAAGCTCCACCAACTGCGCGAGCGTCTCAGTGAGGTCATCGCTACTCACGACATCGTTAGCCTGCAGGTCGCGGATCAGGCTGAGCTGCTCGAACGTCTCATCGAGTTCAGGCCCGGTTAGTCCGCGAACCTCCAGGTGATCGCGATGCCGCTCCACTTCATACCCTGGTTGGCTCACGTAGCAAGTGTAGCGCACGAGCGTCTCCATTGCATTTGCTACGCTGACGCTACCTTATTGTGACCTTAGAATTCTCTTAGCATTCTTATTTACGGGGTACTGTCGCTCCTCATGGGCTCCACGAGGGATAAAGACGCGCCGAGCACACAATGCGACCGACGGCCCCAAATGCTGCCGACCTCCGATGCGGCGGCGGCATACCGCCTCGTCCACCGACGTGTCGATGCTCTGTTGCGTGGCCGTGCCGATGTTGCTGAGCTGAAGGTGCCCGCCTGCCCTGCCTGGACGATCCGTCAGACGGTTGCCCACCTCGCCGGTGTCGCCGACGACATCGCTTCACTCAACATGGAGGGAAAGGGCACGGACCAGTGGACGGGTGCGCAGGTCGATCGCCTCGGCGGCAACAGCATCGACGAATTGCTTGACCTCTGGGGGCACAAGGTCGACCCAGTGATTGAGCTGCTCGGCCGGGCTCCCGAAGAATCGGGATGCCAACTTGTTTTCGACACTCTCACCCATGAGCACGACATCCGAGGTGCACTGAGTGAACCCGGCTCCCGCACGGGCGATCTTGCGTTCGAGGTCGCACTTGCGTTCATGACGACGGCCTATGACCGGATGGCCCGACAAAGCGAACTGCCGGCCGTCCGCTTGATCACTCCGACGATCGGGGCGGTGCAGATTGGTGACCCAGATACTGCGATAGATCAACTCGCCCTGCATGTTTCGGATTTCGAGTATCTTCGCGCCTTCGGCGGTCGACGCAGCCTCCGACAGCTGTTGGCTTTGCCCTGGCATGGAGACCCGACCAACCTTCTACCCGCCTGCAGCAACGACTCCATACGACCACCAAACAACGACCTCATCGAATGACCGAAACGCTCCAAATCGCACCAACGCAACGGGCCCACACCGCGACCATCAGCGCATGAAGCCGATTGCGGTGTAATCGAGGTCGGCGAGCCCGGCGGCGCCGAAGTTGGCCAGCGAGCTGTTGACCGCCACGTTGCCGGGTGACTGGATCAGCGGCAGGCTGAATCCTTCGGCCCAGATCAGCTTGTCGACCTCGTTGGCCAATGTCCGTGCCTTGGCGGGATCCAGCTCTTGCAGCGTCTGCTCGATCTTGGCGTCGATCTCGGGGCTGCCAATCTTGCCGAAGTTGCTCTCACCGGTGGACGCGTAGATCTGGGTGAGCGAGGACAACGGGAAAGCGTCGCCCATCCAACCGAATTGCGCGAGGTCGAACGCACCGACATTGACATAGTTGGTGAAGAAGCCGCTGCCGGCCTTGGCCATTAGCTCGAGTTTGACCCCGATCTGCGCGAGGCTGTGTTGTGCGATCAGGCCGAACTGCCGACTGGTCTGCGCGTCGTAGAACAAGTCGCGGATGACCAGCTGATGTCCGTCCCGTTCGCGGAACTGCCCGTTGAGTTTCCAGCCCAACGCATCGAGATCGTGTTTGGCCTTCTCCGGGTTGTAGGCGACGACGCCGCTGTTGTCCTCATAGCCTTGCTGGCCCTCGACGTAGATGTGGTTGTTCAGCGCCGTCGGATGGCTGCTGAGCCCGTGCTGGGTGACGGTGGCGATGCTTTGCCGGTCGATGCCCTCGGCGACGGCGCGGCGCAATGCCGGGTCGGACAGGATTGACCCCTTGGCGCCGTTGAAGGTGAAGTGATACCAGCTTGGGGTCGGCGCGCGGCGGATCGAGATGCCCTTGGTGCGCCTGGCGATCGTCATCTGATCCAGGCCGGCGACGCCGGTCGCGTCGATCGCCTTGTTCTGCAGCGCCGGCAGCCGCGCGGCGTCGTCGAGCACCAGATAGGTGATGCGGTCCAGCCGCGGCCGCTCGCCCCACCACTTGGGGTTGCGGGTCAACACAATTCGCTGCTTGGTCCGATCCAACGCGGTGACGACGAATGGACCGGCCGACGGTCCGGGGCCGGACAGTTGTGCGGTGTTGAATGCCTCGGGCATCGCGGTGCTGCTCTTGGGTAGCAGCATGGCGTTGCCGGCGAACATGCCGCGCCACTCGGCGTACGGCTTGGCGAAGGTGATCACGGCTTGGCGGTCGTCGACGCCCCGGGTCACCGACTTGACCCGCTCGCTGCCGTTGGTGCCGGCGATCGCGAAGTTCTTGTCGGCCCCGCTGGTGGCGTGGATCTGACTGGCGATGTCCTCCCAGCTGAGTGGTGTGCCGTCCGACCAGGTCGCATTCGGGTTGATCGTGTAGGTGACCACCTGCGGGTTGGCCTCGGTCAGTTCGACGCTGCTGAAGTAGTCGGTGTCGACGGTCGTGGAGCCGTCCGGCCCGATGACGAACGCGCGCGGCATGGTGGCTTTCAGCATGGCGCCGACATCGGCGGAGTTGCCGTCGATGTGCAAAGTGTTGAAGTTGGACGGGAATTCGGTGAGTGCCAGTCGCAGATCGCCGCCGTCGCGCAGGGCCGCGGGGTTTTGCGGGTTGACATCGCTGGTGGCGCCGACCGCGGTGGCCGATTCGGGAGGCAGATAGTCGCCGCCCGACGAACAACCGCCGAGGATCAGGCTCACGGCGAACACGATCGCCGGCACTACCCGCTCAGCCACGAGCCGAATCCGGTTGCGGCACCGCGGCCAGCAGCCGCTGCGTGTACTCGTGTTGCGGCCGGCTGAACACCTCGTCGCTGTCACCCTGTTCCACCACGACGCCGCGGAGCATCACGACGACCTGGTGGGCGAGATGCTTGACCACCGAAAGATTATGCGAGACAAACAGATACGACAGGCCGAACTCTTGCTGCAGGTCGAGCAGCAGGTTGAGGATGCCGGCCTGGATCGACACGTCGAGTGCGGAGACGGGTTCGTCGAGTGCCAGAATCTTGGGCCGCAGCGCCAACGCGCGCGCGATCCCGATCCGCTGCTTCTGCCCGCCGGAGAATTCCGCCGGATATCGGCTGGCGTCGCCGTGCCGCAGCCCGACGGTTTGGAGCAGCTCGGCAACCCGATTGCTGGTGTCGGCCTTGCTGAATCCGTTGGCGTGCAGCGGCTCTGCCAGCAGCTCGAAAACCGGCAGGCGCGGATCCAGTGAGGCGGCCGGATCCTGAAAGATGACCTGAATATCGCGCCGCAGCGCCCGACGGCTCGACCTGTTCAGCGTGGCGACGTCGGTGCCCAGCACGTCGATCGAACCCGATTGCGGCGCAACCAACTCGAGGATCTCGTGCAATGTCGTCGACTTGCCCGAACCCGACTCACCGACGATGGCCAGCGTGCGCCCCTGCTGGAGTTCGAAGCTGATGCCGTCGACCGCGCGGACTTCGCCTATGTTGCGGCGAAACAGCACGCCTTTGGTCAACGGATACGTCTTGACCAGATCGCGGACGCGCACGACGACAGGCGGTTCGCCGGTTTCGACGGCTTCGGCTACGGTGCTGACTCCGTAGATTTCGGCGGCAGTGCGCCCGACCACGTGTTCGGTGCGGATGCAGGCCGCCCCGTGATCGGGAGCCACCGTTAATAACTTCGGCTCCTCGGCGCGACACTCCTCGACGACCAGCGGGCAGCGCGGCGCGAACGGGCATCCCGGTTCGAGAGCCGACAGCGACGGGGGAGCGCCCGGTATGGGCACCAGCCGGGTTCCCTGCGGAACATCAAGTCGCGGCACCGAACCCAATAACCCGACAGTGTAAGGCATTCGGCGATCACGGTAGACGTCGCTGACGGCGGCCGACTCCACGATCTTGCCGGCATACATCACCAGCGCGCGGTCGGCGAACTCGCCGACCACACCGAGGTCGTGGGTGATGATCAGCACGCCGGCCCCGGTGACGTCGCGGGCGGTCCTGAGCACGTCGAGAATCTGCGCCTGCACGGTGACGTCGAGCGCGGTGGTCGGCTCGTCGCAGATCAGCAGATCCGGATCGTTGGCGATCGCCATCGCAATCACCACGCGCTGGCGTTCGCCACCGGACAACTCGTGCGGAAAAGCGCGTGCGCGACGGTCGGGCTGAGCGATACCGACCAGTTCGAGCAATTCGACGGCGCGCTCGCGGGCCGCCCGTTTTCCAGTGCGGGGCTGGTGCGTCTCGATGGCCTCGGCGATCTGATCGCCGACGGTGTACACCGGCGTCAGCGCCGACATCGGATCCTGAAACACCGTGCCGATCGTGTAGCCGCGCAAGCGCGACATCGCATCGTCGGGCAGCCCGATCAACTCGTTACCCTGCAAGCGCGCCGACCCGCGAACGTCGGCGTACTCGGGAAGCAGTCCCACCACCGCCATCGCCGCCGTCGACTTGCCCGAACCAGATTCGCCGACGATCGCGACGACCTCGCCCGCGTCGACGTGAAAATCAATGCCGCGCACCGCCTTCAGCGGCTGCACTTCGGTCGGAAAGCTGACGGACACATTGGTGACGTCCAGGAGCCGACTCATCGGCGGCCGCCTCGCAACGCAGCGCTGGCGGGATCAAGCGCGTCGCGCAGTCCGTCGCCGGTCAAGTTGGCGCACACCAGGATCAGCACCAGGACACCGGCCGGGAACAGGAAAACCCAAGGGAAGGTGGTCGCCGACTGGGTGCCGTCGGCGATCAGCGTCCCCAGCGATACGTCCGGGGGCTGGATGCCGAATCCGAGGAAGCTCAGACCGGTTTCGGCCAGGATGGCCACCGCGACGTTCAACGCGGTGTCGATGATGAGAATCGACGCCACGTTCGGGACGACGTGATGGGTGATGATCCGCCGATTGGACACGCCCATGTACCTTGCGGCGCGGATGAATTCGCGTTCGCGCAGGCTCATCGTCATGCCGCGGACCATCCGCGAGCTGACCATCCAGCCGAAACCCGACAACAGCAGCACGAGCACGAGGACGTTGCCGGAGCTCTTGGTGCGCGGTGTCAGGATCATGATCAGCAGAAAGGCGGGCACCACCAGCATGAGGTCGACGAACCACATCAGCGCCCGGTCACGCCAGCCACCGAAGTAGCCCGAGATCGAGCCCACCGTCGCCGCGATGCCGGTGGAGATGATGGCCACGCACACCGCGATCAGCATTGACTTCTGCATGCCCCGCAAGGTCTGGGCCAGCAGATCCTGGCCAAGTGCGTTGGTGCCCAGCCAGTGCCGGGCATTCGGCGGCTGCAGCAGCGCGTTGAAGTCGAGGTCGGAGTAGGAGTACGGCAGCAGCGACGGCACCGTGTAGCAGCCGATGAACAGCGCCAGCAGCACGAGCAGTGCGCCCACTGCCGACGGGCGGCGCCGGAATCGGCGCAGCACCAGGGTTCGCCGTGAGGCGAATTCCGGTGTCTGCATACCGAATTCAGCATCCAAGGCGGCGTCGGTCATGAGACTCGCACCCTGGGATCGAGCGCGGCGTAGATGAAATCGGAGAGCAGGCCGGCCAGCAACACAACCGCTCCGGCGAACACCGTGATCGCGGCGACGATGTTGGTGTCCTGGGTCGCCACGCCCTGCACCATCCACTCACCCATGCCGTGCCAGCCGAAGATCTTCTCGACGAACACCGCGCCGGTGACCAAACCGGCCACGCCGTAGGCGAACAGGGTGGCCAGCGGTATCAACGCGGTCCGGAGCCCGTGCTTGATCAGAGCCCGGTGGCGGGTCAGGCCTTTGGCGCGGGCGGTGCGGATGAAATCCTGGCCGAGCACGTCGAGCATCGCGTTGCGCTGATACCGGCTGAACCCCGCCGCGGTACCCAGCGTCAACGTCAGCGTGGGTAATACCAAGTGCTGCAAGCGATCCACGAACTGCGGCCACGCTCCGTCGATCAACGCCGGCGACGTCTCGCCGGTGTACTGGAACAACTGCACACCCAGGGCCCAGTTCACCCGCAGCGCGGCGAGGATCAGCAGGTTGGCGATGACGAAGGTCGGGGCGGACAGCACCAGCAGCGACAGCATCGTGATCACCCGATCGCTGAGGCGGTACTGGCGGATCGCCCCCCACGCGCCGAGCACCACACCGATGACCGTGCCGGCCACCGAACCGATGATCAGCAGTCGAAGGCTGACGCCGATGCGACGCCACAGCTCGACCGACACGGGCTGACCGGTCACGGTGGCACCGAAATCGCCACGCACCGCGTGTGAGGCCCAGCCGGCGTAACGCAGCGGAATGGGCTTGTTCAGGCCGAGCTGGGCGGCCTTGGCGTCGATCACCGCCTGCGGCGGCCGCGGGCTGCGCTGCATCAGACTTTCCAGGGGCGAGAACGCCACCGAGGTCAGACAGAACGTCAAGAACGACGCCAATGCCAACAGCACGATGTAGTTCAGGACGCGGCGGGCGAGGAAGCGGGTCATGGCTACCGGCCTCGCCCCTGTCGCATTCGCACAGACTAGGAGACGCGTCGCCGCTCAGCGCGAGCAACGTTGCGATCCGGTTGATTGGGATCGATGAAACGACAGCCGTCGAAACGTAAAATTGTTGGCCGACCACGAACGAGGAGACGGCCATGACGGTCACCGACGACTACTTAGCCAACAACGCCGACTACGCGAAGTCGTTCGAGGGTCCGCTGCCGCTGCCGCCGAGCAAGCACGTCGCCGTGGTGGCGTGCATGGACGCCCGACTCGACGTGCACGGCCTGCTCGGTATCAAAGAGGGCGAGGCCCATGTCATCCGCAATGCCGGCGGTGTGGTCACCGACGACGCAATCCGGTCGCTGGCGATCAGTCAGCGGTTGCTGGGAACCACCGAGATCATCCTCATTCACCACACCGACTGCGGGATGTTGACGTTCACCGACGACGACTTCAAGCGGGCGATCCAAGACGAGACCGGGGTGAAACCGCCGTGGTCGGCTGAAGCCTTCCCCGACCTCGCCGAGGATGTCCGCCAGTCGTTGCACCGCATCAAGAACAGCCCGTTCGTCACCAAGCACACGTCGGCGCGGGGGTTCATCTTCGACGTGGCCACCGGCAAGCTGACCGAGGTCACCGGCTAGTCCTCGGGCTCGCCTCACGAGACTCACGAGCCTCATCCGTCGCTAAGCGGGGGATTGCTGCCTCCCTCGTTTTGACACCACGGGCGATATCGCTGCCAAGGAATCTGCGCGCCTCGGACCGGGATTTCGTTCGGAGGCGGGCAGACCGGTCACCCCGGAGGCCGTCGCGCCGGCACGTCAACCGACCAATCATTGACAGCGCCAGCTCATGCTGGTTTCATACTCGGTAATGGTCATAATCCTGACCAAAACTACCAACTTTACCGAGAATCGAGGGGGATGATGACCAGCCAAGAGGCGACGGCCGCCCCGGCGGCGGGGCAGTACGAATTAAGCCATCTGCGCTCGCTGGAGGCCGAGGCGATTCACATCATCCGCGAGGTGGCCGCCGAGTTCGAGCGTCCAGTGCTGCTGTTCTCCGGCGGCAAGGACTCGATCGTGATGTTGCAACTGGCGCTCAAGGCTTTCCGCCCCGGCCGCCTGCCGTTCCCGGTGATGCACGTTGACACGGGTCATAACTTCGACGAGGTCATCGCCACCCGCGACGAGTTGGTGGCCGAGACCGGTGTGCGGTTGGTGATCGCCAAGGTGCAGGACGACATCGACGCGGGCCGGGTGGTCGAAACCATCCCGTCGCGCAACCCGCTGCAGACCGTGACGCTGCTGCGCGCGATCCGGGACAACAAGTTCGACGCCGCCTTCGGCGGTGCTCGCCGTGACGAGGAGAAGGCGCGCGCCAAGGAGCGGGTGTTCAGTTTCCGTGACGAGTTCGGCCAGTGGGACCCCAAGGCCCAGCGACCCGAGCTGTGGAACATCTACAACGGCCGGCACCACAAGGGCGAGCACATCCGAGTGTTCCCGCTGTCCAACTGGACCGAATTCGACATCTGGTCTTACATCGGCGCCGAGAAGATCCAGCTTCCTTCGATCTACTACGCTCATCGGCGGCAGGTGTTCGAGCGCGACGGAATGCTGTTGGCCGTCGACCGCCACCTGCAGCCGCGCGCCGACGAGAAGGTGCTCGAGAAGACGGTCCGATTCCGCACCGTCGGCGACGTAACCTGCACTGGCTGTGTGGAATCCGATGCCGCCACCGTCGCGGAAGTCGTCGCCGAAACGGCGGTGTCACGGCTTACCGAGCGGGGTGCCACTAGAG
>NZ_DASXHW010000281.1:0-24718 GCF_036488105.1 Mycobacterium sp. | reverse complement strand
CTCGTGCTCTACACCGACGGCGTCACCGAAGTGCGCCGGCGCCGGCGGGAGGTGTTCGGCCACCGCGAGCTGACCGAGCAGCTCGAGCGCTGCGGTGGGCTGCCGCCCGACGCGGTGGCCGAGCGGATCGAGCGGGCCGTGCTGAACGCGTCGGAGGGCCGGCTGCGCGACGACGTCGCGATCCTCGCCCTCGGTCCCCAGGCCGGTGGGGATCCGCATATGCTTCCCGGCCGCGCCACAAGCACAGAGGAGATCGATGGCTGAGCAGACGGGGACGGAGGGCGTCGGGCCGAACGGACACCAGGCGACGAGCGCGGACATGCTCCGCGAGCTGGTCGCGCACCTGCGCGCCAACCGCACGCAGCTGCGCCAGGAGTGGGCGCGGCGGATCGGCGAGGCGGGCCTGCTCACCGCGCTCACCCAGGAGGAGATCTTCTCCGAGGCGACGTCGGTGTACGACAACTACGTCGAGGTGCTGGAGACCGGCTCGGTCGAGGCGCTGCAGGACTACGCGCGCAACCTCTCCGAGCGGATCATCCCCCGCGGCGTCGAGACCGACGAGGTGCTCGGCATCGTGCTGCTGCTGCGCGATGTGCTGGCCCGCTCGCTGTTCCAGAAGTACCAGGCGGACTTCGACCTGCTCAACCGCGTGCTCGACGCCTACGAGCCCGCCGCCAACCGGATCGCCAACACCGTCGCCGTCGGGTTCGTGCAGGAACGCGAGCGCATTATTCGTCAGCAGCAGGAGGCCATCCGCGAGCTGTCGACGCCGGTGCTGCAGGTGCGAGAGCAGCTGCTGATCCTGCCGATCATCGGCGTTCTGGACAGCCAGCGCGCCCGGCAGGTCACCGAGCAATTACTGCGGGCCATTCGCGCCAACCGGGCCAAGGTCGTCGTCATCGACATCACCGGTGTGCCCACCATCGACTCGACGGTGGCCAACCACCTCGTGCAGACCGTCGACGCGTCCGGCTTGATGGGAGCCAGCGTCATCATCACCGGTCTGTCATCGGAGATCGCGCTCACGCTGGTGACGATCGGGCTGGATCTTTCCAAGATGAACGCGGTCGGCGACCTGCAGGGCGGTATCGAGGAGGCCGAACACCTGCTGGGGTATGAGGTAACCCGCGCCGGCGAGCAAACCACCTAACACCAGATCGTCGCGAAAGTCTCATGCCAGTACCCATTCTGAAACAGGGACAAATACTCATCGCCACGGTGCGAAACGCCCTGTCCGACTCCGACACCGAGCTTTTCCGGGAACGCTTGATGCAACGGGTAACAGAGTATCGGGCGCACGGCATCGTCGTCGACGTCACCGCCATCGACGTACTGGACTCATTCGCCGCTCGGTCATTGCAAACGATTGCGAAGATGACAAGGCTGCGCGGTGCGCACACCGTGATCGTGGGCCTTCAGCCCGAGGTAGCGTTCTCGATGGTCCAACTCGGGATTCTTTTCGAGGACATGGACACCGCGCTGGACTTGGAAGAGGGCCTGGCACTGCTGAATCGGCGGCTGGCTGCTCGCAAATCGATCGGACGTGACGGTGTCGGATGACGTCGTCGTCGACGTAGGCCACCCTGACGACATCGTTGCCGCTCGCCAGGCCGGCCATCAGCTCGCTCATGACCTCGGCTTCTCGCTGACCGACGTCACCATGATCGCCACGGCGATCTCCGAAGTCGCCCGCAACATCACCAGCTATGCCGGCTACGGGGCGATTCGGGTTGCCGTGCAAGACCGCGAAGGCCGACAGGCCCTGGTGATACGGGCCGAAGACGACGGCCCGGGTATCGCCAACATCGAAAGGGCAATGGAGGACGGCTATTCCACCGGCCGCGGACTCGGGCTCGGCCTGCCCGGAGCGCGCCGGCTGATGGACCGCTTGATCGTGGAATCCGCACCGGGGCAGGGCACGAAGATCGAAATGTGGAAGTGGATTCCGAACAATGGCTGAGCACGGGTGGTTAGGACCGATCGAATGGGCGGCGACGTGGCGCCCATTGCCCGGTCAACGCGTCTGCGGCGACCGGTCGATTGCGGTCGACGTGGACGGCACCGCCGCTTTGATCGGCGTGCTGGACGGTCTGGGGCACGGCGAACTGGCCGCCGAGGCGGCAGACTGCGGCGTGCAGATCCTCGGCGACGCCCGCGGCGAGGCGCTCGACTCGCTGGTCCAGAGCTGCCACCGCGGCTTGTCGAACACTCGCGGTGTGGCGATGACGTTGGCACACATCGACTTTCAGAAGGATAGGCTCAGCTGGGTCGGGATCGGGAACGTCGCCGCCGACTTGGTCGCCAAACACCCGGGCGGTGTCGAGGTGCGCTCGTCGGTACGGTTAGCCGGCGGCATCGTCGGCTATCGGATTCCGGAAGCGGTTGCATCGCAGGATTTCCCGATGCGCCCGGGCGACTTACTGGTCGTCACCAGTGATGGCATCGACGAAAATCATCTGGACGGCATCGACTTCGCCGCGCCGGCGTGGGCGATCGCAGAGCAGATCCTGCACAGCCACGCCAAGGACAACGACGACGCGCTGGTACTCACGGCACGGCACCGAGGTGCGTCCGGATGACGCACGACGATTTCCACACTGCGTACGCGGCTGCGCTGCGCAGTTACCTGGAGACCCGCAACGAGGAGGACCTCGCGGTCGGTCATGAGCTCGGACGCCGCGCACTGTACGACGACATCAGCATGCTGGAGATCGTCGAGAAACACTCTGAGCTTTTCCAACGGCTGGTGGTGGAGCTTCCTGGCTTCGACGGCGCGGTGGCGCTGGCCTTCCTGTTGCAGACGCTGGCCCCGCTCGACGTCGCGACGCGCGGATTCCTTGACGGCACAAAGCGTTACGAGGAGCAGCGGGCCCGCGCCGAGGATCTTGCCGATCGCGACGAGTTCCGCAACGCGGTGGTGAATTCCCTGCAGGAGGGATTCTTCGTCGCCGATCGCACCGGGGCCGTCATCGAAGTTAACGACGCTTTCACCAGACTCACCGGCTACCCCGCGCACCGCCTCCCATACCCTTGGCCGCACCCATGGCTGGTGGACGAAAGAGCAGCGCGCCTACAACAATCCCGGCTGGCCGAAAAAAATCAGGTCCAGTACGAGACCCCAGTCCGGCATCGCGATGGCCGACTGGTGTGGGTAGCAGCGAACGTCAACCGGGTCAATGCGGATGCCGCGGACGGCTACGTGTACGTCGGAACACTTCGCGATATCACCGCCGAAAGAGCCTTTGCCGCAAGGGAAAGTGCGGTGCTGCGGTTGGCGACGGCGGTCAGCGTGGCCAAGAGCATGTCAGAGGTACTCTCGATCACCCTCGACGAGTGCCGGCTTGCTCTCGACGTTCACCGGGTGGTGGCCGCGGTATGGCCGACGAGCGGCGCCGAGCCTGCCATTCTGGTGGCCAGTGACAAGACCCCGTTGGACTGGCGGCAACTCGACGAGCCGCTGCGGGAGATCTTTCAGCAGGCTCGCCATCAACTGCCGCTGACCGTTCAGCCCGTCGAAACCCCCGATACCCCAGGCCAATCGAGCGGCATCGTCGCCGTCCTGACCGGCGCGGGCGATGTCGCACTGTGGTTGGAGCTGCGGGTCCCCCGGCGGGTCAGCGCGGAGGACCGGCTACTGGTCACCGTGCTCGTCGGCCACCTCGGGCTGGCGATCCAGCACGTGCGGCAATTCGAGGCAGCTCGTGAGACGTCGCTGACGTTGCAGCACGCGATGCTGGCCCCCACCGAACTTCCGCCCGGCTTCGCGGTTCGTTACGAACCCGCGGTCCCACCGCTGGAAATCGGCGGCGACTGGTACGACGTGCTGCGGTTGGGCGATCAACGGATCGGCATTATCGTCGGCGACTGTGTCGGGCGCGGGCTGTCCGCCGCGGCGGTGATGGGTCAGCTTCGCGCCTCCGCGCGTGCGCTGCTGCTTACCGGTGCCGAGCCCGCGCGGCTGCTCGAAGAGCTCGATTCGGTGGCCGAACTGATCCCGAATGCGTTCTGCACCACCGTCTTTCTCGCGATTCTCGACACCAAGTCGGGCGAATTCTCCTACAGCTGCGCTGGCCATCTGCCCGCGGTGCTGGCGGCCCCGCAGGCGGCTCCGACGCTGATCACCGATGCCCGCTCGGTGCCGTTGGCGGTGAACCGCAAGAAATCTCGCCCACAAGCGTCGGTAGTGCTGCCACCCGGCTCGACATTGATGCTCTACACCGACGGTCTCGTGGAGCGTCGCGACGTCTCGCTCGACGACGGGATCGCGCACCTCAGCGCGACGGTGGCAAGCGGACTGCACCTAACCGTCGACGACGTCGCAGACGCGGCGCTCAGCGAGCTGGCTCCCCCCGGCGGGTACGACGACGACATCGCGATCGTCGTCTACCGGCGACCGTACGCACCGCTGGTGATCGACCGGGTTGTCACCGCTGATCATCTCAGCGACATCCGGCACCAACTCGCGTCGTGGCTGCACTCCGCCGCAGTCCCCGACGAGCAGGTGGCCGACATCGTACTGTCCGTCAACGAAGCCTGCGCCAACAGCATCGAACACGGCTACCGGGATCGTAAACCGGGCAAAGTTCGGATCGACGGCGAAAACGATGGTGCACGAGTGCATCTCAAAGTCACCGACCGCGGCTCGTGGAAGACGGCGGCCATCGACCCCGGGGTGCGTGGACGCGGGCTTCTGTTGATTCGCGCGGTGAGCGACTGGCTGGAGATGGACTGCACGCCGTCGGGAACGACGGTGGATATGAGCTTTAATCTTCCGGCCTAATCAGGGCAGCACGGTGTGCATCAACATCACGTCATAGGCCGACCACAGCGACAGGTTGAAGTACAGGTCTTTGCCGTTCGACCAGGGGTGGATCATCGGCGCGTAGATGCCGCCGGGCATCTGGAACGACGAGACGAGCGGCTGCTCGGGACTCCACGGTCCTTCGGGTGCGGGCGCCGTGCGCGCGATGACGTCGTTGTTGCCACCGTTGGTGTAGAGCACCAGGTACTGCTTCAGGTAGTCGTTGTATTGCGCCGACATCTCGCCCACCGGCCCGGGGAAGATCGGTGTCGCCGCGCTCGGGTCCACCGGGACCCAGCCCCTGCCTTCGCCGTTCCAGTATTGGTACTTGCCGAGATCCGGCAACGCGCCCGGCTGGACTCGGGACAGGTAGGCCGCGCCGCTGCGGCCGGGCGGGGTTCCGAAGGAGTACAGATAGCCGTCCTTGCCGCGCATGAACGCGCCCATCTGAAAGTTCTCGTTACCGGGGAAGAACCGTCCGCCGGGGACAGTGTCCGCCGCGGCCAGTCGGATGCTGCTGGGGTAGACACCCCAGCTCTGACCGTTGTCCAACGAGCGCGCGATCCCCGAATAGTTCGTCGACCACTCGCCGTCGCGGCCCCAGTTCTTGATCGACATGAAGCTCATGTACTGGGTTCGCCCGAGCGAGAGCGCCGACGTCGGGATGATTCCGGTCTCGTGCCCCGCTTTGTGAATGCTGTTGAGCACCTGCTTGGAAAGGCCCGGCGCCCATACCGGTGAGCCGGAGTACGGGTTGTTGGGCACACCGTCGGCCACGTGAATCCCGTGCGATAGGTCATGGTCCTGGCTGCGGAAGAGCACGTTGTATCGCCACTGCTGGCCGTGCATGGCGCAGTAGCCGAAGGTGTCACCGAACGCAATCAGCACCTGGCGATTAGCGGGATCACCGTTGTCCCAGGGAATTCCGAGGTCGGTGCCGGAGATGCCGAAGCGTTCGAGGGTTCGGTTCGGGCTGTTCGGTCCGGTCACGAAGTCGACGAGTGACGTCGGGGCACCCGCGATGCCGGCCGGCGGAGCGGGCGGGACCGGGACGGCCTCGGGGACAGCCTGATTGGCGTTCGGGGACTGCGGGACGGCCGCACCGGGGACCGGGGGAACGGGCGTCACCGCCGCCTGGAGCTGCGCGGTACCTGGTCGCGGTATCGCTTTGAACAGCGAAGAGATCAGCGGACCAAGCTTGGGTAACGGCGCGTTATCGTTCGTACCCCGCGGTCTGCGGCCTGTCGGCGGCGCAACCGGCCCGGGCGACGGCATATCCGGCATTCCGGCGGGCGGCGGGACGTTCGCCTCCGGGGCGCTGCATGCCGCAGCCATCGCCGGTGGTGCATCGCCGACCGGCATGATGAGTCCGATAACGGTCGCCGAGGCCACCGATACCGAAATGATTCGACGAATCGCCGACATGTCCCACCTCTCCAGCGCGCGACCCGTCGCCGCTGAAACGCATTGACGTCCGCAGTTGCTCATGTGACGATAGAGGCGGATGTGGCGAATAAGGTCACTGAGGTTTCAATAGGTATCACTTCGTGACCGTGTCGCAACCGGAGCGCTGGTTAGCCCGCTCGCCGCGGAGTTAAATCTATCCCCATGGCACGCAAAGCCTTTGCCCACGACGCTGTGGTCGCGATGCAGCAGGATGACAGTCCCAATGCTCTTGGCGGCGCGATCACGAAGGCGTTGTGCGGCGGCTGGGACCATCCGCCGCCGTGCCCGCTCGCGCCGCATTACGTGACCAATGACCAAACGGGTGAAACCGTCACGCTGCGTGTGCTTTTCGCAACCGAGCCGGCCAACGAGCAGCGGGTGCGTTCACTCATCGACGAGGCGCTGGCGGCCGGCGAGTTGACCGTTCCGGACGGCGGCGTAGCGCACTGGCGGCTGCGGTCAGCGTCCTCCGGCAGTGTCCGCGCTGACGAAGAAGACCTCGCCGCCGACCTGATCACACACTGAGGCGCTGGTGTCACGCGCTCATGCGGCGACCTCAAACTTCCGGCAGCACCGCGTTTCGGATCGCCGCCAAATCGCCGGGTGATAGGCGGAATGATCGCCACTGGGTGTGGCGATCAGGCGGGGCGGTTGCCCCGTCGACTGCAGCCGCTCCAGGGCTGCCGGGTCGCCTCTGAAGGTTGTGATCCGCGCCAAGCCTCGCCCCGCTGATCGACGAGAACACCCGCGCCTGCGAGACATTCGGCAACCCGGCCGGCAACATCGTGGACCTCGAGGCGGTGGCCGCCGTGGCTTATGCGGCCGGCGTGCCACCTATTTTGAGTTAACTTCTGAGACAGTGCGAACTGGCACTATCGCATACACAAGGTTCTCGAAAGCCGCAGCCAATGTGCTCCCGTCAGCGGGTGAGGTCAATCAGCCCGTCGGTCTGTTGGCCGAGGGCGAAGACTTGCACGGAGGCCGACTTTCCTTTCAGGACGTGTAGTCCGCGATCGATCAACGCGGGCTGTCGTGAGACCAAGGCTTCGACGCACTGCTTGGTAAGCAGGATCGCGTCGCTGGTGGTCTTGGTGAGTTGCTCCACGCGGGCCGCCACGTTGACGGTGTCACCGATGAGGGTGAACTCAAGCTTGCCGCCCCCGCCGATGGTTCCGGCGATCACCATGCCGGTGTTGATCCCGATGCCAATGCGAAGCTCCTGGCCGAATCGCTCAACAACCAGACGGGTGATCACCACGGCGGCTCGCAGTGCGGCATCAGCGTGATCCGGAAGGTCGTTGGGTGCGTTGAAAACGGCCAGTGCGCCGTCGCCAAGGAACTTGTTCACGTGTCCACCAGCGTCAACGACGGCCGGTACCACGATCTCGAACAGCGCGTTGAGGCGCGCGACCGTGTCCTCGGCGGTGTTGGCCTCGGCGAATGGGGTGAAGTCGCGGATGTCGATGAACATCACTGTTACTTCGCGACGTTCACCGGTGAACACGTCGTCACCCTGCGCAAGTAGCCGCGTCGCCAGGGCGGGGTCGACGTAGGTGCCGAACGCGGCTTGGAGTCGTTGCCGCTCAGCTAATCCCGCCTGCATTCGGTTGAACGAGGCCGCCAAGGCACCGAGATCATCGTCCTGGGCTACCGGCAGACGTTGGCTGTAATCACCGGCGGCGACACGTCTAGTGCCTTCGGCGAGATCGCGAATGGGGAGCATGGAGGGTGAGAAAATAGCGCCGATTGTGAGCGGCACGAACGCAAGTGTCGACAAGCCCCCGATCACAATGGACATCAGCGGAGTCTCACTGGTGAGGTGCAAGGTGCTCGCCAGGCTCACGCCGCCAGCGGTGAACGCAAAGGTGGTGGCGAGCATAGATAGGTTCGACCATGTAGCAAACGACGGACGAGAGCGAGGCAGGCTGTCACCAATCCCCACGTCACCGGCAATAGCCTCTCTTGCCGGTCGCAGCGCACCTTCCGGGACGCTGTGCATACCCATGAGTTGGACGGCGACTCCCAAAGCCACACCCATGACCCCGAATTGAAATAATCGTGAGCCGGTCGCCCCGGTGATCACGCCTACAACAACTAACAGCAGCGCGACCCCTACAGAGTTGCTGATCAGTCCTCGGGCGCTCATTTCACGACCCCAGGTGTAGGTGTCGCTCAGCGCCCGTGCCCGATCGACCTCGCGACCGGCCGCCCATTGCTCGACCAGATGACTCCTGCCCTGGCCGGGAAGAACCATTAGATAAGCCAGTACGGCGAGGAAGCCAACCGTGATGGCGGCAGCCTCGACGTAACGGCGCGAGTTGTCGACGCCAACGACGACCAACGACCAAAAAAGGTAAGGCGGCAGCATCGCTGCGATGAAGAAGGTTGACATGACCCAGGAGTACCTCGGTCCGTACCGATCCCACGCCCACTGCCAGATGCGGTCCATGCCGGAAGACTAGACAGCATGCACCTCGACCTGGGAACAGTTCCAACGATGCCAAGTATCAACTTGAGCGAAAGAGAGGGATGCAAAGCACTTCCTGGCTCGGTATGGCTATCGAGCCACTCCGTCTCAATTCTTTAGTCTTGGCGACAGCGGAGAGTCGCCATTCGCCGGGCTGTTGCGTCCAGGGAGCTCGACGTATTTTGCGCCGGGAATGTTCTCGGCCACGTACCTACCCTTTGCGGGCTCGACGATCGGGTCGTCGGTGTGATGGACGACGAGCGTAGGCAGGCGAATTGCCGGCAGAACTGCCCGCACGTCCACCTCGCCCACAAGCGGCCACATAAGCGCAACGGTTCGTGGACTGGCCGAGAGCCGTTCCACCCGAGCCCACGCAGACCGGATCTCTTCGTTCCACGGCATGTCTGGATTCACCAGGCGCTGGTACTCTCCCGTGCCCCACCTGGCGGCGAAGGCGGCGCGGACTTCCTCGCGCGTCGACCCGTCAGCCGTCTCTGCAATGGGATCCGCGAAACCCTCGAGCACGACGAGCGATGTGGTGCGGGAGGGATGGGCTGCGGCAAACAGTGCCACGGGTGCGAGCGTGCCGGCGACTGCAATGAGGACGGTTTCAAGAGCCAGAAGCATGACGAGAAGTTGGCTAGCCTGCCACTGACCTGGAACGCGCCTGAGTTATCCGAATCCCTTGCAGCGCAGGCGATCACGCCAGCGCTTTAGGCGGTCTCGGAGGATTCGTCGGGGACGCCCAACCCGAGGTGTTCGATGTGGTAGACGGCCTCGTCGAGGAGCATCGCGACGTGGTTGTCGTAGAGCGCGTAGATGACGCTGCGTCCGTTGCGGGCTCCGGTGACCAATCCCATCGCGCGCAGCAGGCGTAACTGATGTGAGACCGCGGACTGTTCCATCTCCACGGCCGCCGCGAGGTCGTTGACTGAGCACGGGCCGTGGCGCAGGCGGGTCAGGATCCGCAGCCGGCTCGGCGTCGCCAATGCTTGCAGTGTGGCCGCGACCGATGCTGCGGAGTCGGCGTCGAGCTGTGCGGGCGGGGTGGTTTTGCCCTCGATGCCGTGACCCATATGCGTATCCTACCGAATGCTCGAATGAAGACGTGCTCATATGTTCCTGTATGGTGGCGGTGTCCTGCCGCCTTCCCCCACAGTGGAGTTTCTGATGTCGCGTCCGGTCTTGGACCGCTCCCGCGCCGCCGTCGCCCCCGATCGTGAACCAAGAGCCCGGACACGTCCGTTCGCCCTTCCCGAGGTCCGGTGGGCGATCGTGGCCACGGTCCTGTTCGTGTTTGGGTTGGCTGCCCAGTTCGGTGGCGCGCCGGCGTGGTTGTGGTGGGCGCTGTATCTGGCTTGCTATGTCACCGGCGGCTGGGAACCCGCGCTGGCCGGGTTGCAGGCGTTGCGGGGAAAGTCCCTTGATGTCGATCTGTTGATGATCGTGGCGGCGATCGGGGCCGCCGCGATCGGCCAGGTTCTCGACGGCGGACTGTTGATCGTCATCTTCGCCACATCCGGTGCGCTGGAAGCATTTCTGACTCAGCGAACCGCCGACTCGGTACGCAGCCTGCTTGATCTGGCCCCCGACAGTGCCACCGTGATCACCGAATCCGGACACGAGACCGTGGTCGATGCGGCCGTTCTGTCGGTTGGGGACGTGATCGTGGTGCGCCCCGGTGAGCGGATCGGCGGCGATGGGCAGGTCATCGCCGGTGCCAGCGACGTGGATCAGGCATCGATCACCGGTGAACCGCTACCGGTCGCCAAAAACCCCGGCGACGAGGTGTTCGCCGGCACGCTGAATGGCACTGGGGTGCTGCGGATTCGGGTCGATCGGGCCTCTGCCGACACCGTCATCGCACGCATCGTGACCATGGTGCAGGAGGCCTCGGCAACCAAAGCCAAAGCCCAGTTGTTCATCGAGAAGGTCGAGCAGTACTACTCGATCGGCGTCGTGGCCGCCACCTTGGCGGTGTTCTTCATCCCCCTCGGCCTGGGCGCCGCGGTGCAGCCCGCACTGCTGCGAGCGATGACCTTCATGATCGTCGCGTCCCCGTGCGCGGTGGTGCTGGCGACCATGCCACCGCTGCTGGCCGCGATGGCCACCGCCGGACGCAACGGCGTCTTAGTCAAATCCGCTGTCGTGATGGAACAACTCGGCGCAATCACCGCCGTGGCATTCGACAAGACCGGCACCCTCACCCAAGGCACACCCCAACTGACCGACGTCGAAACACTCGACGAAACGCGCCACGACACCGACATTGTCCTCACCTGGGCCGCAGCCGCCGAACACCCCAGCGAACACCCACTGGCGCAGGCGATCGTGGCCGCCGCCACCGAACGCGGCCTGCGGTTGCCCACGGCCCAGGATTTCAACTCCGCGCCCGGACGCGGTGTCGGTGCCACCATCGACGGCCATAACGTCGAAGTCGGCAGCCCCCGGCATCTACTATCCGACGCTCAGACCTCGGCCTGGATAACCGCCACGGTGGCCGACTTGGAAGCCGCCGGAAAAACCGTGGTCATCGTCGTCGCCGACCGTGTCCCAGCCGGCATCCTGGCACTGGCCGACCAACTGCGTCCCGGAGCCGCGGACACCGTCGCCGAACTAGCCGCACTCACCGGCACCGCACCGGCCCTGCTGACCGGCGACAACGCCCGCGCCGCAAACACACTCGCCGCGCACATCGGAATCACGGACGTCCGCGCCGGGCTACTGCCACAAGACAAAGTCACCGCCGTCCGCGACATTGAGGACGCCGGCCGGCAGCTACTGCTCGTCGGGGACGGCGTCAACGACGCCCCCGCCCTGGCCGCCGCACACACCGGCGTCGCGATGGGCCGCGCCGGATCCGACCTGGCCCTTGAGACGGCCGACGCCGTCATCGTCCGCGACGACCTGGCCACCCTGCCCGCGGTGATCGCCCTATCGCGCCGCGCCCGCCGCATCGTGATCGCCAACCTGACCATCGCGACCACCTTCATCACCGGACTCGTCCTCTGGGACCTACTGGGACACCTACCGCTACCCCTCGGCGTCGCCGGCCACGAAGGATCCACCGTCATCGTCGGACTCAACGGCATGCGCCTTCTCGCCCAACGCGTCTGGACTACCATCCCCACACCGGCCGCCCAGACCGCGAGGCACATGCATCAGGACGCGGGCTGACCCCTTCCGCACCTAAGTATTACCGTCATCAGGTTGCCCAGGTTTATCGATCGCGTCGCACGGCCTGGGGAGTTCTGATAGCCGGATCCTAGGTTTCACCACTAATTTGCTGCGGGTGGTAACACTCGATACATAACCTCACTTATGAGCCAGTTCGCCGTGGCGGCTTTACTCATCGCCGCGTTGGGCCCGTGCAATCTGCCGACCACGCATGACCTGATCATCTGGCAACGCGCACCACGACTGCAGGACAGCTACGGCGCGCATTCATGACGCCAACTTATTTCGTTGCACGCGGCCAGCCCACGCATGAACCTCAACGTCACTACCAACGACTCGTGTCTTGACCCGCATGTCTCGTGTGTACAGACTTCCCACCCAGCTGCCCAGCTCGATGTCAACCCGGAGCAGCGATCCGTCCGCCAGTCGACGATGCCCGGTCCGCATCGTGCAGATAGTGCCCATACTCATACGACGTTTGGGATATCGGGGAAGTTCATCCGGGCGTCGAGGTCAGGCGTGGCTTAGTGCCATCAGGCACCGCCCGTCTCGGTCATCGTTCGCACCACTGCCAGCCGGCCGCGTGGATAAATCCGTGGGCGGACAAGCCAATCAGTGACGATCGCCGTTAACGTGTTCACTGCTTCGGCCCAGGGTTCCGTGAGCGAGACGCCCATAGATGCCACTCCTCAGGGTTTTCGGCTTGCAGATCAGCTGATCGCCGTCTCCCAGCGGCAGGCTGAGCAGCACGAACCCGCGCCCGCGAAGGACGGCGTCGTCGACGTCCGGACTGTATCCATCCTCGATCTCGAAATTCAGCGCGTGGTGATGTCGCGCATTGCTGCGCTGAGAAAATCGTGTGAACTTTGCCCGCCCGCTAATCGTGTTCACAGTGTCCAACATCACACCTACATGATTGGAGTTTGGACATGAATCAGGCAACACATCGTGTCGAGCTTGCTGCAGGCGCCGTCTTGGCCGGCGCACTGATCACACTAGCCGCCGCGCCCACTGCCGGCGCCGACCCCGCGGCTGTGGGCAACGCTGTCACGGCCGACCAGTTCTCAGATTTGTTCACCGCGGAAGGCACGCAAGCCGATCAAGCGGTCGACAATTTCTATCAGGGGATCGCTAACTTCTTCTCTCCGGAGGCTGCGGGCAACGCTGCCACGGCTGACCTCTTGGGTATGTCGACCGGGGGAGGCAACTTGGCGGACCAAGCGGTCGACAATTTCTATCAGGGGATCGCTAACTTCTTCTCTCCCGAAGCCGCCGGCAACATGGTGACGGCCGACCAATTCTCGGACATGCTCACTGGCGAAGGCACGATGGCCGACCAAATGGTTGATGGGCTGTACCAGACGATCAGTACGGCTTTCGCGCCAGAAGGTCCCGTCGACGTTTTCTTCGACTCCCTGTTTGGTGTTGCTGGCTTCTGAATCCCTAGCCTGACGACAGCACGTATCTCGCTGGTGTGACCAGACGCGCGGTGTCCCGGCGCGTGGCGATGTCGCGCGCGCTGCTGCGCAGATTGGCTTGCCTACATCGTCGGGTCTGCCAGATACGGCGCCAAGCCGAATCCCTCGGCCAGCGTCAGCCGCCACTTTCAGGCCATCCGACAAGCCGCTGGCCGTGGCGGCGGTGGAATTTTTCGACCCGGCCTGCGGTATCGAGGATCCGACTTCGGCCGGTCCAAAAGGGTGAGAGCCCGCGCGGTGGCCCCGACGACCACCAGGGGGTAAGTCCGGGCACCATCGGGCGTCGGCCAGTCGACAACGCGTGAGCTGGTGATCGTCGAGCGGGTGAGGAACATCTTTCCGGTGGTGGCGTCTTGGAAGACGACCGGATGGTAATCGAGATGAATGCAGGTGCGCGGCTCAGTGTTTAAGGGGCGGGTCGGGCGCGAGGCTGCCATCCGGGGCGATGTGGGCGAAGATCTGTTGCACCAAGGTGAGCACATGGGGGTCCTCGACGGTGTAGATGTGGCGGCGGCCCTCTTGGCGTGCGCTGATCAAGCCGGCCAGACGGAGTTTGCTCAGATGCTGGCTCATGGTGGCCACGCCGACGCCGGTGCGTTCTGCCAGGGTGGTGACGTCGTGGACGTCTTGGGCGGCAAGCCATAGCACGTGTAGCCGTGTCGGGTTGCTCAGCAGTGTGAATGTGGCGGCGGCCGAGGCTAGTTGCGGCCTGGTGGGTTCGGCGCGCGGGATCGCCTTTGCGGTTTCGGGTCGCCGTACTTTTTGGTTTGCCATGGCGGCATCCATTCTTACTCGCGGGTGAGGACGGGATTCGCCTCGCAAAACATTTTAACACTTGCGAACATGGCAAAATGACGGCAGCATTAGGGGCGCTCCGAACAGTTAGTTCGAACGCTCCGCATCTGGGTGCGGACGAGGAAGGCGGCGGCCCTCGTGGTGCATGTCGTGTTGCTGATTGCCTGTGCAGTGGCGATTTATCTGTCCTGCGAATGGTTCGTCAATGCCGTGGAATGGCTTGGCCAGCGGCTCAACATCGGGACCATGGCAGTCGGAACCATCCTGGCTGCCTTCGGCACCGCGCTACCGGAGTCAGTAGTCACCCTCGTCGCCGTCACCACCGGCTCCACCGCCGAGATCCGCAACATCGGTGTCGGCGCAGCCATGGGCGGCCCCCTGGTCTTGGCAACCGTCTCCTACGGGGTGACCGGCGCCATGCTGCTGCTTCGGCGACGAAGCCGCAGACGCGAGATGGTCCTCGTCGGAGTGGGCGCGGCACGCCTCATCGAGCGCCCCGTCAACGAGCGCGACGACGCGCCCGACGCCACGTTGGCCGATCCCGCGCACACCGCGCGCCTGGCCAAAGACCAACGCTGGTTCATGGCGGTGTTCGTGGTCAAAGTCGCTCTCGGCCTGGTGGCATTTGCGATCAAGCCGTGGCTGGGTCTGGTTTTCTTCGCCGCCTACGGCGTCTACTTCTGGCGCGAAATCCGCGGCGGCACCACTGGCGACCAGGACGAGCACGAGTTGGCGCCGCTCAAGCTGCAACCCCGCGCGGCGCGACCGGCCACCACAGCCGTCCTGGTGCAAACGCTGGGCGCATTAGCCGTCATCTTCGTGTTCTCGCAAGTATTCGTCCACCAGCTCGACGCCATTGGCCCCATGCTCGGACTGTCCGGGGCTATCACCGCCCTGCTGCTGTCTCCGATCGCAACCGAACTACCCGAGATCATGAACGCGATCATCTGGGTCCGCCAAGGCAAAACCCAACTCGCCCTGGCCAACATCTCTGGCGCGATGATGATCCAAGCCACCGTGCCCAGCGGCCTGGGTCTGCTCTTCACCGACTGGCGACTCGACCACGCCCTGCTCTGGTCTGGCGCCATCACCATGGCAGCCATCACCTACCTACTCGCGACACTGCGCGCCAACAAACTCACCCCCACACGGCTAGCCTTAGCCGCACTGCTCTACCTCGTCTTCGCCGCCGGCCTCATCCCGATCTTGATCTGATTGCCCTCACCCCGGCCGGGTCGGGTTGCTCAGCAGTGGAACGGGCTTCCGAAATCGGTTGCGGCCGAGTCGGTTCGGCGCACGGGACCGCGTTTGTGGTTTCGGGTCGCCGTACTTTTTGGTTTGCCATGGCGGCATCCATTCTTACGCGCGGGTGAGGACTGTGTTCGCCTCGCAAAACATTTTAACACTTGCGAATATAACGAAATAACGGCACGATAGGGGCGATGAACAGTTAGTTTCAATGCTCCCCATCTGGGAGCGGACGAGGAAGGGGTGAGACAGCAATGACTTCCCTATTCACTGAGGCGCCCGCAGCGGGCGCCACCCCCCAAGTGCGTTCGACCAGCCCTCTGCGATCACTCATCGCCGGCCTTGTCCTGGCGGTCGCGCCACTTAGCGTTATAGGAGTAGCGGCCCCTACCGCACATGCCGACTCCGCGGTCGACAGCAGCAGTTTCCTGGGCGCGCTCTCTTCCAAGGGCATCACGTTCGGGTCCCGGCAAGCTGCGATCGCCGCCGGTCATGAGGTCTGCGATGAACTTGATCAAGGTGGGCAGGCCAGTGACGTCGCGAACACCGTGATGACACAGAGTGTTTTGGACGGCTATCACGCCGGGTTTTTTGTCGGAGTCAGCATTGCCGCCTTCTGCCCACGCCACAGCCAGTAGAACCAAGTCTCGTCGAAGATCGACTCTCAACAAAGGACGTTGTTGATCACCAAATTCGTGTTCACTGCAGCGATCGCGCTCGGTGCTGCTACGGCAATAGCAGCACCGGCCGGCGCTGACCCCAGCTTATTCCGGGCACTGAGCTGCAACTGCACGCAGCCATCCGACATCCCGCATGGCAAGCCCGCGGTCAGCGACCAGTTGCGTCAGGGAATCCAGAGTGGCCTTGGTTCCCTGCACCACGATCCGCCGAGCCCTGACAGCTTCTAAGCTGGCGCGCGGGATTGGCAACCGGCCGAATAGCGGCGGCCCGGCATATCGGGGAACAAGCTGCTCGCCCAACGCGCCTGGACGACCATCGCCGCGCCGACCGCCCAGACCGCACGACACATAAACTAAGCGCTTAGCTGTAGGCCAGGGCGTTCTACGCTTAAGTCATGTCCCGGCATGGTGCGGATGAGGTCAGTGGAGCGAGGAGCTGCAGAATCCGCGAGGGGCGGCCGGGCCGCATCCGCGCCGAGTAACTGCGCTCCGCAGACGCCATCCATGGGTCAAAACGCGTCTCCGGACTCTTTCACCGTTAGGTGGTCCAATCGCGACAAGCCTCACGAGGGTGTGGTCGGCGATTAGTGAACTGCGCTCACACGCGCAGAAAGTTGGGAAGCAATGTGGACAACTCGGAGTACAGTTGGGTGTCTAACTAAGTCTCTGACCTGCGCGCCCGAAGGGATTCGAACCCCTAACCTTCTGATCCGTAGTCAGATGCTCTATCCGTTGAGCTACGGGCGCCTGTGTTCAATTGTCTCCGGTGGCGGAGGCGAGAGGATTTGAACCTCCGGTCCCCGGTAAGGGGACAACTCATTAGCAGTGAGTCCCATTCGGCCGCTCTGGCACGCCTCCTCGAACTTCCCGAGGGTACCGGACCGCCACCAGGAGCCGGCTGCCGGAACCGCCGCGGAGCACAGCGTACACAGGCCGGACATATGCTGTCGAAATGACCGGTCGCCTTCGTCCCGAATTGGCCGAGCTGCCGGTCTACGTACCCGGCAAGACCGTCCCGGGCGCGGTCAAATTGGCCAGCAATGAGACCGTGCAGGGCCCGTTGCCCAGCGTCCGCGCCGCGATCGAGCGCGCAACCGACGGCATCAACCGCTACCCGGACAACGGCTGCGCCGACCTCAAATCGGCGTTGGCCAAACACCTGAACTCCGGTCGGGTAGGCAGCGCCGGCGGTTGGGGACCCGAGCACATCGCCGTCGGCTGCGGATCGGTGAGCCTGTGTCAGCAACTCATCCAGATCAGCACCACGGCCGGCGACGAGGTGCTGTTCGGCTGGCGCAGCTTCGAGATCTACCCGCTGCAGGTCCGCCTCGCCGGCGCCACCGCAGTCCAAGTCCCGCTGTCAGACCACACTTTCGACTTGACGGCGATGCTCGCCGCGGTCACCGACCGCACCCGGCTGATCTTCGTCTGCAACCCCAACAACCCCACCTCGACGGTGGTCGATCCGGACGCTTTGGCCCGCTTCGTCGAAGCGGTGCCGTCGCACATCCTGATCGCGATCGACGAGGCGTACGTCGAATACATCCGCGACGGCCTGTTGCCGGACAGCCTCGGTTTGGTGCGCGACCACAGCAATGTCGTTGTGCTACGCACGTTTTCGAAGGCCTACGGGCTGGCCGGCTTACGGGTGGGGTATGCGGCCGGCCATCCGGAGTTGATCACCGCTATGGACAAGGCCTACGTGCCATTCACCGCGACCAGCATCTCGCAAGCCGCGGCCATCGCTTCGCTGGACGCCGCCGACGAGCTGCTCGCCCGCACCGATGCCGTCGTCGCCGAACGGGCGCGGGTGAGCGATGTCCTGCGCGCGGCCGGGTTCACCCTGCCGTCGTCGCAGGCGAACTTCGTCTGGCTGCCACTCGGACCCCGCACCCTGGACTTCGTGGAGCGGGCGGCCGACGCACGCATCGTGGTCCGCCCGTACGGCACCGACGGTGTCCGGGTGACCATCGGTGCGCCGGAGGAGAACGATGCCATGCTGCAATTCGCGCAGGGCTGGATCTAGAGAGAAGGAGATCGCGATGACTGATGCGTTGGCGCTCAAGAAGTTCACCGAGTTCAAGGAGCGCACCGGGTCGATCGACGACGCCGAACTCGACGACTTCTGGGCCAGCCTGCAGCCGGCCACCATCGACGGCATGCTCGGCGAGTGGAAGGGCGGCGAATTCGTCACCGGTCACCGGATGAACGGTCAACTCGAGAAGTCCCGCTGGTTCGGTAAGACGTTCAACTCCCCCGACGACGTGCAGCCGCTGGTCTGTCTCGACGACGACGGGAACCGGTTCTCCAACGTCAAGATGGGCAAGGGCGAAGCCAGCCTGTGGCTGGAGGAATTCCGCGGCGAAGTGACCGCGACCATGGTCTACGACGGCCAGCCGGTTCACGATCACTTCAAGCGCGTGGACGACGCCACGGTGATGGGCATCATGAACGGCAAAGGCGTGATCGACAACGGCCGGTACTTCTACTTCTACCTTGAGCGCGTCTAGACCTTTGCGGCCGGATCGCGGCCGGTGAAGGCCACCAACTGGTCGATAGCCGGCGCGTGCTCATCGACCTCGACGGGCTCGGCGAACTCCCCGTTCGCGCGGCGCTCCGGTGTGATGATCTTCTTGGCCAATCCCAGGACGTAGTTCGCCAACGAATCTGGGACATCCACCGAGTGTCCGGTGGCCGCCGCGTAGTCCCACCCGTGCACGAGCAAACCGAACGCCAGAACGCCCGCTAACAGCCGCACAGGCGTCTCATTGCCGCGCCAGGTGACGGCGCCGTCCAACCCGTGACGAGCATGGAAGGCATCCAGGGTGGCCCGGCCAACGGCGATGATTTGTCGCTCGACGGTGTCGTCAGCGTCGCGTGGCGGAAGGTCGGCGTCCAGAGCCGTGCCGATCGACGTGATCGTTTCAACCAAATGATCGGTCAGTTGGGCGACGTCGAAATCTCCGCTCGTCGTCTGCCGCGACAGGTCGTCCGGCGAAATCGGGTGCACGATGTGCTGCAGTACTCCGAGCGATGCCTCGGCGGCGCGAAGTTCGTCGGCGGGAGGTGAATCAGGTCCGGGGCGCAGGTCGGAAGGCATGGATCCACGGTACGGTTTCGTCATGGGTGAGCCATATGAATCAGTCACCATCGAACACAAGGACCACGTCGCGCAGGTGACGTTGATCGGCCCAGGCAAAGGCAATGCGATGGGGCCGGCGTTCTGGTCAGAACTACCGGAAGTCTTCGCCAAACTAGACTCCGACCGCGATGTGCGGGCCATTGTCCTCACCGGATCCGGCCGCAACTTCAGCTACGGCTTGGACCTCCCTGCGATGGGCGGGACACTGGCGCCGGTACTGGCCGAGGGCGCGATGGCCGGACCGCGCACCGAGTTCCACACCGAGGTGCTTCGAATGCAGAACACGATCAGCGCCGTAGCCGACTGCCGCACCCCGACGATCGCCGCGATCCACGGCTGGTGCATCGGCGGTGGGGTCGATCTGATCTCTGCGGTCGACATCCGCTACGCGAGCGCTGACGCGAAGTTCTCCGTACGCGAGGTCAAGCTCGCGATCGTCGCAGACGTTGGGAGCCTGGCCCGGCTGCCGCTGATCTTGTCCGACGGACATCTGCGCGAATTGGCGCTGACCGGCAAGGACATCGACGCGGCCCGCTCCGAGAAGATCGGGTTGGTCAACGACGTGTTCGCCGATGCCGACGCGACCCTGCAGGCCGCGCATGCCACGGCGGCTGAGATCGCCGACAACCCACCGCTGACGGTCCGCGGCGTCAAGGATGTCCTTGACCAGCAACGGATTTCGCAGGTATCGGCGAGCCTGCGCTATGTGGCGGCGTGGAATGCGGCGTTCCTGCCGTCGAAGGATCTGTCCGAGGGAGTCTCGGCGACCTTCGCCAAACGACCACCGAAGTTCACCGGCGAGTAACGCGATTCGGCGTGGCCTCAGCGGGTAACCGTTCGGCATGTCTACCTATCGAGTACTCAACCCGCACGGCGACGTCGTCGACACCAAGGACATTGCCAGCGCCGATGATGCACACGCATGGTTCGTCGACGCCAAGGCCGATAACTCTGAACTCGGCTGGCGGATGGAAGTCAACGTGGACGGCGACTGGCGATTCTTCGACGACACCGAAGGCGACCAGGCCTGACAGTTTGACGGCGTGGTTCGTGGGCAACCCGAACTCCATCGACTCTGAACGCTTGCGCCCGCTGCTCAAGCAGGGCGCTGGGGCCGCGCGAACGCTGCGCGCCGAGGAGGCGTTGCCGATGTTCGCGGTGACGGTGGGCGCCTCGCTAGTCCGCACCGACGAGCGGATCGCGCCCGCCGACGGCGTCGGCGCGGTATTGCGGTACGCACCGACGCTGGACTCGCGCAAGGCATTACGGAACGTCGTCATCACCGTCCCGTAGCAGTTTTTCGGGGTGGTGGTAGGTGTTGACGCGGGGTTGGCCGCGATTCTGCGAAGTACGTTTTAAACCGGTCAGCCATTACGGCCGACACCGCCGGTATCTCGATGTTCTGCTACCAGGCCGCCGCCAGGGATCAGCCCGAAATGGCTTTGGTCGCCGGGTTGAGGCCGAAGACCTGCATGGCGGCTGATTTGCCCTTGAGGGCGTGGGATCCCCGGTCGGTGAGTCCGGGTGGTTGAGAAACCATGGCGTCGACGGTCTGGTGGGTGAGCAGGATCGCGTCGCGGGTGGTTTTGGTGAGCTGCTCGACGCGGGCGGCGACGTTGACGGTGTCGCCGATCAGGGTGAACTCCAGTTTGCCTGCGCCGCCGATGGTTCCGGCGATCACCAGTCCGGTGTTGATCCCGATGCCGATCCGCAGCGCGTCGCCGAATCGTTCGGTGACCAGGCGGTGAATCAGCGCAGCCGCCGCCACGGCGGCATCAGCGTGATCGGCGAGGTCGTTGGGTGCGCCGAAGACGGCCAACGCGCCGTCGCCCAGGAACTTGTTGACGTGCCCCCCGGCGTCGACGACGGCAGGCACGACGATCTCGAACAGGGCGTTGAGCCGTGCGACGGTGTCCTCGGCGGAGTTGGCCTCGGCGAACGGGGTGAAGTCGCGGACGTCGACGAACATGACGGTTACCTCGCGGCGCTCACCGGTGAAGATGTCGTCACCCTGCTCGAGTAGCCGCACCGCCAAGGCCGGATCGACATAGGTTCCGAACGCTGCCTGAAGTCGTTGCCGCTCAGCCAAACCCGCCTGCATCCGGTTGAACGACGCCGCCAGCGCGCCCAGGTCGTCATCTTGAACCACCGGCAGACGTCGGCTGAAGTCACCTGCCGCAACGCGTTCGGTTCCTTCGGCAAGATCGCGAATCGGTTGCAGCGACGGGGAGAAACAAGCGCCCACGACGAACGGTGCGAAGGCAAGCGTTAATGCACCCCCGATCACGACAGCGAGCAGGGGAGCCTCACTGGCCCGATGGAACACCGTCGCCAGCATCGCGGCCAGTACAGCGATCGAGAACGTGGCCGCGAGCATGGACACGTTCGACCACGCGGCGAAGGTCGGCCGGGAGCGAGGCAGGGCGTCGCCGATGCCCGTATCACCGGCGATGGCGATCCTTGCTGGTCGCGATGTTGCTTCCACGAAACTGTGAATCATGACCAGGCAGCTGACAGAGCCCAGGACGGCGCCGAGGATTCCGTACTGAACCAGCCGGGGTCCCGTCGTCCCGGCGATCGCACCGACAACGACCAAGAGGAGTGCGATCCAAACAGCGCCCGCCCTCACCGTTCTGACCACCGCCTCCCGATTCCAGGCGTAGGTGGCCTCCAATGCCCTCGCCCGATCGACCTCACGGCCTGCCGCCCACCGGTCCACTCGGCCGCTCGGGCCCACACCGGGAAGAACGGCTGTGTACACCATCACCACCACGACGGCCGCCGTGACGGCAGCCGCCTCGACGTAGCGATCGGACTGCTCAAACGCAACCACGAGAAGCGAAGAACCAAGCCAGACCGGCAGTATTGCGAGGGAGGTGATCGCGAAGACCGCCCACGAGTACCTCGCCCCGTACCGATCCCACGCCCACTGCCAGATGCGATCCATGACTGAGACTAAACGTCAGCCACCCGAAACAACCTCCGGTCGGCCCGTGAGTTGGTGTTCGACGGCCCTCAGCGGACGATCCTTGACGCCGTGCAGGCCTGATCCCGGTACAACGTTGGCGTCCAGTGCGTGAGACGTTCGACCTAAAGCAGATAAGACGTTCGACCGACGGATTCGATTCGTCTTCCGGAGCCGCCACATCGGTTAGCCCTTGCCCTCGTGGGGCTATCGCGTTAACGGTGTTTCCGGCGGTTTTCATCAGTAGGTTTCGGCTGCCGGGAATCGGTCGCCGAAAGTGATTGCGAACGCATTGAGCGCTGGCTTCCACCGCATCATCCATCGTGCCCTGCCAGCCCCGGTTGGGTCCAGGGAACGCGTCACCAGATACAGACACTTCATCGCGGCTTGCTCGGAGGGGAAGTGGCCGCGAGCCTTGATCGCCCGGCGGTAGCAGGCGTTCAACGATTCGATGGCGTTGGTGCTACAGATGACCCGGCGGATCTCGACGTCGTAGTCCAGGAATGGGATGAACTCGTTCCAGGCGTTGTCCCACAGGCGGATCACCGCCGGGTAGCGCTGCCCCCATTTCTCGTCCAGCTCGTCGAACGCCGAGCGGGCCGCCGCGGCGTTGACCGCGGTGTAGATCGGTTTGATATCTCGCTTGATCTCGTCCCAGTACTTGCGGGAGGTGAGCCGAAAGGTATTGCGGATCAAATGGATAATGCACGTCTGCACAATCGCTTGCGGCCACACATTGCCGACCACCTCGGGCAGTCCCTTCAACCCGTCGCAGACCACGAAGAACACGTCCTTGACGCCGCGGTTGCGCAGATCGGTCAGCACGCTCATCCAGAACTTCGCGCCCTCTCCGCCGGTGCCGGCCCACAACCCCAAGATGTCGCGCTCGCCGGCCAGCGTCACGCCGATGGCGGCGTAGAACGGCCGGCTGGCGACCTGGCCGTCACGGACCTTCACCACGATGGCATCAATGAAGATCGCGGCGTAGGTCTCATCCAGGGGCCGCACCGCCCAGTCGTTCATCTCCTCGATCACCTTGTCGGTGATCCGGCTGATCGTCTCCTTGGACACCGATGCGCCGTAGATCTCGGCGAAGTGCGCCGAGATCTCACCCGTTGTAAGGCCTTTGGCGTATAACGACAAGACGACCTCATCGACACCGGAGAATCGGCGCTGACGCTTCTTGACGATCTGCGGTTCAAACGTCGCAGACCGATCCCGGGGCACATCGATCTCGACGGCGCCGGTGGTATCGGTCAACACCGTCTTGGCACGGGTGCCGTTGCGGATATTGCCCCCCACACCCGGTGGGTCGTGTTTCTCATAACCGAGGTGCTCGGTCATCTCCTCGTTGAGAGCGGTCTCCAGCACCGTCTTGGTCAGCGCCTTGAGCAGCCCATCGGGCCCGGTCAGCGACAGGCCCTGTTCCTGAGCCAGCCGCACCAGCTCGACCGCAGCCTGCTGCTCGGCCGATTGCTGAGTCTGCTTCTTCTTCGCCACATCATCCAGTGTCGTCATCACGGCACCTTCCTCGCCAAGCATCGCTCAGCGTGTCAGGCCGGAAACACCGATAAATCCACAGTCCCCGCGGCGAGGCAGATGAAGGGGTGTTGTTCGGTGACGATGTCGTCTGTACCGCCGGCGACCTCGATGTGGCGGCTGCGATCGCGGCGTCCGCGGCGTTCGTACCGAATTGGTGGAGAGTTATGAGCCGATGGGGTGGGCGGGAGAGCTAGAAGAGCCCAATGAATTCCCAGTTGGACTGGGTGTTTTGACCGGGAAGTGAGACGTCCTAGGTTCGTGAGGGGTGACCGAGCAGCGGGGTGGACCCACGCGACTGGGCAACAAGGGCACGACCTCATCGGATGACCCCCGCGTGATTGCATTCTTCGATGCAGATGCAAGCGAAAACATTCCCGGGCAAGTCGCCACGGAGTCTTTTCGAATCCCAGTTCGTGGGGTCGTTACTACCGTCATGCTTGATGGCGTGAAAATCGGTCCTATCGGTCCTATCGGTCGGCAGTGGATCACTGCCATCTCGTCAGTCGGGAAGGCCTGTCCCGAGACCGACAATCCGCGTACGTGTTCAAGCAGATCGGGAAGGTGGACTAAATGACTGTATCGCCTGGCTGGTTTCCTGATCCGAACGGAGGTCCAGATCTGCGGTACTGGGACGGGCAACGTTGGACAGCGTCGACGCAGCCAAGGGAAGCGAATCCCGTCGAAGCTGGTGAGCGGCTCAGCGATCCCGAGGCGCCCGATTACACCGCTCATTCCGAGGTGCCTGCGCGCGGCAAAGGAAGCATCGAGGGGCAAGCGCGGTCAGTCGAACGCGATCGCACTCCGACGGGTGCCCTCGTCACCAACTTCCGAATCGCCCGCTACGACTCCAAGGGCGACCAGCTGCGCCCGGTAGCAGTTCGCCTCCTGACGACACCCGTCAACGACGTGGACATCAACGACGGCGATCAGGTCACAGTGCGGGGCCAGTGGAAAAATGGAGCCCTCTATGCCGATGA
>NZ_DASXHW010000184.1:0-16109 GCF_036488105.1 Mycobacterium sp. | reverse complement strand
CCGGACCGACGCCGATCCAGCAGCTCTCCGAGCTGATCGACCGAACCATGCCGGCGCGGCCAATCGCCCCGACGCCGGGCAATTAACGCAGACCCATCCCCCGCGACAGCGCCGTGTCGACCATGGTCGCCAACAGGGTTTGATAGTCGACGCCGCTGGCTGCCCACATCCGGGGATACATCGAGATCGTGGTGAATCCGGGCATCGTGTTGACCTCGTTGATCAGCGGCCCGTCTTCGGTGAGGAAGAAGTCCACCCGAGCCAGACCTCGGCCGTCAATCGCCTTGAACGCCCGGATCGCCAACTCGCGCACGGCATCGCTGACGTCGTCGTCGATCTTGGCGGGCACGTCGAGTTCGGCGGCGTCGTCAAGATATTTGGTCGCGAAGTCGTAGAAAGAATCTTCGCGTCCGCGGACTCCGGCTACCCGGATCTCGCCGACGGTACTGGCTTGCACTGTGCCGTCGGGGAATTCGAGCACACCGCATTCCAGTTCGCGGCCGATGATCGCGGACTCGACGATCACCTTCGGATCGTGTTGCCGCGCGTGGGCGATCGCCTGAGGCAATTCTTGGCGGTTGGCCACCCGGCTGACGCCGATCGACGAGCCGCCGCGAGCGGGTTTGACGAATGCCGGAAGCCCAAGTCGGTCAAGCTGTTTGGCATCCAGCGTGCTCTCGGACGGCCGCAGCACGGCGTAGTCGCCAATCGGAAGTCCTTCGGCCACCAGCAGCTTCTTGGTGAACTCTTTGTCCATCCCCGCCGCGCTGGCCAGCACCCCGGCACCGACGTACGGCACACCGGCGAGCTCGAGCAGACCCTGGATGGTGCCGTCTTCCCCGTATGGCCCGTGCAGGACCGGGAAGACCACGTCGACCGACGCCAACACCTCGGCTCCGCCGGGCGCCAACGAAACCAGCTGACCGGCCCGACGCGGGTCGGCGGTCAGCGCCAGCTCGGTGCCCGATTCGGAACTCACCGCCGGCAACTGGCGGTTGGCGATCGCCAGCGAGTCGGGATCACCGTCGGTGAGCACCCACGAGCCGTCCGGGGTGATGCCGACGGCGACGACTTCGAACCGCTCCGGGTCCAGGTTGCGCAAAATGCTGCCCGCCGAGACGCACGAGATGGCGTGCTCGTTGCTGCGTCCGCCGAAGACGACTGCGACCCGGACGCGGCCGTGATCGGGCGTCCTGGATGGCAAGCGGGCGTCCACAACCTAGAGAGGCTACCGTCTGGCGTCGCGGCGCTGGTTACGAGCTCATTCCGGCTTGGTGCGGCGCCCGAGCAGGGCAGCCATTGCCTGGTCGACCGACAACCCCTTATGGCAGACCCGTTCCACTGCGTCGGTCAGGGGCATCTCGACGTCGTAACTCGAGGCCAGCGCCAGCACCGACTCGCACGACGTCACCCCTTCGACGACGTGGTCACCGCGCTCTCGCAGCGCGGACTCCAACGTTTCGCCGCGCCCCAGACTTTCGCCGAAGCTGCGGTTGCGGGAGTGCGGCGACGTGCAGGTAGCCACCAGATCGCCCACCCCGGCCAGGCCGGCCAGCGTCGCACCTTTGGCGCCCACCGCGATGCCCAGCCGCATGATCTCGGCCAGACCGCGGGTGATGATCGCCGCCGCGGTGTTCTCGCCCAGACCGACTCCGGCCGCCATCCCGCAGGCCAGCGCGATCACGTTCTTGCACGCGCCGCCGACCTCGGTGCCGATGACGTCGGCGTTGGTGTACGGCCGGAAGTATCCGGCATTCAGCATGCGCTGCACGGCAACCGCGCGGCCGGAATCGCTGCAGGCGATGACGGTGGCGGCGGGTTGCCCGGCGCTGATCTCGCTGGCGAGGTTCGGACCGGAGATCACCGCGACTTGCGACGGATCGACACCCGTCACGTCCACGATGACTTGGCTCATCCGCATCAGAGTGCCCAACTCGATGCCCTTGGCCGTGCTGACCAGGGTGGCGCCCCGGGCGATCAGGCCCGTCCACTGCTCAAGGTTGGCCCGCATCGTCTGCGCCGGCACCGCCAGCAGCACCGTGGTCACCCCGCGCAAAGCCTCGGCCGGATCAGCGGTGGCCCGGACCCCGGCCGGCAACTGCACGCCCGGCAGGTAGCCGGGGTTATGCCGACTGGAGTTGATGTCATCGGCGACCTCAGAACGCCTCGCCCACAAGGTCACCTCGCCGCCGGCGTCGGCCAACAGTTTGGCCAGCGCCGTCCCCCAGGCACCGGCACCCATTACCGCTGTCGTGGTGGCCATGGTCTGTCTCGGTCCCGTCTAGTCAGTGCGCTCTAACTCCCGGCGCTTCACCGTAGCCCGCCCGGCGATCGGCACTGGCAGGATGGGTACGTGAGCCGCAGCAAAGCCGACGCCGACGGTGACGTCGGGTTGATCGTCGCCGTCAAGCGACTGACCGCCGCCAAGACCCGGCTGGCGCCGATCTTCTCCGCACCGACGCGGGAGAGCGTCGTGTTGGCCATGCTGGTCGACACGCTCACCGCCGCGTCACGGGTGAGTTCCGTTCGCCGCATCACCGTCGTGACGCCCGACGACGTCGCCGCCAAGGCGGCGTCCGAACTCGGCGCCGAGGTGCTCTCCGATCCGACGCCGGACGGTCACTTGGACCCGCTGAACAACGCGATCGCAGCCGCCGAACGGAGTGTGTCCCAGTCAGTCTCCAATATCGTTGTGCTGCAAGGTGATCTGCCGGCATTGCAGACGCAGGAACTTGCCGAAGCGATTGCCGCGGCACGGCGGTACGAGCGTAGTTTCGTCGCCGATCGCCTCGGCACCGGCACCGCGGCGCTGTGCGCGTTCGGAACCACACTCGCCCCCCGGTTCGGACCGGATTCATCTGCACAGCACCGACATTCGGGTGCGGTCGAACTCACCGGCGCGTGGCCGGGACTGCGCTGCGACATCGACACACCCGACGACCTGGCCGTCGCCCGTCGTCTCGGAATGGGACCGGCTACGACCCGGGCGGTTGCAGTGTCGGCACCTCAACGGTGGTAACGATGGGTAAACAGCTCCTCAACGGCAAATGTTGGCCACCTAGTCGGTGGCAGCATCCCCTGCCCATGGGGAATGATCACAAGAGTGACTGACATCGAAGCCCCGCAAACCGCAGTCAGCGACGAGACGCCCCCGTGGCAGTCCGCAGATTCCGCGCCGGGCGCACCGCCCGCCACCACAGCCACCGCGGTGGAAAATCCGCTTCCCGGGGACCGCTATCTCAACCGCGAATTGAGCTGGCTGGACTTCAACGCGCGCGTCCTGGCTCTGGCCGAGGACACCTCGCTGCCGCTGCTGGAGCGGGCGAAGTTCCTGGCGATCTTCGCATCTAACCTCGATGAGTTCTACATGGTGCGCGTCGCCGGCCTGAAGCGGCGCGACGAGATGGGCCTGTCGGTACGTTCTGCGGACGGCTTGACCCCGCGCGAGCAACTGCGCCGGATCGGCGAGCAGACCCAGCACATCGCGACCAAGCATGCGCGGGTCTTCCTTGACTTGGTGCGGCCCGGGCTGGCCAAGGAAGGCATTCACATCGTCACGTGGGCCGATCTGGATCAGGCTGAACGCGACCGGCTGTCGACCTACTTCACCGAGCAGGTTTTCCCTGTCCTGACTCCACTGGCCGTGGATCCCGCTCACCCGTTCCCGTTCGTCAGCGGCCTGAGCCTGAACCTCGCGGTCACCGTCAAACAGCCGGACGACGGTGGTCAGCACTTCGCCCGAGTCAAGGTGCCGGACAACGTCGATCGCTTCGTCGAGCTCGACAACCGAGAGGGCACCGACGATTCAGCCGGCCGGCCGGAAGTCCGCTTCCTGCCGATGGAGGAGCTGATCGCGGCCTTCCTGACAGCGCTGTTCCCGGGAATGGAAATCGTTGAGCACCACGCATTTCGCATAACCCGCAACGCCGATTTCGAGGTCGACGAAGATCGCGACGAAGACCTACTGCAGGCGCTGGAGCGCGAGCTGGCCCGTCGGAGGTTCGGGTCGCCGGTGCGCCTCGAGGTGGCCGACGACATGACCGAGCACATGCTGGACCTGCTGCTGCGGGAACTCGACGTACACCCGGGCGATGTCATTCAAGTGCCAGGCCTACTTGATCTTTCGTCACTGTGGCAGATTTACGGCGTCGACCGGCCGGGTCTGAAGGATCCCGCATTTGTTCCGGCGACCAGCCCCGCATTCGCCGACCGTGAAACGCCGAAGAGCATTTTCGCGACCCTGCGCGAGGGCGACGTATTGGTGCACCACCCTTACGACTCGTTCTCCACCAGCACGCAACGCTTCATCGAATTGGCCGCCGCCGACCCCAATGTGCTGGCGATCAAACAAACGCTGTATCGCACTTCCGGTGACTCACCGATCGTGCGGGCACTGATCGAAGCCGCCGCAGCCGGAAAACAAGTGGTCGCACTGGTCGAAATCAAGGCCCGGTTCGACGAACAAGCCAACATCAAGTGGGCACGTGCTCTCGAGCAAGCGGGAGTCCATGTGGCCTACGGCCTGGTCGGCTTGAAAACGCACTGCAAAACATGTCTGGTGGTGCGGCGCGAAGCTTCGACGATCCGGCGTTACTGCCACATCGGGACCGGTAATTACAACAGCAAAACGGCCCGACTGTACGAGGACATCGGCCTGCTGACCGCCGATCCCGACATCGGCGCCGATCTCACCGATCTGTTCAACACGTTGACCGGCTATTCACGCAAGCTTTCCTACCGCAACGTGTTGGTCGCACCGCACGGTATTCGCGTTGGCATCATCGAACGCATCAACCGGGAGATCGCCGCGCATCAGGAAACCGGCAACGGCCACATCCGGCTGAAGATGAACTCCCTTGTCGACGAGCAGGTCCTCGATGCGCTCTACCGTGCGTCGCAAGCCGGCGTGCGCATCGAGATCGTGGTGCGCGGAATCTGTGCGCTGCGTCCCGGCGTGCCGGGGTTCTCCGAAAACATCACCGTGCGCTCGATACTCGGACGATTCCTGGAGCACTCCCGGATTTTCAACTTCCGCGCCATCAACGAATTCTGGATCGGCAGCGCCGACATGATGCATCGCAACCTCGATCGCCGCGTCGAGGTGCTGGTTCAGGTCAAGGAGCCCCGCCTGACTGCGCAACTGAACGACATCCTCGAATCGGCGCTCGACCCCGCGACACGCTGCTGGGAACTGGGGCCAGAAGGGCAGTGGACAGCGATGCCGCGAGCCGGCCACACGGTTCGCGACCACCAGGTGTCGCTGATGGAACAACACCGCAGCTAACCGATACGTAACCCTCAAACTTCTGGCCACAGGGCCGTAGAGGTCCGAATTGACTTGCAGGAGTTCAGGTGTCGAGACAATCGTCGTCGAGCGAGATCGTTCTGGCCGCGGGCGGTGTGCTGTGGCGACCCGGATACCGCGAATCCGCTGCGGAGATCGCGGTGATTCACCGTCCGCGATATGACGACTGGTCGCTGCCCAAAGGAAAGGTCGATCTCGGCGAGACCGAGCCGGTGACCGCCGTGCGTGAGGTATTCGAGGAGACCGGGCACCACGTACAGCTGGGCCGCCGAATTGCGACGGTGAGTTATCCGATCGAGCAGCGCACGAAAAAAGTGCAGTACTGGTCGGCACGTAGCCTCGGCGGCAGTTTCGTCCCGAACCCTGAAGTCGACGACCTACTCTGGCTGTCCGCCCCCGCCGCGATCAAAAAGGTGTCATACGCCTACGACCGAAAGGTACTGCGTCGGTGGGCCAAACAACCGGCGGACACCCAATCGGTTCTGATCGTCCGGCACGGCACAGCGGGCAGCAAGTCCCGATTCTCCGGTGACGACAAAATACGGCCGTTGGACAAGAAGGGCCGCGCGCAGGCTGAGGCACTTGTCGCGCAGTTGTCGTGCTTCGGCCCAACCGATGTCTATGCCGCGGATCGCGTGCGATGCCACCAAACGGTGGAGCCCTTGGCCGAGGAGCTGGGCGTCACTATCAACAACGAGCCGACACTGACCGAAGAGGCCTACGCCGACAACCCCAAACGCGGTCGACGGCGAATTCTGCAGATTGCCGGCTCGCACCGCACACCGGTGATTTGCACACAGGGCAAGGTGATTCCGGACCTGATCGCCTGGTGGTGCGAGCGCGACGGGGTCCGCCCGGACAAGTCCCGCAACCGCAAGGGCAGCACGTGGGTGCTGTCGCTGGTGGAGGGCCGCCTAATCGCTGCCGATCACATTGGCAGCGCGCTGGCCGCCAACGTAGTTACCTGACACGCAGATTCGCCGCGGAGCGGCTCGAGAGCCGGGTCCGCGGCGAATCTGCGTTTGATGCGGTTGCGTCTAGCGACGGCCGCGACGGGCTGTGGCCTTCTTGGCCGGAGCCTTCTTGGCCGGAGCCCGCTTGGTTGCGGCCTTGCGGGCCGGAGCCTTCTTCGCAACCTTCTTGACGGCTGCCTTGCGGGCCGGAGCCTTCTTCACAACCTTCTTGACGGCTGCCTTGCGGGCCGGAGCCTTCTTGGCAACCTTCTTGGCGGCTGCCTTCTTGGCCGGAGCCTTCTTCACAGCCTTCTTGGCGGCTGCCTTCTTGGCGGGCGCTTTCTTCGCCGCCTTCTTGGCTCCACCACTTGCGACAACACCACGTTTCACTGCAGGTCCTTCCGCCGGGAGGCGTTGCGAGCCAGAAACAACCGCTTTGAATTGTGCGCCGGGCCGGAAGGCCGGCACGGAGGTTGGCTTCACCTTTACCGTCTCGCCGGTACGGGGGTTACGCGCTACGCGGGCCGCGCGGCGCCGCTGCTCGAAAACACCGAACCCAGTAATGGTGACGCTGTCGCCCTTGTGCACTGCGCGCACAATCGTGTCGACAACATTCTCGACGGCCGCGGTTGCGTGCCGACGGTCTGAGCCCAATTTGTCTGTGAGTACATCGATGAGCTCTGCTTTGTTCATGCAAATCCTCCGAAGCTAGTGGCCCTCGATTGGACCGACTAGAGGACACGGTAAACCCTCAGGTGCCTGATTTCCAAGAGCCACGCGCAATTTCAATGGTTCCTGGCGAACTTTTTAGGAATCCGCTTGCCGCGCTTGGGAGGTGGCGTCGCCGTCAAATACGGCCGTGTGGCTCCTCGAATTCGGGCTCAATCGAGCCGTTAGGAAGTGGGCAAAGTCTTCGGTTTCCAGTCCGGCCGAGTCGCCTCAAAGAGTTCGATTTGATCCTGTTTCCGCAGCGTAAGGGCTATGTCGTCAAGACCTTCAAGCAGACGCCAAGCGGTGTAATCGTCAATCTTGAACGGCACCACCACCGTTCCCGCCGACACATTCCGATCTTGAAGATTGACAGTGATTTCCAACCCCGGGTTGCTCTCGATGAGCTTCCAAAGAAGTTCGACATCATCCTGAGCAACTTCGGCCGCCAACAGACCCGCCTTCCCCGCATTGCCCCGAAAAATGTCGCCGAACCGCGACGAGATCACTACCCGGAAGCCGTAGTCCATAAGCGCCCACACCGCGTGTTCGCGCGAGGATCCGGTGCCGAAATCGGGTCCGGCGACCAGTACTGAACCTCTGTCAAATGGGCTGAGATTGAGCACAAACGACGGATCCGTCCGCCAGGCGGCGAACAATCCGTCGTCGAAACCCGTTCGGGTCACTCGCTTCAAATAGACCGCCGGAATGATCTGATCGGTGTCGACATTGGACCGCCGCAGTGGCACTCCGATGCCTGTGTGGGTATGAAAAGCGTCCATTGGATATCTCCCTAAGTCAGTTCAAGTCGGCCGGGGCGGAGAGTTTCCCGCGCAACGCGGTGGCGGCGGCAACCGCCGGTGACACCAAATGCGTGCGGCTGCCCTTGCCCTGGCGGCCTTCGAAATTACGGTTTGACGTTGCGGCGCAGCGCTCTCCCGGTGCCAGCTGGTCGGGGTTCATCCCCAAACACATCGAGCAGCCGGCCTGACGCCACTCGGCGCCTGCGGCGGTGAAGATCTCGCCCAGCCCTTCGCTTTCGGCCTCCGCACGCACCCGCATCGACCCCGGCACGATCAGCATCCGCACGCCGTCGGCCACTTTTCGGCCCCGCAATATGTCAGCGACCGCGCGCAGATCCTCGATGCGACCGTTGGTGCACGATCCGACGAACACGGTGTCGACCGCGATCTCGCGCATCGGGACTCCGGGCCGAAGGTCCATATACGCCAGCGCTTTCTCAGCCGCCTGTCGCTCGTTGTCATCGGTCATCAGCTCGGGATCTGGCACCGAGGCGCCCAACGGCACACCTTGGCCGGGATTGGTGCCCCACGTCACGAACGGAGTCAAAGATGCGGCGTCTAGATAGACTTCGGTGTCGAACTCGGCGCCGTCGTCGGTTCGCAACACATCCCAATAGGCCTGCGCTGCATCCCACTGCGCACCGGTCGGAGCGTGCGTGCGGCCGCGCAGGAATTCGTAGGTGGTGGCATCCGGTGCCACCATGCCCGCCCTGGCCCCGGCTTCGATACTCATGTTGCAGACCGTCATCCGGGCCTCCATCGACAGCGATTCGATGGCACGGCCCCGATATTCGATGACGTGGCCCTGACCGCCGCCGGTACCGATCGTCGCGATCACCGCGAGGATGATGTCCTTGGCGGTCACGCCGGCCGGAATTTTCCCGTCCACGTTGACGGCCATCGTCTTGAACGGCCGCAGCGGAAGTGTCTGGGTGGCCAGCACGTGCTCGACCTCCGAAGTGCCGATTCCCATTGCCAATGCGCCGAATGCGCCGTGGGTCGAGGTATGACTGTCACCGCAGACGATCGTCATTCCCGGCTGGGTCAGACCCAATTGCGGACCGACGACATGCACGATGCCCTGTTCGATGTCGCCCATCGGGTAGAGCCGGATGCCGAATTCGTCGCAATTGCGGCGCAGTGTCTCGACCTGGATGCGCGAGACCGGATCGGCGATCGGCTTGTCGATGTCGATCGTCGGTACGTTGTGGTCTTCGGTAGCCAGCGTCAGATCGGGCCGCCGCACCGGCCGGTCGGCCAGTCGCAGACCGTCAAAGGCCTGCGGGCTGGTCACTTCGTGTACCAGGTGCAGATCGATGTAGATCAGGTCGGGTTCGGCGTCGCCGCCCGACGCCACCACGTGGTCGTCCCAAACCTTTTCCGCCAGCGTGCGCGGACGCGCAGCGTTGTGGGCTGAAGTTTTCGTCACGAGCTCATCCCAATTCGTTGATCTCACTATGCGAGACGTTAGTATCTCTCTGTGAGACAGGATAGCGGCATCGGCGTTCTCGACAAAGCCGTGGGGGTATTGCACACCATCGCGGAATCACCCTGCGGGCTAGCCGAATTGTGTGATCGCACAGGATTGCCCAGGGCCACTGCGCACCGGTTGGCCGCGGGCCTGGAAACGCACCGGCTACTGGCCCGCGACGGTGAGGGCCGTTGGCGTCTGGGTCCCGCTATCAGTGAACTGGCGGCTCGGGTCAACGACCCGCTACTGGCGGCCAGCGCGGCGGTGTTGCCGCGACTGCGCGAGATCACCGGCGAGAGCGTGCAGCTCTATCGGCGCGAAGGGAGCTCGCGAATCTGCGTGGCTGCGATGGAACCGCCTGCGGGACTTCGCGATACCGTCCCCGTCGGCGCGCGCTTGCCGATGACCGCCGGATCGGGCGCCAAAGTACTGCTGGCCTACAGCGACGACGCCACCCGTGCCACGGTGCTGCCCGACGCGAAATTCAGCGACCGCACGCTGGCCGAAGTCCGTCGCCGCGGTTGGGCTCAGAGCGCAGCCGAGCGCGAGCCCGGGGTGGCAAGCGTCTCGGCCCCGGTGCGCGATGCCCACGGTTCGGTGATTGCCGCCATCTCGGTGTCCGGGCCGATCGACCGGATGGGCCGCCAGCCCGGTGCGCGCTGGGCGGCTGACCTGTTGGCGGCCGCCGACGCATTGACTCGCCGGTTGTGATTCGCACCGCATTGCCCACACTTCGGCGCACATCGGTGACCTGACACACTGTCGCCATGGGAACGAAGCAGCGTGCGCAAATCATCATGTCCGAAGCGGAGATCTCCGACTTCGTCACCAGTAGCCGGACCGGCACGCTGGCCACCATCGGCGCGGACGGACAGCCGCACTTGACGGCGATGTGGTACGGCGTGGTCGACGGCGAAATCTGGCTGGAGACCAAAGCCAAGTCGCAGAAAGCCGTCAACCTCGTTCGCGATCCGCGAGTGAGCTTCATGATCGAGGACGGCGACACCTACGACACTTTGCGCGGGGTGTCATTCGAAGGTGTCGCCGAGATTGTCGACGACCCGGACGCGATATTTCGGGTCGGCGTCAGCGTGTGGGAGCGCTACACCGGGCCCTACACCGACGAGATGCAGCCCGCGGTCGACATGATGATGAACAAGCGGGTCGCCGTGCGCATTGTCAGCCAGCGCAGCCGTTCGTGGGATCACCGCAAGCTTGGAATTCCGCCGATGCCGGTCGGTGGCTCAACCGCTCCCACCGCGAGCTAGCGGGAATCGGCACGCGGCCCGCTTGTGGATGAGTAGCCCCGATGGGATTCGAACCCACGCTACCGCCGTGAGAGGGCGGCGTCCTAGGCCGCTAGACGACGGGGCCGGAACCGATCCGAGCTGCCAGCATAGCTCACAGCCCTACGCCCACCTAATCGCTTGCGGTGGACGAACTTTGCTGGGGTACCAGGACTCGAACCTAGAATGGCTGAACCAGAATCAGCTGTGTTGCCAATTACACCATACCCCATTGGCTGCCTAAAACTGCTGGTCAGAGGCTTGCCTGCAGACCATGCGCGGTCATGCGGACACTGCTGCCAGCCGTGATGGGCCGACGAGCAGACTACCAAACAAACAGCTCACATCTCACCCGCGCCCGACGCCGTCGCCGTCGCCACGCAGCCGGTGCGCGCCGCGACGGTATCAAGGCCCGCCGTCGCTGATCCAGCTGACCGCGGCCCACGTCCCGCGACACCGGATCCCGACGGATGTACTGCTACGAATCTTGTCTGCGCACAACGGGATTCGACAGTGTGCCGATCCCCGAAATGGTGATGTTGACAGTGTCGCCGTCTTCAATGGGTCCCACGCCGGCGGGTGTGCCGGTCAAAATGAGATCACCGGGAAGCAGCGTCATCACCGCTGAAATCCATTCCACGATGGCACCGACGTCGTGGATCATCAGCGAGGTGCGGCTGTCCTGTTTGACCTCGCCGTTGACGTCGGTGCGCAGCTCAAGATCGGCCGGGTCGACGTCGGTGGCGATCCACGGCCCCACCGGGCAGAACGTGTCGTGACCTTTCGCCCGTGTCCACTGGCCATCTGACTTCTGTTGATCGCGAGCGGACACGTCGTTGGCGATCGTGTAGCCGAGGATGCTCTCGGCCGCCCGCGCAGCCGTGACGTCCTTACAGGGCCGACTGATCACCGCCGCCAGCTCGCCCTCGAAATGCACCGGCGATGCGTTGGCCGGCAACCGAATCGGCACATTCGGTCCGACGATCGCGGTGTTGGGTTTGAGGAAAATCACCGGATCGGCCGGCGCCTCGCCGCCCATCTCGGCGATGTGGTCGGCGTAGTTCTTGCCGATGCAGACCACCTTGCTGGCCAGGATCGGGGCCAGCAACCGCACGTCGGCCAGGGGCCAGGTGCGACCCGTGAAAGTCGGGGTGCCGAACGGATGCTCGGCGATCTCGCGGGCGGTCATCTCGTCGTGTTCGCCCTCGATGGAGACGAACGCGACGCCGTCGGGACTGGCAATTCGGCCAAGGCGCATTCGCCTTAGCCTAGTGAGCGCCGATCGAGGTCCGCGCAGCCGGGCCCGCTGCCGCATTGGCCCCAGCAATCACATGGCTGTGCGAGCATGGATCGATGCCGACCGACCCGACCGGCACGGTCGGAATCAGCACGGGCCGACGCTGGTCAATCGTCGTCGTCTCACTCCTTGTGACAGCGAGCGCGTTCATCTTCATCAACGGGGTCGCCTTCCTGATTCCCGCGCTGGAGGAAGACCAGGGCACTCCCCTGGCCGAGGCCGGGTTGTTGTCATCGATGCCGAGCTTCGGCATGGTGACGACGCTGATCCTGTGGGGATATCTGCTCGACCGGGTCGGCGAACGCATCGTGCTGACGGTCGGCTCCGCGCTGACCGCCGTGGCCGCCTACGCGGCAACCACTGTCCACACGATGGTGTCTTTCGCCGCACTGCTGTTCGTCGGCGGAATGGCGGCCGCCAGCTGCAACTCCGCCGGCGGCCGGCTGGTGTCCGGATGGTTCCCGCCCGAGCAACGCGGTCTGGCGATGGGCGTCCGCCAGGCCGCGCAGCCGCTCGGAATTGCCTTGGGCGCTCTCGTTATTCCCGAACTCGCCGAGGGCAGCAAGTCAGCGACCGCGGGCCTGATTCTTCCGGCCGTGCTGTGCGCGGTGTCGGCGGTGCTCAGCGTGGTGGCCATCACCGACCCGCCACGCAAGGAATGGGACGAGGCCACCGAACAGGAGCTGGCCAACCCTTACCGCGGATCGTGGGTGCTGCGGCGCATCCACGCCGTCTCGGCGCTGCTGATGGTGCCGCAGACGGTGACCGTCACGTTCATGCTGATCTGGCTGATCACGAACTACCACTGGTCGATCGCCTCGGCGGGAGCGCTCGTCACGCTGTCTCAGCTACTCGGGGCGGTGGGCCGCGTGATGGTCGGCCGGTGGTCCGATCGGGTCGGGTCGAGGCTGCGTCCGGTCCGCATCATGGCCGTCGTCGGGGTCCTGGTGCTCGGCGGTTTGGCGGTCGCCGACCATCTGCGCTCGTCGATCGCCGTGCCGCTGATGGTCGCGGCCTCAGTCGTCGCGGTGCTCGACAACGGACTGGAATCCACCGCGATCACCGAGTACGCCGGACCGTTCTGGAGTGGGCGTTCGCTGGGCCTGCAGAACACCTATCAGCGGTTGATGGCAGCCGGCGCGCCACCAGTGTTCGGTGAGCTGATCGCCGACCACAGCTATCCGCCGGCATTTCTCATCTGCGGGCTGTTCCCGCTGCTGGCGGTGCCGATCGTGCCGGCCAAGACGTTGCCGCCCGGCCTGGAAACTAGAGCGCGGACGCTATCCTTTCGCCGACTTCGGCGGTGGATATCCTTCCGGTCGGGCGACTGGCCAGATGGGACGCCACGGCCCGGTCCACTCGCGCGGCGGCAGCGTCTTCGCCGACGTGGGAAAGCAGCAGCGCCACCGACATGATCGCGGCGGTCGGATCCGCGATCCCCTGACCGGCGATGTCGGGTGCGCTGCCGTGCACCGGTTCGAACATCGACGGGTTGGTCCGGGTGGCGTCGATATTTCCGCTCGCGGCCAAGCCGATACCGCCGCAGACCGCGGCAGCCAGGTCGGTGATGATGTCGCCGAACAGGTTGTCGGTGACGATGACGTCGAAGCGCCCGGGGTCGGTGACCAGGTGGATGGTCGCGGCGTCGACGTGCTGGTAGGCCACCTCGACATCCGGATACTTTTCGCCGACCTCCTGCACAGTCCGTGACCACAGAGACCCGGCGAATGTCAGGACGTTCGTCTTGTGCACCAGCGTCAGGTGTTTGCGACGCTGTTGAGCGCGCCCGAACGCGTCTTCCACGACGCGGCGGACGCCGAACGCCGTGTTGATGCTGACCTCGGTGGCCACCTCATGGGCGGTGCCGACCCGGATCGCGCCGCCAGTCCCGGTGTAGGGACCCTCCGTGCCCTCGCGGACCACCACGAAATCGATGTCCGGGTTGCCGGCCAACGGGCTGCTGACCCCCGGATACAGTCGGCCCGGTCGCAGGTTGACATGGTGGTCCAGCTCAAATCGCAGGCGTAGCAGTAGACCTCGCTCCAGCACACCGCTGGGCACCGACGGATCACCGATCGCGCCCAACAGGATTGCGTCGTGGCCGCGCAGTTCGGCGACGGCGGTATCCGGCAGAACTTCGCCGGTGGCGTGGAATCGCTTGGCGCCCAAGTCATAATGCGTCTTCTCGACACCTGGCAACACCGTGTCAAGAATCTTCACCGCTTCGGCGACAACCTCCGGCCCGATCCCGTCACCCGGGATTACCGCGAGCTTCACGACAGGTCAACAACTTCGAGCTTGTTGGCCGCCACGGCCGACCCGATCTCGGCGCGGACCTCGGCGGGGACATCGCGATTCACCCGCAGCAGAATCGTCGCACCCGGTCCCTCGGCATCCTCGGACAGCTGCGCGGCCTGAATGTTGACCCCTGCGGTACCCAGCAGCGTGCCGATCTTGCCCAGTGCCCCAGGCTGATCGGCGTAGTTGATGACGAGGTAGATGCCCTGAGCACGCAGATCGAAGTTACGCCCGTTGATCTGGACGATCTTCTCGACCAGCTGCGGACCGGACAGCGCACCGGCCACGTTGACGACCGAACCGTCAGCGGCCACCGCGCGGACATCGACAACGCTGCGGTGGTTGGGGCTTTCGGTGGCGGTGCTGATATCGGCGGCCACGCCGCGCTCCTCAGCGATCGCCGGGGCGTTGACGAACGTCACCTGGTCCTCGATCACCGCGGAGAACAAGCCGCGCAAGGCAGAAAGTCGAAGCACCTCAACATCTTCGCCGGCCAGCTCACCACGTACCTGCACCGACAGCGACGTCGGCAATTCCTCGCTCAGCGCGCCCGCCAGCAGTCCGAGCTTGCGCACCAGATCCAGCCACGGTGCCACCTCTTCGCTGACCACGCCGCCGCCGACGTTGACGGCGTCGGGGACGAACTCCCCCGCCAGCGCGAGCTTTACGCTGGCCGCCACGTCGGTGCCGGCCCGATCCTGCGCCTCCTCGGTCGATGCACCCAGGTGCGGAGTCACCACTACCTGCGCGAGCTCGAACAGCGGGCTGTCGGTGCATGGCTCCTTGGAGAACACATCGAGACCGGCAGCGCGAACGTGTCCGCTGGAGATGGCGTCGGCCAGCGCCGCCTCATCGACCAGCCCGCCGCGGGCGGCGTTGACGATGATCACTCCGGGCTTCGTCTTCGCCAACGCCTCTTTGTCGATCAGCCCCGCTGTCTCAGGCGTTTTCGGCAAGTGCACAGAGATGAAATCGGCACGGCCGAGCAGCTCGTCGAGCGACAGCAACTCGATACCGAGTTGGGCCGCGCGCGCCGCCGACACGTAGGGGTCATAGGCCACGATGTGGGCTTCGAAAGCCGCCAGCCGCTGCGCGACCAACTGCCCGATCCGGCCCAGCCCGACCACTCCGACGGTCTTGCCGAAGATCTCGGTGCCCGAGAACGACGAGCGCTTCCAGGCGTGCTCGCGCAACGTCGCATCGGCCGCGGGGATTTGGCGGGCGGCCGACAGCAGCAACGCCAACGCGTGCTCGGCGGCGCTGTGGATGTTCGACGTCGGCGCGTTGACCACCAGCACACCGCGTTCGGTGGCGGTTTTGACGTCAACGTTGTCAAGCCCGACGCCGGCGCGGGCGACTATCTTCAGTTTCGGCGCCGCGTCGAGCACCTCGGCGTCGACGGTGGTCGCGGAGCGGACCAGCAGCGCGTCGGCTTCGGGCACCGCCGCGAGCAGCTTCGGCCGGTCCGGGCCGTCTACCCAGCGCACCTCGACCTGATCGCCGAGCGCGGCGACGGTTGATTCGGCAAGTTTGTCAGCGATGAGAACAACAGGCAGGCTCACGCGGGCCAGCCTAATGGTCGCGGTTGTGCCGGATTGCGGAGCCTAGGAGTGTCGGTACCCGGGTGAATCCTGTCGACAAGCGCGACGACAGGAGAAATACCCCATGTGCTGGAAATGCGATCACCCGGATTCCACCATGCAGGAGTGGCTGGATCTCATTTACGAGAAGGTCCAAGAGAACGGTTGGATCGTGCAGTTCGTCCAGGACCGCACGCCGTTTGCCTACACGATTGGTTTGCATGAGCGCGGCCTGCCCGAGCTGCTAGTGACGGGGATGCCGCCAGAGCGGGCGAACCTTGTGCTCAACACCGTCGCTGAGTATCTCCTCGACGGTGGACGGCCGGTACCGGGCGAGCGGATGTTGATCGGCGGTGAGCTCCTGCTCGATTTCGTCCAGGTGCAGCACCCAATCGCCCACTTGAAATT